>CALWCD010000027.1 GCA_944376265.1 uncultured Clostridia bacterium | reverse complement strand
CTTGTAAGCGCTTCCTGGGGAAGCCAAAAAAAGAGCCCATCAAAGGGGCTCTTTCTATTGATCTTATTTCTGCTGCCCACGGCGGGAATAGCCCCGGCGGGACTCGTTCCCCCGCTTCAGGTCGGACATTTTCTCGTCGCTGGTCTGCTTAAAGCGGCTCATCATTTCCTCAAAGGTGCCGCTGTCGTTGCGGCGGCTCTGCCACTCAAAGTCGCCGGGGCGTGCGGGTCCCGGCTGAGGAGCTGGCCTGGGCTGGCGGGGCGCGTGTCCCCCTTCCCGGCGGTTTCCTTCCCGGCGGCCGCCGTCTTTCCGGGGACCGTCGAACCGGCGGGACGGCTTGCGCTGCTGTTCCTCGGGCAAGGCTTTCTTCATGGAAAGGCTGATCTTCCCCTCTTCGCTGATGGAAAGCACCTTCACCTTAACTGTCTGCCCTTCTGTGACGAAGTCCCGGATCTCAGTGACAAAGGTGGGGGCCACTTCGGAGATGTGCACCATTCCCGTCTGGCCGCCCTCGAAGCTGACAAAGGCGCCAAACTTGGTGATGCCCGTCACTTTTCCCTCATAAATTTCTCCAACCTCAAGCTGCATAATAAAGCAAATTCCTCCTCGGCTGTGCCGGATGTAAAATAAGTGGGGCCAAGAACTCAGCTGCCGCCTCCCACGTCTACGAACACCCGTTCACCGGGTTTGGCGTAATCCAGGTCGCTGCGGGCTCTGCGTTCGGCGTACTCCGCCAAATCGCCGCTGTTTTCCAGGGAGTTCTGGATCTCCTCGTTCCGGGTGTTCTGGACGGTGAGCTGCTGCTGCAGGTCCTGCAGTTCCTCGCGCTTCTCGCCAATCTGCAGCTGCTGGCCAATGAGGGAAACCAAAATGAACACGGCGAAACAAAACACCGCGAATTTCAAGAGGAAACTACCCCTGTATTTATCCATTTTCAGCTCGCGCAAGAAGCCCGCCTCCCATCTTTTGCCTGTCCCAGGAACTTTGCCGTAGAGACTCCCATAGTGGTACTATTATAACCTGGTATACATAAATTTTTCAAGTCTTTTTTCTCTGTTTTTTCGCCTTTTTTCCAGTTTTTTTCCCCTTCTCCCTTCCAGGGTCTTTCGGTTTTGGAAAAAGCCCCCGCAGGAAGGACATCCATCTTCCCAGAACACCCGAAACTCTCCAAAAAGATTTTTTCAGCGCCTTCCCGCCTTTTGCCGCCCAAGGCCCCAGGGAGGCTGCCGCCGCCCATGCCCCCAGCCCTTGAAGCGCCGCCTGGTACAGCCGCAGCCGGCCGCTGTCCACCGCCAAAGCGCACAGAAACACAAACCCTCCGCACAAGCAGCAGAACACAAGGTCCAGAAGGGCAGTCCCCAGTTTTTTTGCCCCCAGCAGGATCCCCACCCCCTGAAACAACAAAAAGAGGCAGCCCATGGCCGCCCCCGTTGCCAGGCAGAAGAAAACAAGGGGCAGCGCCTGCCCGCTCATTTGAAAAGCCTGCCGAAAAAGGAAAGCGCCGGCCCGCTTTCCGTGTAGGAGAGGGCCACCACCTTTCCCCGGGCCAACAGGTCCCCGGAGTCGGAATCCAGGCTCTCAATGTGCAGGCCCTCCCCCTTGATGTTCAGCTGGCCCAGGTCCGTCTGAGCGGTGATCAGCTCCTCGCTGAAAAAGTCCACCCGAACAATGCCTGTGGCCCGCAGCGTTCCCCGGTCCTCCAGCTGCAGGCTGTGGCGCCGCAGCGGTTTTTGCGCTTCTGCCATACACACAAACCCCTTTTGTTTCTTCTAGGGATGTGTATGCCCGAAAACCCAAGGTTATTCCTCGATCATCCGGTACAGGTCCGATGCCTGCTCCTTCTTGGCGAACTCCGCCACGGAGAGCACCTCCGCTTTCAGGACCCGCTCTCCCAGCTGAATCTCCAGCACGTCCCCGGGCTTTACATCGTAAGAGGCACGGGCCTGTTTCCCATTCACCAGCACCCGGCCCGCGTCGCAGGCCTCGTTGGCCACGGTGCGGCGCTTGATCAGCCGGGAAATCTTTAAATACTTGTCAAGTCTCATACTGTCCTCCACACATTCCGGCAAACAAAAAACGGGCCCGGAACGTTCCGAGCCCGCCTGAATGCCACATACTTACTTGTCGTTGACGGTATCCTTCAGCGCCTTGCCGGCCTTGAAAGCAGGGGCCTTGGAAGCGGGGATCTGAATCTCCTGGTTGGTGCGGGGATCACGCCCGGTGCGAGCGCCGCGCTCACGCACTTCGAAAGTGCCAAAGCCCACCAGCTGGACCTTGTCGCCCTTCTTCAGAGACTCGGTAATGGCATCGATCACAGCGGTGACAGCAGCGTCAGCGTCTTTCTTGGTAATTTCAGCCTTAGCGGCAACTTCCGCGATCAATTCAGACTTATTCATTATGGGAATACCTCCAAAAAATTTTCTGCGGCACAGGGGATCTTTCCTTCCAAAAAGGATGAAACGCCAGAGCCCAATGCTCTTACGGTTTCCCCGCCGGATGTCATAGCATTGCAATGATATCATATCCATCCCTGTTTTTCAAGCATTTTTGCAATTTTTTGTCCATTTGGCAAGGATTGGAGATCCCTTTTTCCAATGCCCCGCAGCAGCAGAAGGCCTCCCAAATAGAGGACCACACCCCCCAGGCCGGCTGCCAGCAGGGCGCCGGCCTCCCCCATCTGTCCCGCAGGCAGGGCGGGACGGAGGAAGTCGTAGAGGGAACGGGCCCCGGCGCCGCAGACCAGCGCACAGGCCAGCGGCCGGAAAAAGATGCTCACCGTGGAGAGGGGCACTCCTGCGGCTTTCCGGAGGCAGCGGAACTGGCACACCACCAAAAACAGATAGCACAGCAGCGTCCCCACGCCGGCACCCAGAATGTTCACCTCGGGGATGCCGCACAGAAGCCAGTTCGCCCCCAGCTTAATGGCCATGGCGGCCAGAAGCAGCTTCACGGGAAGGTCGGCCCGGCCCACCGCTTGGAGCATGCTGGACAGGGGACCGCTCAGTGCGGCCGCCAGGGACGCCACCCCCAACAGCGCCAGGGACTCTCCAATGACCGAGGTGGACTCCCCCTCCCCGTAAAGCAGCCGGGTGATGGGTTCCGCGAAGAAGGAGACGCCGATTCCCGCGGGAAAGCAGAACAGGGCTGTAACCCGCACCACGTTCTCCATACGGCCCCGCAGCTCGTTCCTGCTGCCCCGGGCCCAGGCCGCAGTGACCGCAGGAAGGGCGCTGGTCCCCAGAGCCTGGGTGATCCCAGGCACCAGCAGGTAAATGGTCATGGCCAGGGTGTAGCACCCGTACAGGTAGGTGGGGATGGTCTGGGGGTTTTCCAGGTAGGCGCTGGGGAGCTGCCCCTGGTAAACCCCCAGCAGCCGGTCCGGTGCCTGTCGCAGCACGTCCCCCAGGCGGCTCTGAAGAAAGGTGGCGTCGATGAGCCCGGCCACGTTGGTGGCAAGGGATCCCAGCGCAATGGGCAGAGTGATGGACCACAGCCGTTTTCGGGTCTCCTTCGGGCTTTTGGCAGGGGGAGACTGACGGTACAGCCTGGGAACCGTTCCGTCCCCGTGAAAGCGAAACCGGAGCCCAAGGTACACCAGGGACAGCAGCGCTCCCGCCGTCACTCCCAGCACAGCCCCTGCCGCCCCCAGGGACAGGGTGAGAAACATGGCTTGGTCCTCCCCTCCGGGAGAAAAACCCAGCACCGTGCCTCGGGCTGCATACTCTTTCTGGGCAAGGCTGACCGCCGCCCCCGCGGCAGCCAGGCCAAGTCCCAGCTTCACCACCGCTTCCAGCACCTGGGAAAACGCGGTGGGCACCATATTGCCCAATCCCTCGTAATACCCCCGGTAGACGGAAGTGGCGCAGGCCAGCACCACGGCAGGGGCCAGGGCCAGCATAGGCGCCAGGGCGTAGGCGGCCCCGGTGACCCACCGGCAGTACAGGGGCGCCAGCAGAACCATCACCCCCATGCCGCAGGCCCCCCACCCCAGAAACAGGGGCATTGCCACCCGTTTCACCTGGCGGACATCGTTCCACCGGCCCAGGGAGCTGTTTTCCGAAACCAGCCGGGAAACGGCAACGGGAAACCCCACGGTGGCAAGGCTGAACACAGGCCCGAAAAAGTGGTAGGCCACACTGAACAGCCCCATGCCGTATTCCCCCACCACGTAGGTCAGGGGAACTTTGAACAGCGCGCCCAGCACCTTCACCACGGCCATCCCCCCGGTGAGCACCAGCGCTCCCCGCAGGAAGCTCTGACGCTTTCTTCCCTGTCTGTGGGTGTTTTGCCCCTGTCCCATACTCCGCTCCTCCCCTGTCTCCGGATTTCTCCTCCATATGTATGAGGGAACGGCGGCGGATATTTTCCAGGAAAAGGGGGGCTTGTATTTTCTTAAATTTTTACTTTTCTATTGACTTTAATAAAATAAAAGTTTATATTTAATATAGTGAAAGTTTCTTGGAGAGAGGAAGTGTTTCCATGGGGATTCAAATGGTGCCGGAGTGGATGGCGGACCTGGAAGAGGAGGACGTTGCTTTCCTGAAGAACTTCCTGTTGTGCTCCGGCTCACTGAAGGAGATTGCCGGGCTGTACGGGGTGACCTATCCCACGGTGCGGCTGCGGCTGGACAAGATCATCCAAAAGGTGAGGCTGGGAGAGGAGTACGCCGGCGACCCCTACGTGGCGCTGATCAAACGGCTGGCCCTCAACGAGAAACTGGATTTTGACACCGCAAAGCTTCTCATCACGGAATACAAAAAGCAGAAAGGAGCGCAATGAGGTGAATATGATCTCTGTTTTTGTCTTTTGGTTCTTCCTGTTCCTGGTGGCTGCCGGCCTTCTGGCGGGGATCATCGCCCTTGTGGTGGTGCGAAAAAGAGAGCGCCGCCGGCGGATGGAATTTCAGCAGGCCGCCCAGCGCCGTTCCCAGGAGGCGGAACTGAAAAAAATGAAGCTGGACGATCTGTAAGTGAACACGTAAAAAGGCGGCCCCATCAGGCCGCCTTTTTTAGGCTTTTTTGGTTTTTGAAACTCACTCGGAGAGCTTGGTGCCGCAGTTGCTGCAGTAGAGGGCCGTTGTGGAGCTCTGCTTGCCGCAGACAGGGCATACCACCTTGTTCTGCTTATCCACCAATTCCTTGGTGAGAGCATCCCGCTGGCTCATCAGCTCGTCGATCTCGGCCATTTTGCCCACGGCCTCGGCATCCTCTGCCAGGCTTTCCCGGCAGTTCTCGTAGACGTAGTTTCCCAGAGCCTCAAAGCGCTTGCTCAGCTCCGCGTTCAGCTCCGCCACGTTGATGCGCAGCTTGGACACGTCCACAATCTGGCCGGCCTTCTTTCCAACCACTTCCGCAGCGGTTTTGGCGTTTATGACCACATCATCTAAAATTCCCATGATCGCACAGCCTCCTTATCTCAATCCAATGTGGGAAAACGGCTTTTCCCTATGCTTTCATTATACCCTACTTTTTCCAAAAGTCAAAGCATTTTGCCTTTCAAATCCATTACATTTCCCTTAAGATTTGGGAATTTCTGCGGTTTTTCACAAACCCTTGGGCCCCAGGAATTCCCGAAGCATGGAGTTCTCCGGCACGTAGGAGGTGCTGATGGGCTCGAAGCGCATCAGCCGCGACTCCAAATCCCGGGCTTTCTTGTAGTGGGGACTGTCCTCCTGAATGGCACGCAGCAGGGGGATTGCCACTGTGCGCATGACACAGGGCTCGTAAATGTGGATGGAATTCACCGTGTAGTCGGCAGATAGGCGATAGGGCCGGATGTACCGGTTCTCCCCCTCCACCACCTGGGGCCACATGGCAATGGTATTCTCCGGGGTGGTGTCCCGGAACTGGATATCCCGGACAATGCGGCGCACCAGCCGCAGGTCCATGGGAGAGATCACTTCCCCGTTGGCGGACTTGATCTGCTGCTTCACACTGACATAAAGCTTGACGCAGGACCCGGCGGGAAGCTCCCGGGTAAACAAGGGGTTCAGGCCGTGGATGCCCTCCACAATGACCATCTCTTCCGGGCCGATGGAGTAATGGCGGGGTTCCCCATCAGGCCGGCCCAGGGCGAAGTCGTACCGGGGCACGGAGAACTCCCCGGTGTTGATGATATCCAGCAAACAGCTCTTGATGGCGTCCACATCCAGTGCCTGCACCGCCTCGTAATCGAACTTGCCGTTGGGAAGCTGGGGGGCCAGCCCCACCCCCCGGTAGAAATCGTCCAGAGAGACGATGGTGCAGCGGGCCCCGTAGTCTGTCAGGTAATCCCGCAGCAGGTGGGCCGTGGTGGTCTTGCCGCTGCTGCTGGGACCGGACAGCATGATGACCCGCACGTTCCGGTGGTGCCGGACAATGTTCCGGGCAATGTTCTCCAGGTGGTCCCGGTAGGAATCCTCCACCTCCTGGATCATCCAGGTGGGGTCCTTCACAGCCGCGTCGTTGATCTGCTCCAGATGGTTGATATACTTAATGTAGCCGCTGGCGAAATTGCTCATAGAGGGTGGTGACACCGTCCTTTCTCTCCAGAATCTCCCCATTTCGGGTGATGTATTCGGTGGGGTACTTGAAGTTGAAAATCCGCTCCAGCCTGCTGCTGTAAGGGTCCTTCAGCTTGGAAACGCCTCCCGCACCGCAAGCGATGACGGAGTTGGATTCATCCATGGTGTAGATATTGTACCGGCAGATGGTGCCGGGCTTGGCCCAGCCGGTGTTTTCCAGGTTGCCCGCCATGCGGGTCTGGCGGTAGAGGTAGTAGGGCTCGAACCCCTCCTGGGTCAGGCGCTGGATGGAGTAGTCCATCATGGCGGCGGTCTCTCCGCTCTGGCTGTGAAGGGACAAGTCCCCGCCGGGAGCGTTGAGCCGGGCGGACCGTTTGAGGGCCAGAGAGTGGACCGTCACATTGGAGGCACCCAGGCCGATCACCCCCTCCAGCGTCTTTTGGAAGCTTTCCAGGCTGTCTCCCGGGAGGCCTACGATCAGGTCGGCGTTGATGTTGTCGAAGCCCAGCTCCTGGGCCAGCCGGAAGGCGTCCACCACGTCCTGGGCGGTGTGACGGCGGCCGATATTCCGCAGCACCTGGTCGGACAGGGACTGGGGATTGATGCTGATGCGGCTGATCCCCCGCTCCCGCAGCGCCTCCAGCTTCTCCCGGGTGATGGTGTCGGGCCGGCCGGCCTCCACGGTGAATTCCGTGCACCGGGACATGTCGAACACCTGCTGGATCTTCCCGCACAGGGCGGAAAGCTGGGGGGCGCTCAAGGTGGTGGGAGTCCCCCCGCCGATGTACACCGACACCAGAGAAAGCCCCAAGGCTTTGGTGACCTGGGCGGTTTTCTCCACTTCCACCAGAAGCAGGTCGAAATAGGGGTCCATCAGCTTTTTTGCGTGCTCAATGTCCTGGGACACAAAGGAGCAGTAGGCGCACCTTGTGGGGCAGAAGGGGATGGACACATACAGGCTGAAGTCGTTCTCCGTGAGAGCCTCCACGGCTGGACCCTGGGCCCGAAGCACCCGGCGGGCAAGGTCCGCCTTTTGGGGGGTTACGTGGCAGTGGCTTTGGAAATAGGCCACGCCCGCCTCCTCTCCCCGCTCCTCCACATACTGGCGCAGAAGCTTCACCGGGTGGATGCCGGTGAGCATGCCCCAGGCAGGGCGGGTGCCGGTCAGCTCCACAAAGGCGTTGTAGAGCAGGTTTGTCATGGTGTATTCCACCAGGGCCGGGGAGGAATCCTCCCGGGAAAGAGTCCGCTCTCCGTCGGACACCTGGACCTTATACCGGTATGCGCCGGCCTGTTCCTCTATGCAGGCAATGGCCCAGGGACCCTCCTTGGGCTGGGGCAAAAGGGGAGACTCCCAGGTCTCCACCTTGACAGGGCTGTAAGGGAAAAACAGCCGGCACAGGTTTTCACATTCGTAGCGGAACGAAGGCCCGCTGAGAAAAAGCTCCATGAAGTACCTCTCTCACTGGTTTAGCTGCGGTCGATGGACACCACCCCGGGAATCTTGGACAGCCGCTCGATGATATTCTGCAGCTGGGGTAGGCCGTTGATGGAAATGGTGGCGGAAATGAAAGCGTTGTCGGTGTTGCGCTCTCTCCGGGAGTTGAGGGCGTGGATATAGATTTTCATGTTGGACAGCTGCTGGGTCACGTCCGCCAGCAGGCCGCCCCGGTCCACCGCCAGAATGTGAAGGGTGGACTTGAAGTCGTCTTTCACCTCACCTGCCCAGTGGGCGTTCACCCAGCGCTCCGGTTCGGGGCACTGGGTCAGGTCACGGGGCACGTTGTTGCAGCTGCGCTTGTGGATGGACACCCCGAATCCCCGGGTGATAAAACCGATGATGTCGTCCCCGGGCAGGGGGTTGCAGCAGCGGGAGAACTTGATGAGGCAGTTGTCCATGCCCTCCACCAGCACGCCGCTGGCCACCCGCTGTTTGGGCTCGGCCACGGTGGGCGGAGGCAGCTCCTGCTGCTGTTGCTCCGGGGCGGCAATTTTCTGCAGCCGCTGGGCCTCCTCTCGGATGCGGGGCAGCACCTTCCACAGCTGAATGCCCCCGTAGCCGATGGCCGCGTAGAAGTCGTCCTCGGTGGTGCAGTTGTGGCGCTTGCCCACGCTCTCGATCATATAGTCCATGATCTCCGGGGTCAGCTGGATGTTGGCGCGCTTGAACTCCCGCTCCAGCTCCGCCTTGCCCTCCACAATGTTTTCCTCCCGCTTCTCCTTTTTAAACCAGGCGCGGATCTTGTTCCGGGCCTCGCTGGTGCGCACCAGGGTGAGCCAGTCCCGGTTGGGGCCCTTCCCCGCCTCCTTGGTGGTGAGCACCTCGATGATCTCCCCGGTTTTCACCTTGTAGTCCAACGGCACGATCCGCTTGTCCACCTTTGCGCCGATCATCCGGTTGCCCACCGCGCTGTGGATGGCATAGGCAAAGTCGATGACGGTGGAGCCCATGGGCAGGTTGATCACGTCCCCTTTTGGGGTGAACACAAACACCTCTTCCGGAATCAGGTCGCTTTTGATGGAGTGGACCAGGTCGGTGACGTCCTCGCTCTCCGCCTGGTTTTCCAGCATCTGGCGGATCCAGGCCAGGCGGTCGTCCAAGGTGCGGTTGTCCGAATCCTTGGCGGACATGCCCAGTTTGTATTTCCAGTGAGCCGCAATGCCGTACTCCGCAGTGTGGTGCATCTCCCAGGTGCGGATCTGCACCTCGAAGGGCACCCCCGCCTTGGTGATCACCGTGGTGTGCAAGGACTGGTACATGTTGGGCTTGGGCATGGAGATGTAGTCCTTGAACCGGTTGGGCAGGGGCTGGAACATGTCGTGGACAATGCCCAGCACATTGTAGCAGTCCTCAATGGTGTCCACGATCACCCGCACGGCGAACACGTCGTAGATCTCCTCGAAGGTCTTGCCCTGGATGAACATCTTCCGGTAGATGCCGTATACGCTCTTCACCCGGCCCTCGATGTACACATCGGGGATGGAGACCTCCACCCGGCTGCGGATCATGTCTTTGGTCTCCTGGATAAACTGCTTGCTGCTGTTGCTCCGGGAAGCCAGGTCGTCCTCGATCTCCTTGTAGGCCAGGGGATCCAGGTATTTCAGGGAGATGTCCTCCATGTACTCCTTCACGGTGCGGATACCAAGCCGGTGGGCGATGGGGGCGTACACCTCCAAGCACTCCAGGGCCTTGTCCCGCTGCTTCTGGGGAGACATGTATTCCAGGGTGGAGAGGTTGTGCATTCGGTCGGCAAACTTGATGATGATCACCCGAATGTCCTCCGCCATGGCCATGAGCATCTTCCGCAGGTTCTCCGCCTGCTGCTCCTCCCGGGAGGAATAGGGGATCTTGCCCAGCTTGGTGACGCCGTCGATCAGCAGGGCCACCTCTTTGCCAAACTGCCTGGTGATGTCCTCAATGGTGCAGTCCGTGTCCTCCACCACATCGTGGAGCAGCCCGGCCATCACCGACTCGGAATCCATGCCCAGCCCCACCAGAATGGCCGCCACCGACAGGGGGTGGATGATATAGGGCTCCCCGGAGCTGCGCTTCTGCTCCCGGTGCTTCTCCTCCGCCAAACGGTAAGCCGCTTCGATCTTTTCCCGGTCGTACTCCTTGCCGCTGTCTGCGATGATCTTCTTCAGTTCCTCAAAGCTCACGATCTGCACCACCAATGCCATGGCGCGTCCCTCCTTTACTCCTTCCCGGCCCCTTCCGCAAGGCTCTTCGCCTGCTGGAACACCGGAGAAGCGAAAATATCCACCTTGCCCTGGGTGGGCAGCAGTTGGGCCGTTTTCCGTTCTTCCCCGCCCGTCAGCGCAACGAGCTTTCGCTCTTCCAACATATTCAAACACAGCAGAAGCTTCCCCAGCGTGAACCCGGGAAGCGTTCCCAGCAGCGACTGGGTCCCAAAGGCCTCCCCTTTCAGGGAAGCTAGCTTCCTGTAAAGGTCCGCCAGATCCTTCCGGGTGGGGAGCAGCTCCTCCCCCTCTCCCGGCGCCAGGGGCTCTTCCCGCCGCACCTTTTCATACAGCCGGTAACTGTGAACACACCGGTCCATGTCCAGGCCCGCCAGCTTCATGTCCCGGACGCTGACAGTGAGCTGGGGCTCCCCGCGGAATTCCTTGGCCTCCAGCGTCACCGCCAGGTCCAGAGTCTCCCCGGGAACAAAGGGGAACTCCTCGGCCCTCATGCCGAACTTCATGCAGTTGAGGGTGGCCCCCTTCTTGGCGCACACCAGCCGCAGGTGGTTTCCTCCCCCCACCGGCACAATCTGCCGCAGCTCCATGCCGTAGAGTCCGAACAGGGGCTGGGGGTTCCCGCTGCCGTAGGGCTCCAGGGGTTCCAGGCTTTGAGGCATCTCCGGGGTGAGGGCCGAGGGGTTCAGCCTGCAGTCCATCACCAGAGTCTGGGCAGGCATCTCCGGGCACACCTTCGCGGCGAACTGATTGATCCTCTCCCGGAACAGGGGCACATTCTCCGCTTTCAGAGTGATGCCTGCCGCCATGGGATGGCCGCCGTAGCGCTCCATCAAGTCGCCGCAGGCGCACACCGCCTCGAACAGGGAAAAGCCCTCCACGCTGCGGCCGCTGCCCTTGGCCATGCCCCCGTCGGTGGAGATGACCATGCAGGGCTTGCCGAACCGCTCGGTGATCCGGGAGGCCACGATGCCGATGACCCCGTGGTGCCAGCCTTCCCCGTCCACCACGATGACCCGGCTGTACAGAAGCCGGTCGTCCTTCTCGATCTTCTCCATGGCTTCCCTGGCGATTTCAGCCTCCACCTCCCGGCGGCGGTCGTTGTCCTCGCAGATCTCCACGGAGAGGGGCATCGCCTCCTCCTCCGTCTCGCAGGTGAGCAGCCGCACCGCCCGCTCCGGGGCGCCCATGCGGCCGGTGGCGTTGATCCGGGGAATCACCGTGAAGGCCAGAGACGTGGCGGTGGCGGTTTTGCCCCCCATTCCGCTCTGAACCATAAGGGCGTCCACCCCTGCCCGGCCGCCTCTTGCCAGTATGGAGAGCCCGGTCCGGACAATGGCCCGGTTCTCTCCCAGCACGGGGACCACGTCCGCCACCGTGCCCAGGGAGGCCAGGTCAGCATACTCCTCCAGCACCCCCTCCTGGTCCCCTTCCAGGGCCATCACCAGCTTCAGGGCCACCCCTGCGCCGGAAAGGTCCTTGTAGGGGCAGTGGTCGTCCGGCTGGTAGGCGTCCACCACGGCGCAGGCGTTGGGGATTCTCTCCTGGGGCCGGTGGTGGTCCGTGACCACCACGTCCATCCCCAGCTCCCTGGCCCGCTCCACCTCCGAAACGGAGGCGATGCCATTGTCCACGGTGATGATCAGCCCCACGCCTTCCCCATGGAGAAATTCCACCGCGTGAAGGTTCATGCCGTAGCCCTCCCCTTCCCGCTGGGGTATGTAATAGATTACATCCGCGCCCACTGCTTCCAGGTAGGTGTACAGGATGGAGGTGGCGGTGACGCCGTCCGCGTCGTAGTCCCCGTACACGGCAATCTTCTCGAAATTTTCAATGGCCCGGCGGACCCGTTCCACCGCCTTGTCCATGTCCTTCATCAGGAAGGGATCGGAAAGCTCCCTGCTGGAAAGCAGGCCCCGAATCTCCTCCTCCCGATGGAACCCCCGGATCTCCAGGAGCATGGAAAGGAAAAACGGGAGGGAATACCGCTCCGCGATCTGGGCAGCCCGCTCCTTGTTCAGCGGGGCCACCTCCCATTTTTTGATGTTCACCGGCCATCTCTCCTTACTGGTTGCTTGAACATATATTTTATCATTTTTTCCTCCAATATGCAAGGCATGGAACCACACCTTGCTTTTGGGGCATATTTGTGCCATACTGGGGAAAACTGGCATCACATCCACGTTGGGAGGGAACGCCATGAAAACACTGTATTGGGGAGGAACCATCCTGCCTTTGGGCGGCGCCGCACCTGCTTCCTGCCTGTTGGTGGAGGACGGGAAAATTCTTGGGGTTGGGGACCGGGGGGACCTGGAGCCCTTGGCCCGAAACGCCCGCCGGGTGGACCTGGAGGGCCGCGCCCTGCTGCCCACTTTTGTGGACGGCCACAGCCACATCACCGCCCTGGCCCAGACCCTGGGCTTGGCTCAGCTCTCCGGCTGCCGCACCATCCAGGAAATTGGCCAGCGGCTGAAAGACTTCCGGAACCGGTGGAACCTGGGGCCCGGGGAGTGGGTCATCGGCTTTGGGTACGACCAGAACGGCCTGCGGGAACACCGCCACCCCACGGCCCAGGACCTGGACGCACTGCTTCCCCACTGCCCGGTGATGGTGACCCACGCCTCCGGCCACATGGGGGCAGTAAACTCCCTGGGGCTGAAAACCCTGGGCGTCACCAAGGACACCCCCGACCCGGAAGGGGGAAAGATCGGCCGGCAGGAGGACGGCAGTCCCAACGGGTACCTGGAGGAAGCCGCTTTCACCAACATGGGCTCCCGGATTCCCCGGGACCCGGAGGCCGCCCTGAAACAACTGGCCCGAGCCCAGGAAGTGTACTTTTCCCAGGGGATCACCACCATTCACGAGGGACTTGCCCGCCAGCCGGAATGGGACCTGCTGGAGACCGCCGCATCCCGGGGACTGCTTCGGGGGGACGTGGCCGTCTATGTGGACATTCAAGACAGCGCCTCCCTGCTGGAGGAACACCGGAACTACCTGGGAAACTACCGGAACCGGCTGAAGCTGGCGGGGTACAAGCTGTTTCTGGACGGCTCTCCCCAAGGCCGCACCGCCTGGATGACGGAGCCTTATAAAAACGGAGACCCGAGGTATCGGGGCTACCCCGTACACCAGGACCAGCAGGTGCTGGCGTTTTTGGAAAAGGCTCAGCGGGAAGGGGTGCAGATCGTCACCCACTGCAACGGAGACGCCGCGGCGGACCAGCTTCTCCGGTGCTATGAACAAGCCTGCAAGACCTACCGCAAGGACCTCCGCCCGGTGATGATCCACGCCCAGCTCCTTCGGCCGGACCAGGTGCCCCTGCTGAGACAACTCTCCATGATCGCCTCCTTCTTTGTGGCCCATGTGTACCACTGGGGAGACGTGCACGTGGAAAACTTCGGCTGGGACCGGGCCTCTCAGATCAGCCCGGCGAAAACGGCCTTGGAAAACGGGGTGGTCTTCGACTTTCACCAGGACTCCCCGGTGATCCCCCCCAACATGGTGGAGACTCTTTGGTGCGCAGTAAACCGCCGTACCAAGTCCGGGCAGCTGCTGGGGGGAAATCAGCGGCTCACCACGGAAGAGGCCTTGAGAGCCATCACCGCCAACGCCGCCTACGCCCTGTTTGAGGAGGGGGCTAAGGGGACTCTCGCCCCGGGGAAGCGGGCTGACCTGGTGATTCTGGACCGGGACCCCCTCACCTGTCCCCCGGAAGAATTGAACCGCCTCCAGGTGATGGAGACCATCAAGGACGGGGAAACCGTCTACCAGGCAAACTGAAAAAGGGAAGCCTCGGCTTCCCTTTTCTTGCGCTTATTCCACAAGGGCCGCCGCCAGCACAGCCTCGGCGCACCGCAGGCCATCCACCGCCGCGGACACAATCCCGCCTGCGTAGCCTGCCCCTTCCCCACAGGGGTACAGGCCTCTTGCCAGGGGGGACTGGAGAGATTCGTCCCGCAGCACCCGCACCGGGGAGGAACTGCGTGTCTCCGGGGCGGTGAGCACCCCGTCGCCGCCGTCAAAGCCCTTCAGCCGCCGGCCCAGAATGGGCAGGGCCGCTTTCATGGCGTCGGTGACGAATGCGGGCAGACACTTTGTCAGGTCGCTGGGCGCCACCCCCGGCTGGTAGGTGGGCAGCACACCCCCAAATTCCCGGGAGGCTCTCCCCTCCAGCAGGTCCGCCACCCGCTGGGCCGGGGCGGAATACTGGCCGCCCCCCAGGACAAAGGCTGCCCGCTCCAGCTTCCGCTGGAACGCCACCCCCGCCAAGGGGCCTTCCTCTCCGTAGTCCTCCGGCGTGACCCCCACAAGCAGCGCGGCGTTGCTGTTTTGCCCGTCCCGGGCCCAGGGGCTCATGCCGTTGGTCACCACCCCGCCTGGCTCGGAGGCGGCCCCCGTCACGTACCCGCCGGGGCACATGCAGAAGGTGTACACCCCCCGGCCGTTTTCCAGGTGGCAGGACAGCTTGTAGTCCGCCGCACCCAAAGCGGGATGGCCGGCAAACTTCCCGTACTGAGCCCGGTCGATGAGGGCCGCGGCATGCTCGATGCGGGCCCCCACGGAAAAGGCCTTGGCCTCCATGGGCAGCCCCAGCCGGTACAGCTCCTCAAAGGTATCCCTGGCGCTGTGGCCCACTGCCAGAATCACCTGGGAGCACTCCAGAAGCTCCTCCCCCTGGGGCGTTTTCAGGCGAAGGCCGGTAAGGCGTCCCTCCCGAAGGAGGAATCCTGCCGCTTTGGTGGAAAACCGCACCTCTCCCCCCAAGGCGAGCACCTGTTCCCGGATGGACCGCACCACTCCCGGCAGCCTGTCCGTGCCCACGTGGGGTTTGGCCTCGAAGAGGATTTCCTCCGGGGCGCCGTTTGCCACCAGCTCTTCCAGCACCTTGCGGATGCGGCCGTCCCCGGTGCCGGTGGTCAGCTTGCCGTCGGAAAAGGTGCCCGCGCCCCCTTCTCCGAACTGGACGTTGCTCTCCGGGTCCAGAACCCGGTGCTGCCAAAAACGGGAGACGGACTGTTCCCGCTCCTCCACCGGTTTTCCCCGCTCCAGCACAATGGGGCGCTGGCCGCACTGGGCCAGCAGCAGGGCGGCGAACATGCCCGCCGGTCCGAAGCCCACCACCACCGGACGCTGGGGGAGCTTCCCGCAGCGGGGCGCCTGGTAACAGTAAGGCACTGCCTTCTGGACGGCACTGTCCTTCCGCCGGGAAAGCAGCTTGTCCTCGTCCCCGTCCACAGTGACTTCCAGGTTGCACACAAAGTGAATCTGGTCCTTTTTTCGGGCGTCCACCGACTTTTTCGCAAGCCGGGCAGACGCCACCCCGCTTTCGGGCACCCGCAGCTTCTGGGCGGCAGCCCGGCGCAGGTCCCCTTCTCGAAAATCCAGGGGCAGCTTCAGCCCTGTTATTTTCAGCATGATTCCTTCCCCTTTCTTCCCCGGGCGGCAGCCCGACCCGCGGCAAGGCCGGTGGCCCAGGCCCAGTGGAGGTTGTACCCCCCGCAGTCCCCGTCCACATTCAGCAGTTCTCCCGCCAGGTACAAGCCCCTCCGCTTTTTCGATTCCATCGTGGTCAGGTCCACCTCTCTCAGGGGCACCCCTCCTCGGGTGACCTGGGCGCTTTCCCACTCTCCTGTCCCTGTAACCGGGAACCGCCACCCCTTCGCCAGACCCGCCGCCTTCCGCAGCTGCTGGCGGGTCAGGTCCCGGAACAGGGCCTCCCGGGGAACGGAGAGCTCCTTCATCAGCTCCTCCCCCACCCGCAGGTTCAAAGCCCCGGCAAACAGCTCCCAGGCCGGGTAGCTAGGATGGTTTTTCACCTGGCGTTCCACGTAGGCCAGGGCCTGGCGGTAATCCAGCTCCTCCAGCAGGTCCAGGACCACCTCCACCTTGGGGGAAAGGTCCCGGGGCATCCGGGCGGACAGGTTGAACAGGCAGATCCCCGACAGGCTTCCCTCGCCGAAGAGCACCTCGCCCCTTTCCTGGCAAAGCTTTTCCTCCTCCGCCCACATGGCCGCCACCGCCTTCACCCGCATGCCTTTCAGGGAGCGCAGGCATTTCTTGGGGCTTTTCAGGTAGGTGAGAGAGGGGCACAGCTCCGTAAGGGAATGACCCAGCTGGGCAGCCAGCTGAAACCCGCCTCCCTCCCAGGAATGCTTGGGGGAAGCCTTTCCCCCGCAGGCCAGCACGCACCGGGAAGCCCACACCAGGTCCCCCTCTTTTCCCTCCAGGCGGAAACCGCCCTCCTGAGGGACCGCTTTCGTCACGCCGGCATCGCAGCGCAGAACCACCCCCTGGGCCCCACAGGCTTCCCGCAGTGCCTGGAGCACCGCCGCAGCTTGAAGGTTTCTGGGATAGACCCGCCCCTCGCTGTCGGCACGGCACAAAAGCCCCAGGCTCTCAAACTCCTCCAGGACCCTGTCCGGGGGAAAAGCCTCCAGCACCGGCGCAGCCAGATCCACGTCCCCGTGATAGCGGGCCAGGGAGAGGTCCAGGTTGGTGAGGTTGCACCGGCCATTGCCCGTGGCCAGAAGTTTTTTCCCCGGCCTGGAATTGCCCTCCAGCAGAAGGACGCTTCCCGCCCTCCCCTGCTCTTTCAGGGATTTGGCGGCGGCGTGGGCGGCCATCAATCCGGCGGCGCCCGCTCCCACCACTGCAATGTCCCAACGTTCCATGGATGTTCCCTCCCCTTTGGCTCTGCGGTTTTTCACATGCCTTTCATTGTACAGGGGATAGGCTTGCTTTTATTTCTTTCAAAGAATTACAGCTCGATTTCTTCCAGCCTGCCGAAGGTGTAACCCAGCTCCTCCCACCGGGTGAGCAGTTCGTCCAGGATAGCGGCGTTGGTGGCCGACGTGCTGTGGAGCAGCACCACCGCTCCTGGATGAAGCCGGGGGATCAGCTTTTGGAAGGCCTCCTCCTTGGTGGGCTGGTCGTCCTCGTACCAATCCACATAGGCCAGGCTCCAGAACACGGTGCGGTACCCCAGCTCCTGCGCCATGCGAAGGTTGGACTGGCAGAATTTCCCCTGGGGCGGCCGGTACAGCTTCGCCATTTCTTCCCCGGTGATCTCCCGGTACAACTCCTCGTTTTTCGTCAGCTCCTCCCGGAAAGCCTCCTCCGTGGCGATGGCGGACATGTCCGGGTGGGTGTAGGTGTGGTTTCCCACGGTGTGGCCCTCCTTCACCATGCGGCACACCAGCTCCGGCTCTGTCTCTAAATAGTTTCCCACCAGGAAAAAGGCGGCGGGCACCCCGTGCTTTTGCAGCACGTCCAGAATCTGGGCGGTGTGGCCGTTTTCGTAGCCGGCGTCAAAGGTGAGGTAGAGCACCTTCTCTTCTTCCGGCCCTCGGTACAGGGCGTTGTACTGGGCCAGGTATTCGCTGTCCGCGTTTCCGATGGGCGCCTGGCCCTCCTGCTGGAAGCTCAGCCCCCAGTTGGTGATCTCCCCCGAAGCCGCCACAGCGCTCCGTGCCCGGGGCACCATCCCCGCCAGGACGCAAAGGCCCAGCAGGGCGGCCAAGCACACCACCACCGCCTTTTTCCGTTTGACAGCCCGCAGCAATTGGTTCATGGTCCTTCCCCCTTTCCCTCATACCTATGCGCCATTTTCAGGAAGATGACCTGCCCGGCCCGCCCCTTGCGTTTCCGGAAAAAATACTGTATGATTTTCGTAAGAATTCTGTACCCGAGGATGTAAGGAAACACCTGTATCCTTTACAATTAGAACAGACTGGAGCGTTCCACAAGGAGGGACCAAGAATATGGACAGCGGCGAGAAGAAAAACATTCTGGTGGTGGACGACGACCGGGAGATTGTGCGGGCCATTGCCCTGAATCTGGAAAGCGAGGGCTACAACGTGCTGAAGGCCTACGACGGCATGGAGGCCCTGGACCTGGCCATGACCCGGGATATTCATCTCATCATCATCGACGTGATGATGCCCAAGCTGGACGGGCTTTCCGCCATTATGAAAATCCGGGAGCGGAAGAACCTGCCCATTATTGTGCTGTCGGCAAAAAGTGAAAACAGCGACAAGGTGATCGGCCTTTCCATGGGAGCCGACGACTACGTGACCAAGCCCTTCAACCCCATGGAGCTCACCGCCCGGGTGAAGTCCCAGCTGCGGCGGTACACCTCCCTGGGGGACATCCACTCCAGCGGGGAGAACACCATCGTCAACGGCAGGCTGTGCTTCAACCTGGACGAGCATGTGCTCTACGCCGACGGGGAGCCGGTAAAGCTCACCGCCACGGAGACGAAGATCGTGGAGCTGCTCATGCGCAACCCCGGCCGCATTTTCCCCGCCGAGGAGATTTACAGCAAGATCTGGAACGAGTCCGCCTATTCCACGGAAAACACGGTGATGGTCCACATCCGCCGCATCCGGGAGAAAATCGAGATCAACCCGGGAGAGCCGGAATACCTGAAGGTGGTGTGGGGGATTGGATACAAATTTGAAAAGCACTGAACCGGGCGCCGAGCCCAGGAATATCGACATGTTCAAGGGAGCTGTTTCCTGGATCAGCTTTATGATCCTGCTCTGCGGCATGACCATTGGCCTGATGTTCCTGCTGTTTATCTCCCTGGACCCCATTCTGGCGGGGAACATTGGAACCATTGTGACGGACTTTTCCAACGGGGATTATCCCAAGTGGCTGCCGGTGGCCTGTGCGTGCGGAGTGCTGCTGCTCAGCGTCATTTTGGTTCTGATGCTTGCCTTCCGCAAGGCCCGCCGGAAATTCGAGGATATGATGGCCCAGGGGCTGTTCCAGATCTGGGTGGAATTCAAGCTGCTGTTTATCGTGCTGGTTTTGGCCTTCACTTTGACGGTGGACATGTACACCACCCTCACCTTCGGGCTTTTCACTGCGGTGGCCGCCGTGGTGCTGCTGTATTTTCTCTGCCTGGACATCGGCCACAACCGCCGGTTTTTCCGACACAATATCATCCACTCCCTTCTCCAGGCCCTGAACAACTACCGGGACCTCACCTCCTTTGAACAGCGGAGCCTGCGCCGGCTGCTCTCCACACTGGCGGTCATTGTGGGGGTGCTGGGCTTTTCCTCGGCGGTATTCCTGGCCCTTCTCCGGCTGAACCGCTCCCCCATCCGTGACTTTTTCCTGCTGACCATCCTGGGGTTTGCCCTGGCAGGGGTGATCGGCACTATTTTCTGGTACACCCTGTCCCTGAAGCGGGACCTGTGGGACTGGAGCGTGCTCATGGCCCAGATCTCGGAGATGTACGGGGGAAACCTGAACGCGGTCAACCACATTCCCCCCACCTCCAACCTGTACGACTGCGCCATGCAGCTGAACATGATCCGCACCGGCATTCAAAAGGCGGTGGAAGAGGGCATCAAGGCGGACCGCACCAAGGTGGAGCTGATTACCAACGTGTCCCACGACATCAAGACGCCCCTCACGTCCATCATCAGCTACGTGGAACTGTTGAAGCGGGAACAGGACCTGCCGCCCCATGTGGTGGACTACATCCAGACCATCTCCCGGAAAGCGGACAGGCTCAACCACATTGTGCAGGACGTGTTCGAGGTGTCCAAGGCAGCCACGGGGAACATCTCCCTGAGCCTGGAGGACCTGGACATTGGAAAGCTTCTCCAGCAGACCTTCGGGGAAATGGACGAGACAGTGCGCAACTCCGGCCTCACCTGGCGGGTGGACATTCCCGACACCCCGTTCCTGGTCCACACCGACGGCCAGCGGATGTACCGGGTGTTCCAGAACCTGATTCGAAACTGCGCCCAGTACTCCCTGACCGGCTCCCGGGTATATGTGAACCTGGCAGCTCACAACGGGTTTGTCACCGTAAGCATTCGGAACATTTCCCGCAGCGAGATCACCATGAACGGCGAGGACCTGACGGCCCGGTTCGTCCGGGGAGACCAGAACCGCACCACCGAAGGCAGCGGCTTGGGACTGTCCATTGCCAAAAGCTTCACGGAGGCCTGCGGAGGCAGTTTTCACGTTCACACCGACGGGGACCTGTTCACTGTCATCGTTCAGTTCCCCCTGGTGGTGAAAGCGCCCGCTCCCCCATCGGTTCCGCCAGCTTCCCCTGGCACCGACCCGGCCCCTGCGCGGGAAGACCCCCCTACACAGGCGCCCTCCCAGGAGGAACCCCCTCAGGAGCCTGTTTCCTAACACATCGCCGCGGCTTTCGGGCCGCGGTTTTTCTTGTCATAAAGGGAAAAAACTGCTATCATATTTTAACAGAGATTTGTTAAGGAGGGAAACCACATGGTGGAGATTCGAGGGGAAGCCCTGGAACGGCTCTCTCCCCTGTTCCGGGGATGGGACGAAACGCTGATCTGGTCCGTGCTCCAAGGCTGCATGGGTAAAGCCTGGGCAGACCGTGAAGAAGCTCCCACAGCGGCTCTGCTGTGGCTGGGGGACTTTCTCTTCCTGGCGGGAGACTGGCAATGCCCCGCCGCCAGAGAACTGGCCGGGTATGTGCCGGAAGGGTTTTACGTGGAGGAGGCACTTGTCATTCCCCAGAACAGTCACTGGCAGAAGCTGGTGGAGGAGGCCCACCAAGGCCGGGTGGAGGTGTTTTCCCGGTTCGCGTTCCGGAAAGAGCCCCAGGTCTTTGACCGGGCTGAGCTTCAGGCCTTCCGGGACAGCCTGCCTCCGGGATTCACCCTGAAAGCCATTGACCGGCAGCTGTACAGCGTCATACTCCAAACGCCCTGGGCCTGGGACCTTTGCGGCCGCTTCCCCCAATGGGAAGACTTTAAAGCCCACGGCCACGGGTTTGTGGCACTGCGGGGGGAGGAACTGGCAGCGGGAGCCTCCACCTATTCCTGGTATCGGGAGGGCATTGAGATTGAGATCGACACGAAGCGGGAATACCGTCGGCAGGGCCTGGCCCTGTGCTGCGCCAGCGCCCTCATTCTCCACTGTCTGGACCGGGGCCTGTATCCCAGCTGGGACGCCGCCAACCGGGCCAGCGTGGCCCTGGCGGAAAAGCTGGGCTACCGCTTCAGCCACGAGTACCCCTGCTGCGGAGTGAAATGGAGGGAAACGCTTTGAAGCACAATCTTATAAAAATCATTGTTCTGTTGGCCGCCTTGGCGCTGGTATTTTCCGGCTGCCGTCAGAATCACCTTAAAAACGTGGTGAGCGCATATCCTCTGACCTCAGACCAGCAGGAGCTTCTAGGATACTTGAATTTGGAGAACAGCGCCAATCTGTTCTCCTACCGATGCCCGGAAGAAGCGCTTACAGTAACCGCTTCCACCTACGTATTGGACAATGGGGTTTGGTCCAATACAGGGGAAGGGACCATTTCCTGGGACGCTGGGGATGAGAATTCCGGAAATGGCGTGTTCACTCTTATCTACCGAGAAGATCGACGCTTTGACATGTCATTATGCGCACAGGGAACTTCCTCCTTCCGCAGTGATCCAGTGGAGGTGTCCGCAGAGCTGACCGCTTTCTCTCACGCCTGGCTCACGGAGGACCGGGAGATCCAGCTGGACAAAGAAATCCCCGTAGCGCTGTTTGTGGGAGACAGCGGAAACGCCATGGAATCGTTCACCACAGAGGATTATTTTCACCCGGAGAAGCTGCAAGACCTGGATCTTGTCCAGGCGGTGACCTTGACCTTCTCGGCCTGAAAAACGCACACAAAAAAGGGACAGCTGCTCGCTGTCCCTTTTTTACGCGGGTGCGCTTTAGTTGGCGGCCTTTTCCAAAGCCTGCTTGATGTCGTTCAGGATATCCTCGGGGTTCTCAATGCCCACGGACAAGCGGATCAGGTCGGCAGGAACGCCGGCTTCCTGAAGCTGCTCGTCGGTCATCTGGCGGTGGGTGGTGCTGGCGGGATGGAGGGCGCAGGTGCGCAGGTCCGCCACATGGGTGACCACGGAAGCCATCTCCAGGCTGTCCATGAACTTGGTGGCCGCCTCACGGCCGCCCTTCACACCGAAGGAAACCACGCCGCAGGTGCCGCCCGGCATATACTTCTTGGCCAGATCATGCTGGGGGCTGCTCTCCAGATCGGGGTAGTTGACCCAGCTCACCCGGGGATCGGACTCCAGGAATTTGGCCACAGTCAGGGCGTTGGAGCAGTGGCGCTCCATGCGCAGGGCCAGGGTCTCCAGGCCCAGGTTCAGCAGGAAGGCGTTCATGGGAGCGGCCTGGGCGCCCAGGTCCCGCATGAGATGGGTGCGGGCCTTGGCAATATAGGCGGCCTTCCCAAAGTGCTGGGTGTACACCACCCCGTGGTAGGACTCGTCCGGCTCGGTGAGCATGGGGAACTTGCCGTTGTCCCAGTTGAAGTTGCCGGAATCCACAATGACGCCGCCCACCTGGACCGCGTGGCCGTCCATGTACTTGGTGGTGGAGTGAACCACAATGTCGGCGCCGAACTGGAAGGGATGGCAGTTGATAGGCGTGGGGAAGGTGTTGTCCACGATCAGGGGCACCCCGTGCTCGTGGGCAGCCTGGGCAAACACTTCCAGGTCGGCAATGACCAGAGAGGGATTGGCCAGGGTCTCGGCGAACACACACTTGGTGTTGGGGCGCATGGCGGCCAGCAGCTCTTCCTTGGTGCTGGTGGGAGAGACGAAAGTGGTCTCAATGCCCATCTCCTTCATGGTCTTGTAAAACAGGTTGAAGGTGCCGCCGTAAATGGCGCTGGAGCTGACCATGTGATCTCCGGCAGTGCAGATGTTCAGCACGGACATCAGGCTGGCAGCCTGGCCGGAGGAGGTGATCATGGCGCCTACGCCCCCCTCCAGCGCGGCGATCTTCTTTTCCACCACGTCGTTGGTGGGGTTGCCCAGACGGGTGTAGAAGAAGCCGTCCTCTTCCAGGTCAAACAGAGCGCCCATTTCCTTGGAGCTCTCATACACATAGGTCGTGCTCTGCACGATAGGGGCCACTCGAGGCTGGCCGTTTCCGGGCTTGTAGCCCGCGTGGATACACAGGGTATCCTGTTTATAGTCCTGCATGTTCAAACATCCTTTCCATTTCACAAAATATTAGTTCACCGGCCAAACCGCTGGAAAGGCAGGCGGCCGGCAATCCGCTGGGTCAAGGCAGGGTCAGCTCCAAAAGCCTTTCAGCCAGTTAGCCAACGTGTCCGCACCAAATACCACCAGCATCACCAACAGCAGAAAGAGAAATACGGAGACCGCCTGAACGATGATCCGCTTTTTCCGGGGCATATCCTGGAAGGTCTCCTCGTCCTGCCTCACACTGGCACGCTCTTCCTCCACCTGGTGGTCCACCTGGACGGCAAGCTCCTTGCCGGTCTCGTAATCTGACCAGCGCACCAGCACAAGCTTGTCGGTGGGCATCACATCGTTGTCGTACAGGTAGGAGACCCAGCCGCCGGTGAAGGGTTCCATCCGATATACCACCCCCGCTTCGATGAAGCGCTTTTCCAAAAGGCTGGCGGTGTACTGGTCCTTCCGCTGGAGGCGCACCAGGTCCTCCCCTTCCACAGGGCGGAGCTGGCTGTTTTTGCAGCCGGGGCATTTCAGACTGGCGTCCTGGCAGATGCCGTGACATTTGGTACAGTATAGCATGATCTCGTTCCCTTTTTCTGGAAGTTCACGGCCCATGGGCCATGATACCCCTTATCATACCCCAAAGCCGGCGGTTTGTAAACAAAAAAGAAGTTTTTTCTCCCCTTACAGGGAAGCGTGGGGCGGCAGGAACACCGGCTGGAGCTGTTTTCCCTCCAAGGCCAGTTCAATGGCCTTGGGAAGCAGGGTGAAATCCGCCACCAGGGAAACCGGCTTTTTCACCGGGTCGTCCTGGCGCAGAGGCACCAGGTACACGTTCTTGGTATTCAGCAGCCGCAGCAGGTTGGGCCCGGAGGCGGCCATGGCGTCGTTGGTGGCGCAGCACAGCACTACGGGAATGCCAATGCGCAGGGCGGATTTCACCGCCATAGTCACCGGGGTATCGGTGATGCCCGAGGCAATTTTGGACAGGGTGTTGCCGGTGCAGGGGGCCACCGCCAGCAGGTCCACCAGTCCCTTGGGGCCGATGGGCTCCGCCTGGACAATGGTGTGCACCACCTCCCGGCCGGAAATTTCCTCCGCCTGCCGGACCCAGTCCTGGGCCTTGCCGAACCGCGTGTCGGTGGTGTACGCATTGTGGGACATGATGGGCAGGATCTTGTAGGTACTTCCCAGCTCTTTCATCTGGGCCATGGCCTTGTCGAAGGTGCAGAAAGAGCCGCACAGGGCAAATCCAATGGTTTTCATCACAGCTTCCGCCTTTCTCTCAGCATATGGTACACGGCCTCTTTGATCAGTTCCCCTGAGGCCTTGGGGGAAAACCGTCCCGGCAGGGAGGGAGCGTCCACCACCCGCAGGCCGCAGCGCTGGGCTGCCTGGCGGTGGATGCCTCCCGGGGCGCTGGCCAGTTCCAGCAAAAGGGTGTCCGGCCCCTGGTGGGAGAGGATCTCCTCCCCCACCACCAGGGCGGGCACCGTGTTGAAGATGACATCATACCGGTCCCGGGCCTGGGCATACTCCAGGGGACGGCAGCCCAGGGCCCGGATGGCGGTCAGGTCCCGGGGCTTCCGGGCGCAGCAGTCCACCTGGGCGCCCACTCCCCGCAGGGCAAGGCAAAGGGCTTTTCCTATGCGTCCAAAGCCAGCCACAAGGCACCGGGAGCCTCCCAGGGACCCGGGGAACTCCTCAATGGCCAGGGCGAGTGCCCCCTCCGCTGTGAGAAAAGCGTTCCCCAAGGTGAGCTCCTCCCGATGGTAGTAGTCCTCCAAAGACAGGTCACACCACAGGGGGGAGGTCTCCCTCACCCGGTCCACCATGCCGCCCAGCACACAGCAGCCCCGCAAAACCCGGGGCAGGCGGTCGTCCAGAGGCAGGGGCGCCTCCCCGTAGGGCGCGTTTAGAAATGCCCCGTCCCGGGTGGCAGGCAGGGGCAGGAGGATCACCTGGCAGTGCCTGCCCAGCTCCTCCAGGGAGAGGACCGGAAATTCCTCCGCCCCCTCCAGCCGCTCCAATCCGTGAACGCTCACGTCAAACCCGTCCTCCTTCAGCGACCTTGCCAGGTACAGCTGCCGCCTGTCGCCCCCCAAAATGCCAAAGGTTTCCATGGTCCCATCCCTCTCCTTGCCGCCAGTGAAGTCACTTTCATTGTATGGCGGAAAGGGGGTTTTGGTGCCATCGGTAAAAGGCTTCCCAGTTTTGGAAAGAATTTCTGGGGCTTTTCCCGGAAATTTAATTTGGGGCTTTATTTTGGGTGGATTTTACAATATAATAAGAATACTTATAGCATTAAAGAAATCTCGATCAAGGGAGACTTATCATATGGACGACAACATTCTGGACCGTGTTAAAAAGCTGCACTTCGTGGGCATTGGGGGCTCCGGCATGTGCCCCATGGCGGAGATCCTCTTTCACAAGGGCTATCAGCTCACCGGCTCTGATATCAACGAATCCGACACTCTGGACCGCATCCGTTCCTACGGCATTCCGGTCTCCATGGGCCACAAGGCGGCCAACATCGGGGACGCCCAGGCTGTGGTGTACACCGCCGCCTGCAAGGCCGACAACCCCGAACTGGTGGCAGCCCGGGAGCGGGGCATTCCCACTCTGGAGCGCTCTGTGATGCTGGGCCTGCTGGCGCGGAAATTCGCCCGCCCGGTGGCTGTTTCCGGCACCCACGGAAAGACCACCACCACCGCCATGCTCACAGAGATCCTCATCGACGGGGGCATGGACCCCAGTGCCATTATCGGCGGCAAGCTGCCCATGCTGGGAGCCAACAGCCGGGTGGGCCATGGCCAGACCCTGGTGGTGGAAGCCTGCGAGTACGTGGATACCTTCCTCCAGCTTCACCCCGCTGTGTCCGTCATTCTCAACATCGACGCGGACCATCTGGACTACTTCAAAACCGTGGACAACATTGTGAAATCCTTCCGGCAGTTTGCCCGGCAGACCTCCCAGCTCATTGTGGTCAACGGGGACAACGCCCGGGCCATGGAGAGCGTGAAGGACCTTCCCAACGTGAAGATCGTCACCTTCGGCATGAGCGAGCACAACGACTACTACCCCACCGAGATGAACGAGGAGGACACCGCCTGCGAGGACTTCACTCTCACTTACCGGGGGAAGAAGCTGGGCCGGGTAAACCTGATGGTCCCCGGAGAGCACAACATGCTCAACGCCATCGCTGCCGCCGCTGCCGCCCACTGCCTGGGCGTGGACCCGGAAAAGATCTGCGCCTCCCTGGGGAAATTCTCCGGGGTGCACCGCCGGTTTGAAGTGCTGGGCAAGTTTGAAGGGGTCACGGTGGCCGACGATTTCGCCCACCATCCCACGGAGCTCACCGCTGTGCTCACCTCCGCGGTGCGCATGGGTTACCGTCAGGTGTGGGCCGTGTTCCAGCCCCACACCTACTCCCGGACCTACAACCTGCTCAACGACTTCGCCAAGGCCCTGTCCATCCCCCACCACGTGGTGATGACGGAGATCCTGGCGGTACGGGAGACCAACACCTACAACATCCACACCAGCGACCTGGCGGCCAAGATCCCCGGCAGCGTGTGGTTCGACAGCTTTGAAAAGATCGCCGACTACGTGATGAAAAACGCCCAGCCCGGCGACCTGATCCTCACCCTGGGAGGCGGGGACATCTACAAGTGCGCCAACCTGATTGTGGAGAAATACCTCCAGCGTCAGGAGTGAGCCATGCTGACAGAGGACTATATCGTCCGGATGATCCGGGACATGGGAAGGCTGCTCGCCCGGGTGATGGGAAGCGGCGCCCTGGAGCCCGGAACCGCTGAAGAGGCGGAAGCCCTTGCTTCAGGGGACGGCGTCCCCCTGCTGGAGGAGCTGAAGGACCTGTGCGGCCGGGGGGAGATCAACCAGGCGGAAAACCTGCTGTTTGAACGGCTGGACTTCTCCGACCCCTCCACCTTCCCCATCGCCCTGGAGTTCTACCAGCACCTGAACCGGTTTTCCGACCGGGAACTGGAGGCATGGGACTATTCCCGGGAGGAAATTTATGAGGGCTTGAGGGACTGCGCCCTGGAGTACGGCGTGGACCCTCAGCTGACGGAAGCCTTCCGGGCCTGAACCAAGCAGGAAAGGATGTTGCGCCCCCATGGTAAAAGCCATTTTCTTCGATATTGACGGCACGCTGCTGGACCCGGTTACAAAAAAAGTGCCCCTTTCCGCCCTGGCCTCCCTCAAGGCACTGCGGCGAAAGGGGGTTCGGCTGTTTGTGGCCACCGGCCGCTTTCCCGGCATGACCACCTTTTTGGAGAAGATTTTCCCCTTTGACGGATTTATCACCCTGAACGGTCAGCTGGCGGCAGACCGGCAGGGCCAGGTGCTTCACCGCATGGCCCACAGGCCGGAGGTCATCCGAAAGCTGGTGGAGCTGGTTCCCCAGGCGGGGTTCCCCTGCCTCATCATTGAGGAGGACCGGTGCTTCGCTGTGGAGGACTGCCAGGTGATTCGGGACCACTTTGCCTGGGCGGGGCTCCCCGCGCCGGAGGTATACCCCATTGACCGGCTGAAAGAGCACCCGGTGCTCCAGTTTTTAGCCTACATATACCCGGATCAGATCCCGGTGCTGGCTCCCCTGGAGCACATTGCCGTCACCGGGTCCGCCCACGGTATTCTGGACGTGATCCCCGAAGAGGGGGGCAAAGAAGTGGGCATCGCTGCGGTGGCCAAGCATTATGGCTGGCAGCGGGAGGAGATCCTGGTGTTCGGCGACGGCCCCAACGACGCGGAAATGCTTCGCTGGGCAGGGATCGGGGTGGCTTTGGGCAACGGCGTGGAGGAGGCCAAGGCCGCCGCGGACTATGTCACCACTCCCGTGGGTGAGGACGGGGTGAAAAATGCCCTGGTCCACCTGGGGGTTCTCACCGAACAAGACTTGATGGAACCGTAAAAAAGCGGGCTGGAAAATCCAGTCCGCTTTTCGTTTGCCCAGGTATGTGAACGCTCAATAGTAGGCCACCAGGGGGTTCAGCTTGCCATGGCCCCGGTTGTCCATTTTGTCGATGTACTTGATGGCTTTTCCCGCGCCCAGCACCACGCAGTTCTCCGGGTCGTCGAAGGTGACCACGGGGATCTTGGTCTTTTTGGACAGGAGGGTGGAGAAGCCATACAGGTTGGCCGAGCCGCCGGTGAGGTAGATGCCGTCGGTGAAAATGTCCGCCAGCAGCTCGGGGGGCGTCTCCTCCAAAGTCTCTTGCACCGTGCGAATGATGGAGATGGCCGGCTCGATGAGAGCCTCGATCATCTCGTCGGAATTCATCACAGTGGTCTCCGGCAGGCCGGTCATGGCGTTGCGGCCCTTCAGGGTGTATTCCAGCAGCTTCTTCCGGGGATAGGCGCAGCCGATGGCAATCTTGGCCTCTTCGGCGGTGCGGTCCCCGATGAGCAGGTTGAACTTCTTTCTCACGTACTTCACAATGGCGTCGTTGAAGTCCGCTCCCGCGATGTTGCAGGAATTGGCCACGGCAATGCCGTTGAGGGAGATCACAGCCATGTCGGTGGCGCCTTCGCCGATGTCCACGATCATGGTGCCGTGAGGCACGGCGATGTCCACCCCGGCGCCGATAGCGGCAGCCACCGGCTCCTCGATCAGGCAGACCTTCCGCACGCCGGCGGCGGTAATGGCCTCCACCACAGCCCGCTTTTCCACCTCGGTGACGTTGCAGGGCACGCTGACCACCACCCGGGGCATGAACACCCGGCTGGAGCTGATCTGCTTCAGGTAGTAGCTGATAAGCTGCTCTGCCATGGAGAAGTCGGAAATGACGCCGTTGCTCAAGGGCCGGGACACGGTAATCCGCTCGGAGGTGCGGCCCAGCATGTCATAGGCGGCGCTGCCAATGGCGATGACCTCGTCGGTCATGTTGTCCACGGCAATGATGGAGGGCTCGCTCAAAACGATGCCCTTGCCGTCCAAATACACTTTAAACCGGGAAGTCCCCAGATCGATGGCGATATCGGTTCCTATCATCCTGTAAATCATCCTTACACTCATATGTCATACGGCCTGTTCCCGCTGAAGGCACAAGGCCGCTATTATTGAATTATACAACAAAAGCTCCGCGTTTTCAACAGGAGAAATCTTTTCCTTGCTCTTTTGCCCCACCTGTGCTATACTTTTCCTCAAATTTCCGAGAGGGGGAAGGCACATGGCACAGTATGAGGAGGTTCTTCAGGGAAAGGGACAGAAGTTCCTGATCCGCAATGCGGTGGGAAACGACGCTTCCAAAATGATTCAATACATGACCACAGTGAATCGGGAATCCACGTTTCTTGCCATGGAACCGGGGGAATTCATCAAGAACTTCCCTCTGGAAAAGGAAACCGCTCTGCTCCAGGGCTGGGTAGATTCTCAGGAGCACCTGTCCCTTCTTGTCTTGACCGAGGACGGGGAGATTGCCGGAAGCTGCAACTGCTCTTACTCCACGGAGAAGATTCGCTACCGCCACCGAGCCAGCCTGGGCATTTCCGTGCGGCAGGACTTCCAGCGGCAGGGCATTGCCCGAAGGCTGATGGAGATCCAGGAGGAGTGGTGCCGGTCCCAAGGCATTGAAAAACTGTGCCTGGAAGTGGACACCCTGAACACCAAGGCCATCGGCCTGTACCTGGGCCGTGGCTTCGTGGTGGAGGGCACTCTCCGCCGGGAAGCGAAGATGACAGACGGCACCTACCGTGACCTGTACGTGATGGGAAAACAGCTGTAAAACGAACCCCCGCTGCCTGAGGCAACCAGGCGGCGGGGGATTCTCATTTTGGAAAATGGCCGAGCGCTTCCGGCAGTTCCTGCAGCGAGGGGATCTCCAGATCCGGGGAAATATCCCCTCTCTCTTCCCCCTTGCGATTAACCCAGCAGGTCCTCATGCCCACATTCTGAGGGCCCTTCACGTCATCCTTGAGGGAATCCCCCACAAAAAGCGCCTCCTCCGGCGCCACCTCCAGAGTCTCCAGAATGGCCCTGTAAAAGGCAGGGTGAGGCTTGTAGACCTTCAGGGACTGGGAGGTGAAAATCCGGGAACGGGGAATAGGCAGCCCTGCCCGGTCCAGGTCCTGGAGCAAAGGGGCAGTGTCTGTGGTGGAACCCACCGCCAAAAGGAACCGGGAAGCAAGCTCCTCCAGAACTTGCCTCACCTCTGGAAAGGCCGCTCTTGTCCCCTGAATGGCCAACATGACCTCCACATCCCTGCGAGGGTCGCGGGTGAACCTGTACTTTTGGTACAGCTCTTCCAGGTCCAGCGCGTAAAGCTCTTTCTCCAGGCGGAAGTCCGGAAGTTCCTCCATATGCCGGTGGTGGAGCAGTTTCCACTCCCCGTAGAAGGCCTTGGGGGATAGGTCCCGGCGGCCGTTCAGGGCAAGGATCTTCTCCGTGGCATCCACAGAGCCGGTGCTTGTGAAGAAAAGGGTGCCATATCCGTCGAACACAATGGCTTTCAACAACGCAGGTCACTCCTCCCGTTCCAGGAATTGCTTCAGGCCGGTGTACCGGCGGGTTTTCCGGTCGTTTTCGATCATGGCGCTGACCACGCCCCGCTGGCCCACCAGAATCAGCAGCTGCTTGGCCCTGGTGACGCCGGTGT
>CALWCD010000026.1 GCA_944376265.1 uncultured Clostridia bacterium | reverse complement strand
CCGTTTCCGCTTTCGTTTCCAAGCAAAAAACCTGCTCTGGCTTAATTGCCGGAGCAGGTTTTTCTACAGGCTGAGAGGCTGTTGCGAAGGTGCAACAGCCTCTTTTGTTGTTGTTCGGAAAGGGTTGCCCTGGGGCGTTTTTATCCGGTTCATTCCGTAAACCGGAGATCGATGTTCCCCATCCCGGTGGTCACTTCCAAACGGTTGGGTCCATCGCTGACCTGGTCTTTCAAGTTGGAACTTCCCATGTCGGTGGTCGCCTGGATCTGGTAGTCCCGCTGGTTTCCCCGAAGGGTTCCGGAAATGTTCCCTGCATCCGCGGAGAGAATGATCTGGGGGCTTTGCAGAGCTTTCAACGTAACGTTCCCCATACTTGTGAAACAGCTGGCGGAGGTTTTTGCAGTCACCTGGGAAAGTGTGCAGGCGCCCATGCCGTTCGACAGGGTAAGGTCAGAGAAGCTGCTGGTTTCCAGCACGGCGTCGCCCATACTGCTGCTGATGCTCCCTTCCTGAAATTCGCAGTCCCTCACGGTGGAGGAACCCATGCTGCCTTCCACAGTCAACTGGCCCCCGGAGCAGTGGGTCACAGAAGACTCTCCCATAGAGGCGAAGATCTCCAGGCCCTGGGAAGCAGCAATGTTATCCGCCGCCACATTGCCGTTGGAGGCGTTTATGGTTACCTTGCCGGCATCCAGCTGGGAGAGCTCCACCTGTCCCATATCGTTTTCCACGTAGACGTTTTCCAGCAGGGTGGGGGGCAGGGATATGGTCACGTCAAAGTCGCCTTCCCCCCAGATCTTCACCAGCTGGTACCACTTCCAGCCTTTTGCGCTGTTTTCATGGGAAAAAGAGTCCAGAAGCGTCACCACCAGTGTGTCCTGCTCCAGGGAAATTTGGTATGCGTTCGCGGCGGCGTCCACCTGGGGCCCCTGAAGGCCTTCCTGGTTCCCTGCAATGGTCACGTTGCCCAGGGAGGTGCGGACTTCCACTCTTTTCGGAATTTCCGTATAACAGGTGCTGTCCTGCTGAACCAACCCGGTCCGTGGATAGGAAAAGGCGGAGAGGGTAAATCCCATGGCGGCAAACCCTATACCGGACAGAAGGAAGCCCGCCCCCACCAGAATGCACCCTGCGATGGCTGTGAGTTTGACCAATCTGCTGCGCTGTTTCATGCTGTGACCCTCCTTTGCCTGGTGACGCTTCGGCGAAACCACCGCCACAGGGAACGGCCTGCGTTTACGGTGGCTTTTCCAGTGAAGTAAAACCCTAAGGCGCACAAAACGCTGAGGCCCAGCAGAGCGATGGAAAGCCCCAGCTGGAACAGCCCTGCGGGAAGCCCGCCTGCCAGAACGCCCACGTCCAGGATCAGGAAAGGCAGTCCCACTACGCCCAGAATGGCTGCCAGCAGGAAGCCTATGGCAAGAGCCCCCAGCACGATGACGGGTACGAACAGGCAGATGTACACGCTCAGAAGGACTGCCACTCCGGCGATCAGCAGGGCGCCCCACAGGGGAAAGCCCAAAATCAGCAGGGCGATGATCCACGCTTTCCTGCCTGTGCTGACAGGCGCCTGGGGCGTTTCCTCTCCCAGAATCTCCCGGGCGATCAGTTCCGGGTCTCCCAGGCTGTCCACCGCTTCCTCTTCGCTTTGTCCGTCCTCCATCCTGTCATCGATCAGCTCGTCGTAGTAGCTCAGCGTCCGGTACCGCTCCTCTCTGGGAAGCTGGTGCAGGGCAGCTGCCAGTTCATTTAGAAAATTCTGTTTTGTCATGGTGTTTCATCCTTTCTCCCCGTTTGGGAAATATCCCCAGCCCCTTGAGAGGCGATGTACCGATAGGCCCGCATCACGTCCTGCCACTCCACCAGAAAGGTCCGGATGCGCTCCTGCCCTGCCGGGGTAAGCCGGTAGTACTTGCGAAGCCGGCTGTTGTGTTCCAGGGAATAGGTGGTCACAAACCCGGCTGCCTCCAGGCGTTTCAGAATGGGGTACAAGGTGGATTCCGAAATCTCCACAATGGGAGACACGTCCTTGATGATCTGGTAACCGTAGGAATCTTTCCCTCGCAGCGCTGTGAGCACGCACACTTCCAGCAGGCCCTTTTTCAGTTGGGCGTCCATTCCATCGCTCCTTTCCTCTGTGATCACTTATACTATACATCGCATAGTATAACGCGTCAAGGGGTATTTCTTTCATGTTTCTTTCACTTTCTCACAGGATAAAAGATGTGCCGCCCGGATTTTGCGGAAGGAGGTCCTGTCTTGTGCTTTGTCCCAGGGCGGGGTATAATGAAAGCACATTCAAAAACAGGGAGGAGAGACAGCGGCATGTTTCAGGACAAGGTCGCGGTGATCACCGGGGGAGCCCACGGCATCGGCCAGGCCATTGCGGAGCAGTTCCGGAAAGCCGGCGCCCACGTGTGCGTCATCGATGTGAAGGACAATGGCTATTTTGTGGGGGACATTGGAGAGAAAGAGGTGCTGGAAGCCTTTGCGGAGAAGGTGCTCCAGGACTACGGCAGGGTGGACTGTCTCATCAACAACGCGCCCCCTCTGATGAAAGGGCTGGATGCCTGCACCTACGAGGAGTTCAACTACGCCCTGCGGGTGGGAGTGACTGCCGCCTTTTACCTCACCAAGCTGCTGGCGCCCCATTTCGCGCCGGGAGCTTCTGTGGTGAACATCTCCTCCTCCAGGGACCGAATGAGCCAGCCCCAGACAGAGAGTTATTCAGCGGCCAAGGGCGGCATTTCCGCCCTGACCCACGCCCTGGCGGTGAGCCTGTCCGGCAAAGCCAGGGTCAATTCCATCTCTCCCGGGTGGATCGACACGGACTACACCGTGTACCAGGGACCGGACGCGTTTCAGCAGCCTGCGGGCCGGGTGGGAAATCCTTTGGATATCGCCCATATGGTGCTGTTCCTCTGTTCGGAGAAAGCCGGATTCATCACAGGGGAGAATATCTGTATCGACGGAGGCATGACCCGCCAGATGATCTACCACAACGATTTCGGCTGGACCTTGGAGGATCGGTGAGTTTTTCCCTTGTCCCGGAGGAAGGGCCGGACAAATTCCGCGAAAATGCCAGGACAAAAAGGCGAAAGCGGGTTGCGCTTTTGAAACAGGGTGGTATAATCTGTCACAGAGAGGAGTGATGCAGGAATGAAAGGAAATCCTGTATTCGGAACCGAGAAATGCACCCAGCTGGGCATTTTGGTTCACGACATTGAAAAGAGTTCGAAAGAGTACGCTGCACTGTTGGGGGTGCCTGTGCCGCCGGTGCAGATGACCGGCGCGTACGAGGACGCCCACACCCAGTATCTGGGGAAACCCACCAAGGCCCGCTGCAAGCAGGCGTTCTTCTACTACGGGGACCTAGAGGTGGAGCTGATCGAGCCCGACCAGGAGCCCAGCGTCTGGCGCCAGGCCCTGGAGGAACATGGCGAAGGCATGCACCATGTGGCGTTTCACATCACCGACATGGAGGAGAAGATCCGTCTGGGTGAGGAGATGGGCATGAAGCTGCTCCAGCGGGGCAGGTGGAACACCGGCCACTACGCCTACCTGGACGCCACCGATTCCCTTCACGTGATCGTCGAGCTGCTGGAAAACGGCCAGTTCGAGATCTGAGGGAGAGCCCTATGAAAGAATTCTGCGGGGAGACCTTTTCCAAACTCCAGAAGGAGGGGGAGGAGGTCTCTGCCCTTCTGTTTGAGGACTGCCTGTTCACCGGCTGCCGGTTTACGGAGCTGTCGCTGCGCAGCTGCCGGTTTTCCGGCTGCCGCTTTGAAAACTGCAGAATTGCCGCCCCCGAATTCCAGGGATGCCAGATGATTTCCTGCGAGTTTGTCCGATGCGATCTGTCCGGGGTGGACTGGTCCGCCCTGCTGGATCAGCGGAAGCGGGAAATGGGCTTCTTGCCCTTTGACGGTTTCAGGGAATGCTCTCTGCGCCACTGCGTGTTTTTTGGGTTTGACCTGAAAAACGTGGATTTTTCCGGCGCCGATCTTTCCGGCAGCTTCTTTGACGACTGCAGCCTGAAAGGGGCCGTGTTTGCCGGATGCCAGCTTCAGGGAACCACCTTTTCCCAGAACGACCTGACAAACGCCGATTTCCGGGGTGCGACAGACTACTATTTTTCCCTGGAGGGGAACCGTGTGAAAGGAGCCCGGTTTTCCCTGCCAGAAGCGGTCAACCTGCTTTCCACTTTGGGTATTAAAATTGAGGAACCTTGAAAAAGCCGCCCAGAGCGGCTTTTTTTCTGCCTTTTTTTCCAGCTTTCTCCCATTCATAAACTATTTACAAAATGATTCTTGACTTTTGCTGACCTAAGTGGTACATTATAAGCATGGATTAGCACTCGACTTGAAAGAGTGCTAAAACAGATGGCGGAGGTGAATGGTATGGAGCTGACGCCACGGAAAGAGCGGATTTTGTCCTCCGTGGTCGCCGGATATGTGAAAAGCGGCGAGCCGGTGGGGAGCAAGGCCATCGCGGAAGAGGTGGGGGTTTCCTCCGCCACGGTGCGAAACGAAATGGCCGACCTCATCGAGCTGGGGCTGCTGGAACAGCCTCACACCTCCGCGGGACGGATCCCCTCTCAAAAAGGATACCGGGAGTATGTGGACCACCTGATGGAGGTCCCCTCTCTTGGAGAAGAGGAGCGCCGCACGTTCGATTCCATGCTTCTCTCCGGGTCCTACGAGCCGGAGGGGCTGCTCACCAGGGCGTCCAGGCTGCTCTCCGGGGTGACCCGGTGCGCTTCGGTGGTCACCACCCCCAGCGGGGACACCGCCCAGGTGCGGGCAGTGCAGTTTGTCCAAACCAGCCGCCGTACGGCCATGCTCATCCTGATGAGCTCCGCCGGCACCATGAAGAACCGGGTGTTCCACTGCGACTTCGATTTGACCAGCGACATCCTTCGGGTGTTTTTCCGCGTGTTTAACGGAAAGCTGGCCGGGAAGAACATCTCGGACATCACCCCCGCTTTTTTGCAGGGGATCGGGGTTTCCCTAGGCCAGATGTACGTGCTGGTGGGGGCGCCTTTAAGGGCCCTGCTGGAAGCGGCACGGGACACCATGGGCACGGAGGTGCTGATAAACGGTCAGATGAACCTGCTGTTCTACCCGGAACTGGACCACGGCGGCGCGAGACGTGTCATGGATTTCCTGGAACGCCGGGAGGACGTGGCTGCACTGCTGCGGCAGCGTCCCGGCCAGGTGACCATCCTGATCGGCCGGGAGCTGGGAAAGCCGGAGCTGGATAAAACCTCGCTGGCAGTGGCACGGTATCAGGTGAACGGCCAGGACGCCGGCGCCTTGGCGGTGCTGGGGCCTGTGCGGATGGATTATCCCCGGGTGACAGCGGTGCTGCGGTACGTCAGTCAGCAGGTGGGGCAGACCCTCACCGTGCTTATGAGAGACGAGTGAAAACAACGCGGGATGACCCGCTTTACCATAGGATTATTTCAGAAGGGAGCCGGGAACATGGCTAAAGAGAAAACCAAGGAGCCTCAAAAGGAACAAACGCCGGAGGCTCCGGAGCAGGAAGTGAAACCGGAAGAGGCGGAACAGAAGCCATCTCCGGAGGAGACGGAACTGGAAAAGCTTCAGAAGGAATTTGAGGAGCACAAACAGCAGCATCTCCGGGTGCTGGCGGAGTACGACAACTTCCGCAAGCGCACCCAGAACGAGAAAAACGCCATTTACAACAACGCCGTGTCCGACACGGTCCAGGCCATTCTCCCCATTGCCGACAACATCGAGCGGGCCCTGAGCCAGGAGAACGCCTCCGCCCAGGACATGAAAAAGGGCGTGGAGATGATCGAGAACCAGATCAAGGCGTGCTTCGAAAAGCTGGGCCTGACGGAGATGGGTCAGGTGGGGGAGACTTTCGACCCCAACCTTCACAACGCCGTGGCTCACATCGAGGATGAGTCCCTGGGTGAGAACGTGATCGCGGCAGTGTACCAGAAGGGCTACAAGCTGGGGGACCGGGTAGTCCGCCACGCTATGGTCCAGGTGGCAAACTAAGGCAGAGCAAATCTACAGGATTTTATTCATAGAACATTACTCACACCATATCTTTTGAGAGCAAAGGAAGGTAGTTTATTATGGCAAAGACAATTGGCATTGACTTGGGTACTACAAACTCTTGTGTGGCGGTTATTGAAGGCGGCGAGCCTGTGGTCATCGCCAACGCGGAAGGCGCCCGCACCACCCCCTCTGTGGTGGCTTTCTCCAAGACCGGCGAGCGCATGGTGGGCCAGGTGGCAAAGCGCCAGGCCATCACCAACCCGGAACGGACCGTTTCCTCCATCAAGCGTGAGATGGGTTCCAACTATAAAGTGACCATCGACGGCAAGAGCTACACTCCTCAGGAGATCTCCGCCATGATCCTTCAGAAGCTGAAGGCGGACGCGGAAGCCTATCTGGGCGAGCCTGTCACCAGCGCCGTCATCACCGTTCCCGCCTACTTCACCGACGCCCAGCGTCAGGCCACCAAGGACGCCGGCAAGATCGCCGGTCTGGAAGTGAAGCGCATCATCAACGAGCCCACCGCCGCGGCGTTGTCCTACGGCGTGGATAAGGACAACGACCAGAAGGTCATGGTGTACGACCTGGGCGGCGGCACCTTCGACGTCTCCATCATCGAGATGGGCGACGGCGTGCAGGAAGTGCTGGCCACCGCCGGCAACAACCGCCTGGGCGGCGACGACTTCGACCAGCGGATCATGGACTGGATCCTGTCCACCTTCAAGATGGAGCAGGGCATCGACCTGTCCGGCGACAAGATGGCCATGCAGCGCATCAAGGAAGCCGCCGAGAAAGCCAAGATCGAGCTCTCCGGCGTGACCAGCGCCGCCATCAACCTGCCCTATATCACCGCCGACGCCACCGGTCCCAAGCACTTGGACATGACCCTGAGCCGTGCCAAGTTCAACGAGCTCACCGCCGACCTGGTGGAAAAGACCATGGGCCCCGTGCGTCAGGCTCTGTCCGACTCCGGCCTGTCCATCAACGAGATCAGCAAGGTGCTGCTGGTGGGCGGTTCTTCCCGTATCCCCGCCGTGCAGGAGGCCGTGAAGAACTTCATCGGCAAGGACCCCTTCAAGGGCATCAACCCTGACGAGTGCGTGGCCATCGGCGCCGCCATCCAGGCCGGCGTGCTGGGCGGCGAAGTCCAGGGCCTGCTGCTGCTGGACGTGACTCCCCTGTCCCTGGGCGTGGAGACCATGGGCGGCGTTATGACTAAGATCATCGACCGGAACACCACCATCCCCACCAAGAAGAGTCAGATCTTCTCCACCGCCGCCGACGGCCAGACCCAGGTGGAAGTCAACGTGCTCCAGGGCGAGCGTGAGTTCGCCCGGGACAACAAGCAGCTGGGCCTGTTCAAGCTGGACGGCATCGCTCCCGCTCCCCGGGGCATCCCTCAGATCGAGGTCACCTTCGACATCGACGCCAACGGCATCGTGAACGTGTCCGCCAAGGACCTGGGCACCGGCAAGGAGCAGCACATCACCATCACCTCCAGCTCCAACATGAGCAAGGAGGACATCGACCGGGCTGTGAAGGCTGCCGAGCAGTTTGCCGAGGAGGACAAGAAGCGCCGGGAAGAGGTGGATACCAAGAACAACGCGGAGAACCTGTGCTACACCGCTGAGAAGCTGGTTTCCGACAGCGGCGACAAGCTCCAGGATTCCGATAAGAACGAGATCAACACCAAGGTGGCCGCCCTGCGGGAGACCCTGAAGACCGGCACCGTGGATCAGATCAAGACCGGCATGGACGAACTGCAGAAGGCCGTGTACGCGGTCAGCGAGAAGCTGTACCAGCAGTCCGCTCCCCAGGGCAACCCCGGCCAGCAGCCTCCCTACAACGGCGGCAATCCTGGCGGCGGCAACCCCGGCGGTGACGGCAACGTGTACGACGCGGATTACAAGGAAGTGGACTAACACCTTGGGCTGGCGCTCAAGGGAGAAATACTCCAGGATGCGGGGGCAGAAGCTGTCCCTGCATCTTTTGGGGTGAAACGGAAATTGACACACAGTATAGTATGGTATTGAGAACAGCGGCAGGTCTGGCCGCTTGGGAGTGATGGATCATGGCGGATAAACGGGATTATTACGAGGTGCTGGGCGTGGCCAAAGGGGCCTCGGAGGACGAGATCAAAAAGGCGTACCGGAAGCTGGCGAAGCAGTATCACCCGGACTTGAACCCTGGGAACAAGGAAGCGGAGGCCAAGTTCAAAGAGGTGAACGAGGCCTACGAGGTGCTTTCCGACAGCGACAAGCGGGCGCGCTACGACCAGTTCGGCCACGCGGGCGTAGATCCCAATTTCGGGGGCGGCGCCGCGGGGGGCAGCCCCTTCCAGGGAGCCGGGTTCGACTTCTCCGACATTTTCGACAGCTTCTTCGGCGGCTTTGGCGGAGGCGGCTCTCGGCGCGCCAACCCCAACGCTCCCCGGCGGGGCAGCGACGTGCAGGCCAACATTGCCATCTCCTTTGAGGAGGCGGCCAAAGGCTGCAAAAAGACCGTCACCTATTCCCAGATTGAGACCTGCGCCGACTGTCACGGCACCGGCGCCGCGGCCGGGACTTCTCCCAAAACCTGTGAGTACTGCCATGGCACAGGCCAGGTGCGGATCAACCAGCGCACCCCCTTCGGTGTGGTTCAGTCCTCCCAGACCTGCGACCGCTGCGGCGGCACGGGCAAGATCGTGGAGACTCCCTGCAAGACCTGCGACGGCAAGGGGCGTGTCCGCCGCCACAAGAGCCTGGAGATCACCGTGCCCGCGGGCATTGACGATGAGCAGATTCTGAATGTGGGAGGCAAGGGCAACGCCGGCGTCAACGGCGGCCCTGCCGGCGACCTGCATGTGTATGTTTCCGTGCGGCCCCATCCCATTTTCGAGCGCCGGGGCAATGATGTCTGGTGCGAGATGCCCATCACCTTCACCCAGGCGGCTTTGGGCGCGGACGTGGAAGTGCCCACCCTGGACGGAAAGGTGAGCTACCATGTCCACGAAGGCACCCAACCCGGGGACGTGTTCCGGCTGAAGGGCAGGGGGATTCAGGGCTTGAACTCCCGGCTCCGGGGTGACCAGTATGTCCAGGTAACCGTAGAGGTGCCCAAAAACCTGTCCAAGCGGCAGAAAGAGCTGTTGGCGGAACTGGACAACGCCTCTGACGAGAAGAACTACCAGAAACGGAAAAGCTTTTTCGGTAAATTGAAAGATCTGTTCGGCGAGTAATCGTTTTTGAAAGGGGTCCGGCGGCATGCCGGGCTCCTTTTTTCGCTTTTTTGAAATAATCGGGGCGGACCCTTGCAAAGTGTGTCGGAGCATGCTAAAATTGTTGCACGAACAACTATTCGGAGGAGTGGAGACGTTTTGCGATTCATCAACCCTGCGAAGGTCTGCAAAGGCATGGTGCTGGGAGAATACCCCTCAGACCGTGAGATCATTCGCAACACCCTCACCGTGGCCTGGCCTTCGGTGCTGGAGTCCTTTTTTGTCAATCTGGCCGGCGTGGTGGATACCATCATGGTGGGCACGCTGGGTTCCTACGCCATCGCCGCGGTGGGCCTGACCACCCAGCCGAAAATGCTGGGCCTGGCCGTGTTTCTGTCCCTGAACGTGGCGGTTTCGGCCATTGTGGCCCGGCGTAAGGGAGCCGATGACCGGGAGAGCGCCAACCGGGTGGTGCGCATGGCGCTGCTGCTCACCGTGGCCCTGACTGCCTTGACCAGCGTGCTCTTTGTGCTCTTTGCCAGTCCCATTATACAGCTGGTGGGGTCTCAGCCCGATACCCACGAGTACGCAGTGGAGTACTTCCAGATTATCATGGGCTGCCAAGGCTTTTCCACCATCTCCCTGGTGCTCAACGCAGCCCAGCGGGGCGCGGGGAACACCCGCATCGCCATGATCACCAACCTGATCTCCAACGTGGTGAACGTGGTGTTCAACTACTTGCTCATCGGGGGCAACTTCGGGTTCCCCGCCCTGGGGGTTCGGGGCGCTGCCATCGCCACTGTGCTGGGCACGGTGTGCGCCTGTGTGCTGAGCATTCTCTCCGTCATGCGCCAAAGCAGCTTCGTGTGCCTGCGGTACGTGAAGGGGTGGATCGCCGACCGCATGAGCGTCAAGTCCATGGCAAATGTGTGGTCCAGTTCCTTTGTGGAGCAGGTGTGCCTGCGGATCGGCTTCCTGCTCTTCTCCATGACGGTGGCCCACTTGGGTACCATTGAGCTTGCCTCCCATCAGATCGGCATGAATATGATGAGCATGTCCTTCTCCTTTGGAGACGGGCTTTCCGTGGCCGCTGTCACGCTGATCGGCCAGAGCCTGGGCCGCCAGCGCCCCGACATGGCCAAGGTGTATGGCAACGTGTGCCAGAAAATGGGTCTTATTTGTGCCTGCCTCATGGGCGTCACCTACTTCTTCTTTGGCGGGGACATTTTCCTGCTGTACACGGATGACCCGGTTATCCTGGATTACGGCGCCATGATCATGCGGATTTTAAGCGTGATTCTCTTTATGCAGATCGAGCAGGTCACCTTGTTTGGCTGTCTCCGTGGCGCGGGGGATACCAAGTTCACCGCTTTGGTTTCCCTTCTCAGCGTCACGCTGATCCGTCCCGGCGTCAGCTGGCTGCTGTGCTATCCTCTGGGCCTTGGCCTGATGGGCGCTTGGCTGGGCACTGCGGCGGACCAGTTCGTCCGGTTTTTCCTCACGTTCCTTCGGTTCCGCAAGGGCAGCTGGATGAAGCTAAAACTGTAAGGAGTTCGTTTGTTTTGGGAGTTGTATGGGAAAGGATGTCACCCTATGAAACAGATTTTGCTTGTTCCCGATTCCTTTAAAGGAACCCTCTCGTCCCGCCAGGTCTGCCGGCTGATGGCGGAGCAGCTGAAGCGGTTTTTCCCGGACGCCAAGCTTCGCTCCCTCCCTGTGGCGGATGGGGGAGAGGGCAGTGTGGATGCGTTCCTGGAGGCTGTGGGCGGCCGCCGTATGACCGCCACTGTCACAGGTCCCTTTGGGGAGCCGGTGGAGAGCTTTTACGGCATTTTGCAGGACGGCGAGACCGCTGTCATCGAAATGGCGGCCTGTGCCGGGCTTCCCATGGCCGAAGGGCGTTTGGACCCGGAAAAAGCCACCACCTACGGGGTGGGGGAGCTGATCCTGGCGGCGAAAAAAGAGGGCTGCCGGAAGATAATCCTGGGCCTGGGAGGAAGCTGCACCAACGACGGCGGCACAGGGGCCGCGGCCGCTTTGGGGGGAACCTTCTTCCGGGCGGACGGCGGAGAGTTCGTTCCCACCGGCGGCACCTTGGGAGACATTGCGTCCCTGGATGTTGCGGCTATCGGGAAAACCATGGAGGGGATAGAGCTCACAGTCATGTGCGACATTGACAACCCCTTGTTTGGAGAGACTGGCGCCGCCTATGTGTTTGGACCTCAAAAAGGGGCGGACCCGGCCATGGTAGAGCGGCTGGACCAGGGGCTGCGCCACCTGGGGCAGGTGAGCGCCCGGTGCCTGGGGAAAGATTTCTCCCAGCTTCCGGGGGCGGGGGCCGCGGGAGGCTTGGGCTTTGCCATGGCGGCGTTCTGCGGAGGAAAGCTGCAGATGGGCATCGATGTGCTGCTGGATACGGTGCAGTTTGACCAGCTTCTCCAAACCGCCGACCTGGTGTTTACCGGAGAGGGGAAGATCGACTCTCAGAGCGTCCGGGGGAAAGTGGTCTCCGGGGTGTCCGGCCGGTGCAGAAGGGCCGGTGTCCCTGTCATTGCGGTGGTGGGTCAGATCGGTCCCGGCTTTGAGCCCATGTACCAGCAGGGGCTGACGGCGGTGTTCAGCATCAACCGGGCCGCGGAGCCTTTCTCGGAGTCGCGGTGGCATGCGGAGGAGAACCTCTCCCTGGCCATGGAAAACATTGCCCGGCTGTTGGCATTGCGCTGATTTCATACAAAATTATGAAGCCATCCTTTTCTCCCAGGGGAGAGGGATGGCTTTTTTCTCTTGACAACAGAGGGAAAAGCGAGGCTGACCCGTGACGCTTAAAAAAGCTGTTTTCTCCGAAAACTAGCAAGAATTGTCATTCATAAGCGGGAGGATGGGAGTCACACTAGGTAATGCAAACGCGAGAAAACTTTTGCGAAGGAGAAAACGAACCATGAACAGCAAATCCAGTATGGTACCCGAAGCCAAGGAAGCTATGAACCGCTTTAAGATGGAGTCCGCCTCCGAGGTGGGCGTGAACCTGAAGCAGGGCTACAACGGCGACCTGACCTCCCGTCAGGCCGGCTCCATCGGGGGCCAGATGGTCAAGAAGATGATCGAGTCCTACGAGAAGAACATGAAGTAACTTCTCGCCTTCACGCAAGCGCCCTGCCGGTTTCGGCAGGGCGTTCACTTTTTACTCATAATCCTCCAGAATCGCCCGGACTTCCGTGAGGGTTTGGGCAGAGAGGCCCTCTTTCAGCAGGGCCACATCCTCCTGGGGAAGCAGGAAAACGTCCACGTCGGACACCAGGCAGGGTTCCGTTTCCCCCTCCCGGAACACTCCGATTTTTCCCTGGTAGAGGGTCACCCGGTAGGGGCCTTCCTCCCCGGAAGAAGAGGCGGCTGGGCTTCCTTGACTTGCAGCGGGCTTTGGGGTATAATAAACAGTATCGTGCCCGGTGGGCTTCCCCTGCACAGGGACTGCTGCCCCTCCTTTCAGGGACAGGGACAGAAGGGTGACCAGCAGGGCTGCCGCCGTGACAAGCACAGCCAATAGAGTGGGTCTTTTGTAATCTTTCTGCTTTTTATCATCCAAAGAAATCACCTCGGCAGAAGTATGGGACGTTTTTTTCCAGCTTATGCCGCCGCGAAGGCGCTTTGCGCCCCAAGGAGGAAACCGTGTTAGATAAAAAGGACTTGAACAAATACAACACCACAACCGTGGGAATCCCTTCTCAGCGGGCGGAGGGAGAGCTTTCCCAGTCCGCCGGCGCCACTGCCAAGACCGTGGGCGGCATGGTTTGGAAGGCGTTTAAGACGGTGTTCTGTGTAATGTGCGTCACGGGCCTGCTGGTCTTTTTGTCGGTGGCAGCGTTTCTGCTCAGCTTCCGGGATATCGAGCCCCCAGACCTGGCCGCAGTTTCCCTGAGCTACTCCAGCTTCGTGTATGTGGACGACGCCCAGGGCAACGCCACCGAGTATATGACCATCTACAAGGACGCCAACCGTGAGTGGGTTTCCCTCAACGACATTCCCACCTACATGAAGACGGCCCAGGTGGCCATTGAGGATCACCGGTTCAGCGAGCACAGCGGCGTGGACTGGTGGAATACCCTGGGCGCCGTGTACAAGCTGTTCACCCACAGCGGCGGTGGCGGCGGTTCCACCCTGACCCAGCAGCTCATTAAGAACATCACCGACGAGAAACAGGTGAGTATCCTGCGGAAGGTGCGGGAGATCTTCACCGCGCTGAACATGGAGAAGAAATACTCCAAGCAGCAGATTCTGGAATCCTACCTGAACGTGGTCAACTACGGCGGCCAGAACGAAGGGGTGGAGGCGGCGGCCAAAGCCTACTTCGGCAAGAGCATCTCCGAGTGCTCCTTGGCGGAGTGCTGCCTGATCGCGGGCATCACCCAGAACCCCTCCCAGTACAACCCCTTGGTGTTCCCCGAGGAGGCCAAGAACCGGGGCGAAGTGGTGCTGGACCGGGTGTGGAAGCTTTCCGACGGGGACGAGAGCAACGACGAGCTGGTGGTCACCGGAGAGATGCAGGGCCAGCTGGCCCCCATTACGGAAGAGGAATACAACCAGGCTTTGGCCGAATTTGAAACCATGACCTTCGGGGACGTGGAAGTGGAAGAGACGGAAAGCGTGGAGGACCAGCAGAACCAGAACGATTGGAACTGGTATATCGACACCATGTTTGAGGACATTGTGGAAGACCTGCAGGAGAAGTACGGGTACTCCTACGACTACTCTGTGAACCTGATCTACAACTCCGGCATGGAGATCCACTGCGCCATGGACCCCAAGATCCAGAGCGACCTGGAAAAAATGTTCATCAACGGGGACTGCATGCCCGAGGATGAGGACATTGAGGCGGGCATGTTTATCATGGACCCCTATTCCGGCCGGGTCATTGCCGTGATTGGCAGCCGGCACGAGCGGCAGGGCATCCGTCTGTGGAATAATGCCACCGATTCCAAACGGCAGCCCGGTTCGTCCTTCAAGCCTGTCAGCGCCTATTCTCTGGGCATCGAGACAGGGACCATCACCTATGGCTCCGTACTGAAGGACAGCCCTGTGCCGGATTACTACGGCGTCGGCTCTACGGAGGAAGGCCCCTCCAACTTCTCCCTTTATTACACCGGCTTTATGAATGTGGACAAGGCCATTGAGGTCTCCCAGAACGCCCCCGCTGCGTGGCTGGTCAAGGAGCTCACCCCCGAGTCCTGCTTCCAGTGGCTCACCGAGAAGCTCCACTTTACCACCCTTACCGAGGCGGACGCTCACAGCCTTTCCGCCATGGCCCTGGGCGGCATGACGGAAGGCGTCACCGTGCGGGAGATGACAGCGGCCTACTGCATGTTCGCCAACGGCGGCCTCTACTACGAGCCCTACACCTACACCTATGTCAAAGACCATGACGGCAACGTGATCCTGGACAACCGGGAAAACGTGGGGGAGCGGGTGATGTCCGTGGAGAACGCCACCATTATGAACAAGCTCCTCCACCGTCCCGTGGAGGGGTATGAGGGCACTGCCACCACCATGCAGAGCCTGGGGATCGACATCTTTGCCAAGACAGGTACCACCAACGACACCAAGGACCTGACCTTCATGGGCGGCACGCCTTTCTGCGTGGCCGGCATCTGGAACGGTTACCCTACTCCCGCGGAGCTGTGGGATTCCAACACCGCCAAGGTCACCTGGAAAGCGGTGATTCAGTACCTGATGCAGTATGACTGGAGCGGCAAGGAATGGGTTCTCAGCGACAATGTGCAGCAGCTGGCTTTCTGCCGCAGCAGCGGCAAGCTTGCGGGCACCAACTGTTACGATACCGCCTACGGGTGGTACGACATGAACAATCTGCCGGGAACCTGCAACGGTGGTTCCGACCATATCGCAGGGCCTGCGGTGTCTCCCTCTCCTTCGGTGAGTCCCACCATGGAGCCCAGTGTGGAGCCTTCGCCCTCCCTTGAGCCTTCCGGCACTCCCGGGCCGTCTCAAGATCCCTCCGGCACACCCGGACCTTCCAGTGATCCCGGGCCCGGCAGCACGGAGACTCCTGCCGGAGAGCCCACGCCTCCTCCCTCGGATAACCCCACTCCCGAACCGCCTCCCGGCCCTTCGGAGGAGCCTTCTGAGCCCGATGTTCCCACACCTACGCCTGTTCCGCCTGAAAGCAGCGGAGAGGGTGGAGAGAGCAGCGGGGAAGTGGAGTAGCCGCAACTGGATATGTCAGCAAAAATCGCCGTGAGATGTGAATTCTTTTCGGCGGTTTTTGTTTTATCCAGGGGGTTGATTTTTTTTCCTGGCTGTGGTAAACTGTTCGCTGTGACAATACAAGCGTATTTTGTAGGTGAACAATGAAAAGCGATTCTTATCTTGTTGTGGACGAAAAGGCGCTGCCCGAGGTGTATCAGAAGGTGGTAAAAGCCAACGCCCTGCTGGAAAGCGGGGAGGCAGCCACCGCCTCCGAGGCTGTGCGCATTGCGGGAATCTCCCGCAGCGTATATTACAAATACAGGGACGCGGTGTTTCCCTACACCCAGAAGGCGTCCTCCGGCATCCTGACGGTGCAGGTCAACCTGACGGACCGGCCCGGCGTGCTGGTGAGCCTGCTCACCGTGTTCTACCGGGCAGGGGCCAATATCCTTACGGTGAACCAGAATATCCCGGTGAAGGGCAAAGCCTTTGTCTCCGTGTCCGCCCGCATTGACAAAATGGAGCAGACACCCGGAGAGCTGCTGGAACACCTGAAGCAGGTGGAAGGCGTGATCAAGATCGACAGCATTGTGGACTGAGGCGTCCCATGGTGAATAGAAAGGAATGGTATCGATGGCTGAGATTGCGGTGATGGGTCACGGCGTAGTGGGCTCCGGCGTGCTGGAGGTGCTCCTGTCCCATACGGACAGTATTTCCAAGCGGGCCAAAGAGGAGATCCACGTCAAGCGGATTCTGGACTTGCGTGAGTTTCCCGATCTGCCTTACAGCGGGTGCTTTACCAAGGACTTCGGCGATATCCTCAACGACCCGGAGATCCGGATTGTGGTGGAGGTCATGGGAGGCCTGGAGCCTGCTTTTTCCTATGTGAAGGCCTGCCTGGAAAACGGCAAGAGCGTGGTCACCTCCAACAAGGAGCTGGTGGCCCAGAAGGGCGCGGAGCTGCTGGCCCTGGCCCAGAAAAATAACTTGAACTTCCTGTTTGAGGCCAGCGTGGGAGGCGGCATTCCCATCATCCGGCCTATCAGCCAGTGTTTGGCCGCCAACGAGATGACGGAGATTGCCGGCATTCTCAACGGCACCACCAATTTCATTTTGACGAAGATGATCCGGGAGCACATGGCCTTTGGCGACGCCCTGGCTCTGGCCCAGAAGCTGGGCTACGCCGAGCGGGACCCTTCCGCCGATGTGGAAGGTATTGACGCCTGCCGTAAGATCTGCATCCTGGCCTCTCTGGCCTACGGCACCCATGTGTACCCCAGCGGTGTCCACACCGAAGGCATCACCTCCATCACCAAAGAGGACGTGGGCTACGCCGACGCCTGGGGCGGGGTGATCAAGCTTATCGGCGAGGTGAAGAAGCTGGAGAACGGCCGGGTACATATCCAGGTGGCCCCCATGTTCATCTCCCGGGAAAGCCAGTTGGCCAACGTGGACGACGTGTTCAACGGGATTCTGGTCCGGGGAGACGCCACCGGCGATGTGGTGTTCTACGGCAAGGGCGCGGGCAAGCTGCCCACTGCCAGCGCTGTGGTGGCCGATGTGATCGACTGTGTCCGCCACCTCCGTTCCGACCGGAAGATCCTTTTCTGGGAGGACGCCAAGCCCGATTACGTCCAGCCTTGGGAGGACACTCCTCAGGATCTGTTCGTCCGAGTCAGTGGAAAAGAGGACAGCGACAGCCTGTTCGACCTTGCCCAGCAGGTGTTCCCCGAAGCCGTGCGGCTGATCCGCCGGGACGAGGAGCAGGGGGAGACGGGTTTCACCCTGTCGGACGTGACGGAAAACCAGCTGAAAGCCAAGATTCCCCCTTTGGAGGAACGGGGCTTGAAGCTGGAGAACCGGATCACCATTGCGGACTTTTGAGAGGGGGAGAGATAGGAAATGATCCGAATCGACGTGCCGGCCACCAGTGCTAACCTGGGTTCCGGCTTTGACTCTCTGGGCATCGCTCTCACCATGCAGAACCGTGTGTGGATGGAGGAGTCCGATACCCTGGAGATCCGCTGCACGGATAACGTGAAGGTGCCCACCGACGAGACCAACCTGATCTTCTGGGCGGCCAGCCATCTCTACGAGATCTGCGGAAAAAAGCTGCCCGGCCTGAAGATTATCCAGGAGAACAATATCCCTATGGCCCGGGGCCTGGGGAGCAGCTCCGCCTGTATTGTGGCGGGGATTCTGGGGGCCAACCGGTTTATGGGCAACCCCTTGTCCCACACCGACCTGATCAACCTGGCGGCCCAGATTGAAGGCCACCCTGACAACACTAGCCCGGCCCTGTCCGGCGGGTTGGTGGCCTCCGCCATGGAGGGGAAGCGGGTGTACAGCGTCAGCGTGCCTGTGTCGGACAAAATCCGTTTCGCCCTGATGATCCCCCCCTTCGAGTTGAAGACGGAGGAGGCCCGGGCGGCTCTGCCCAAGACCTACTCCCGGGAGGACGCGGTGTATAACCTGTCCCGTTCCGGCCTGATGACCGCCTCCCTGTTTTCCGGGGAGCTGCAGAACCTGCGGGTGGCGGTGCAGGACCGCATCCACCAGCCCTACCGCTCCGGGCTCATCGGCCACTACGACGACGTGTTCCGCATGAGCTACGAGCTGGGGTCCCTGGGCACCTATGTCAGCGGCGCCGGACCCACTATTATCGCCATGATCGACGCGGACAACGCCCAGGCGTTCGGCAAAAGCTGCGTCACCCATTTGGAGGATAAGGGCATCACCGGCTGGCGTGTGGAGATCCTCTCCGCCGCTCCCCAGGGCGCCCAGATCGTTATTGAGTAACCCGGTGGGTTCTTTCGGCCCGCAAACAGCATACAATGGGCCGGGGATGTGAATTTGTCAGAGATGACCCGTCCGGATGGGCGGGATGAAGGGAAGAATGTGTATGGCACTGATCGTACAGAAGTTTGGCGGCTCCTCCGTCCGGGACGCCGAGCGCATCAACAATGTGGCGGACATCGTCACCTCCACCTACAAGGAGGGCAACGATGTGGTGGTGGTGGTTTCCGCCCAGGGCGACACCACCGACGATTTCATCGACAAGGCTGCCGAGATCAATGACCGGCCCTCCAAGCGGGAAATGGATATGCTCCTCTCCGCGGGGGAGCAGATCTCCGCCGCCCTGCTGGCAATGGCCATCGAGCGCATGGGGTACCCTGTGGTCTCCCTGCTGGGCTGGCAGGCGGGCTTCGACACCACCTCCGATTACGGCAATGCCCGCATCAAAAAGGTGGACGCCTCCCGGATCAAGAAGGAGCTGGATAAGCGGCGGATCGTGGTGGTCACCGGGTTCCAGGGCCTGAACAAGTACGGCGACATGACCACTCTGGGCCGAGGCGGTTCCGACACCAGCGCGGTGGCCATTGCCGCCACCATGCACGCGGACCTGTGCCAGATCTTCACCGACGTGGATGGCGTGTACACCGCCGACCCCCGGAAGATCCCAGGCGCGGTGAAGCTGAGCTCCATCTCCTACGACGAGATGCTGGAGCTGGCCACACTGGGCGCTCAGGTGCTGCACAACCGGTCTGTGGAAATGGCCAAGAAATACAACATTGAATTGGAAGTCCTTTCCAGCCTGACCCGGCGGAAAGGTACCATCGTGAAGGAGGAAAGCAACGTGGAAAAAATGCTCATCAGCGGGGTGGCGAAAGACGACAATATCGCCCGCATCTCCATCATCGGGGTGCCGGATAAGCCGGGCCTGGCCTTCAAAATCTTCTCCCGGCTGGCAGCCAAGGGGATCAACGTGGACATCATTCTCCAGTCCATCGGCCGCAACGGCACCAAGGATATCAGCTTCACTGTGGAGAAGAACAAGATGGACGACACCATGGAACTGCTCCAGCAGAACGCGGAGAAGTGGGGCGCTTCCAACATTGTCTCCGACGACAACGTGACCAAGGTTTCCATTGTGGGAGCCGGCATGGAGTCCCATCCCGGCGTGGCTGCGGAGATGTTTGAAGCCCTGTTCTCCCGCAGCGTGAACATCCAGATGATCTCCACCAGCGAGATCAAGATCTCTGTGCTGCTGAACAAGGCCGACGGGGATCGGGCCGTGGAAGCCATTCACGAGAAATTCTTTGAGGATCAATAAAAAACGCCGCTGATCAAATTCTGGAAAGAGCTTCCCAGGAATTGAAAAGCAGCGCTGTGAGTAATCGCCCCCGGATGGCGCAAGCTAGTTCCGGGGGTGATTTTTGCATGTTTCCGTATTTTTGGGGCGGCACGCCCTATGGCGGCGTGGCCGGCTTGAACTATGCCCTGTTCGCAAGGGACATTGAGCCCGGGCTTCCGGAAGAGGTGCGGGCCGCCATAGAGGAACACAAAGAGGAGATCCACAGCGAAGAGGACCTGCGCCGTCTGGCAGACGAACTGATGCTGCGGCGGTAACACGAAAGCGTCCCGGGGAGGTGTCCCAGGGACGCTTTTGCCTGTTTAGGAGAGTGTTTCCCTTTCCAGGGCTTTTTGGCCCATCCACTGGCGCTGGTTCACCTGGAACCCCAGCTTCCGGTACCAGTCCACCAAGGCCACGTACAGCAGCTCCACAGAGCCGCTTCCCTGACGCTGCAGCCACTTGATCCCCTCCAGGACCATCTGCATGCCAATGCCCTGTTCCCGGGCTTCCTTTACCACCCCTACGCAGCCAATGGATCCCACCTTGTGGGAAGAGGGGATAAACCGTCCGCCTTCCGGGTCCACCATCTCAAAGCCCACGATCTGTCCGTTCAGCTCCGCCCCCAGCACAAGGCCGTGGTAGTCGTGGAAACAGTCCAGCCAGTAGTGCTGGGCGTTTTCCACTGCCTGGAGAAGCCGGGGGGTGTCCTCCTCTTCCAAAAGCCGGAAGGCAAGGCCCTGGGGAGCGGGAGGGATGGAGACGGAAGCGGGGTCGTATCCCTGAAGGGGAAGCAGCATGTTGACGCTGGTCCACGCCGCCGTATACCCCCGGTGCTCAAAGAAGGGGACAGCTTCCGGGTTTTCCAGAGGCACCCCCTGGAGCAGGTACCACCGAGCCTGGCCCAGAATCACACAGGTTTCTCCCTGGCGGGCAATATGCTCTTCGGACAGGGCCAGAAGCTTGCTTCCAATCCCCTGGCGTCGGCAGGAGGCCTTCACGCACAGCAGGGCAATGGCGTTTCCGTGGATCAGGGAAAACCCTGCCAGCTCGCCCTCTCTCCGCTCCTGGAGCAGGGTGGCTTTCTCCGGTTTCAGCAGGTCGAAAAACCATGCTTCCTTAATGGGATAGTGGGGAAAACATTCCAGATAGAGCCGGTACAGCTCTTCCAATTCACAGGCCATGGACAAACGCTCCTTTGTATGGTTTCCTGCATTATACCATAGCAGACAGGGGAAAAGAAGGGCTCGTCCCCAGGTTTTGGCGCAAAAAAGCTGCCGCGCAGTGGCGGCAGCCCTAGTGTGTCAGGAAGCGTTTTGCTTTCCGTGTTGATGTCCGGCGCCCTGCTGGTTTCCAGCCCCTTGCCCGGAGCCGTTCCCGCTTCCGGCGCCTGCCCCGTGACCTGTGCCTTGCCCTGGAGCAGTTCCTTCACCGCTGCCCTGGCCCATGCCGGAGCCCTCTCCCTTGCCGTTTCCCTGCTGGGGGGTTCCCGCTTCCTGGGAGGAGGTCCCTTCCGGGGTTTCCAGCTGCGCCAAATACTCCCGCAGCTGGCGCATGGTCATGTTGTTGGCCTCTTCCGGGGAAAGCAGGTCGGTGTACTGGGCAATCTTTTCATACACCAGGTACTTCCCGTAGGAAAGCCCCAGAGAGTGGGCCTCTTCCACTTCCTCGGGGGTCACCCCATAGCAGCTGGCGTTCTTCTCCTGGGCAGTACACTGGCTCACGTACTCCAGAATGGCTTCTCCCTGGGTTTCGTCGATCTCCACCACCGCCACCGAGAGCAGTTCATCTCGGGCCAGGCACTGGGTGATGGTGTCGCTCTCCAGGATCTCCTCCACGGCCGTTTTGTAATTCTGGTGCATCACGTCCAAGGTTTCGGCGAAGTCGCTTCCGTCCTGGTTCCGTCCTTCCACAGCCACCACTCTGTCAAAACGGTTGACACTCAGCTCGATGGAGGGGTTGATGTCAATGCTGATAATGGAGGTGGGGGAGAAGTACAGGTGATGCCCCCCTGCAGCCGCCAGGCAGAGCAACAGGCAGGCGGCCGCCCCACAGACAAACTTCCACCCCGGGGACCGGGTCTTTTTCCGCCGTTTTTCCAGCTCGCCCAGCACGAATTGTTCCGTGCTGTTTTTCAGCGCTTCTTCCGCCCGGATTCCTTCAAAGGCATCCCGAATGTCAGGTCGCATCCCACTCACCTCCCAGGTCGTTTTTCAGCAGCTGCCGGGCCCGCGTCAGCAGCGTGTAAACCGTGTTCGCGTTTTTGTTCAGCAGCTTTCCGATTTGGGGCGCCGTGTACCCTTCAAAATAGTGCAGGTAAACCACCCGCCTGTATTTTTCCGGCAGTTTCAGCACTGCCTCTAACACTTCACTCCGCTCGTCTCCCGGTTCCGCCGCCTGTTCCACCACCTGGTCCAAGGGAACGGTGCGGCTCCGGAAAAAGCTTTTCAAAAGGTCCTTGCAGGCGTTCATGGTGACCCGAATGAACCACGCCTTTTCATGCTGGGGTGTTTCAAACACAGCGGAGCTCAGGGCATATTTCAAAAACACGTTTTGGAATATGTCCTCGGTATCCGCGCTATTTTTCAAATGGACCACGCAGATTCGTTTGACTGTATCCGAATACAGGTGGATCGCCCTGGTTACCTCTTCTTCGCTCCTCATGAAACTACCCTATCCTGTCATGGTTTTGAAAGCGTTATCGACCGCAGCCCATGTGCCGGCCGTTTCCGTTGCCCTGGCCCTTGCCGGTGGCAGTCCAGTTGTCGCAGACGCCGTCGCCGTCCTCGTCCACAAAGCCCTGGCCGTTTCCGTTGCCCTGGCCCTTGCTGGTGGCAGTCCAGTTGTCGCAGACGCCGTCGCCGTCCTCGTCCACAAAGCCTTGGCCGTTTCCGTTGCCCTGGCCCTTGCCGGTACCGGTCCAGTTGTCGCAGACGCCATCGTTGTCCGCGTCCACAAAGCCCTGGCCGTTCCCGTTGCCCTGGCCTTTGCCGGTGGCGGTCCAGTTGTCGCAGACGCCGTCGCCGTCCTCATCCATAAAGCCTTGGCCGTTTCCGTTGCACTGGCCCTTGCCGGTAGCGGTCCAGTAGTCGCAGACGCCGTCGGAGTTGCTGTCCACAAAACGGGAACCCGCCGCGAACGCGCTGACCGTGCCAACTGTGAGAACCAAAGCCGCCGCCAGAATGCTTACCACAATTTTCTTCATAAAGGATACCTCCCATATTTTTTTGCTCTGTTTGAACGCTTTCACCTACAATACGATTCAGGGGGAGGATTCCATTCAAGTATCTCAAAAAAATTTAAAAACGGGAAAAAGGAAAAAGAAAAACGCACCTCACGTAAACGAAGTGCGTTTCATGGTCCGAGTGGCGAGACTTGAACTCACGGCCTCTTGACCCCCAGTCAAGCGCGCTACCAACTGCGCCACACCCGGACAACGTGTTATATTATAAGGGATAAATCCGAAAAATGCAACCCCTTTTTTCAAATTTTTTCTTTTATTTTTTCGGCCGTGAAATGACAGGTTCGTTGACGGAAATGCTATGTCTATGGTACGATGATACCAGCAGGTTTCAACACTAGAGGAGATACCATGAAGCAAACGGCACATCACAAGAGAAAATATATAATGTTATGGGTGGGACTGGCACTTTTGTTTCTCGGCTTCACCGGGTGGGTCCTGTGGGGGAATTCCGCCCTGACCGTCACAGAGTTCCAGCTGGAAATCCTCCCGGAAGAGGGAAGCTATGTCATTGCCCAGGTTTCCGATTTCCACAACGCGGAATTCGGGAAGGACAACTGCCGGCTGGTGGCTCTGCTGAAGTCCATCGCGCCCGATGCCATTGTGGTGACGGGGGACCTGATCGACCGCCCCACCCGGGATTCCGCGGCTTTGGATTTCATGCGGCAGGCCCCTTCCATAGCGCCGGTCTATTTTGTCACGGGAAATCACGAAGCCTGGATTTACGACGCCTATCCCAACCTGGACGAGAAATTGCAGGAGCGGGGAATCACCATCCTTTCCAACGAAGCGGTGACCTTGGAGGGCGTACCCTTGGAGCTGATCGGCCTGGACGACCCGGCGGTAGGCCTTCGGGACGACCCGTCCGCCCAACCGGAGGAGCTTTTGAGGAGCAGCCTGGAGAAGCTGGTGCCGGTGAAAGGAGAGGGGGATAAGGACGTGGCCCGGGTCCTTTTGGCCCACCGGCCGGAATATATCCAGGTGTACCAGGAGTTCGACATCGATCTGGTGCTCAGCGGCCATGCCCACGGGGGACAGGTGCGCCTGCCCTTTGTGGGGGGCGTGTACGCCGACGGCCAAGGCTGGTTCCCCCAATACGACAGCGGCCTGTATTACGGCTCCGACGGGGAAGGGGACACCTTGATGGTGGTGAGCCGGGGGCTGGGAAACAGCCTTCCCCTGCGGATCAACAACCGGCCCGAGGTGGTGGTGGTCCGCTTGACCGGAAAGCAGCCGGAATGAGGGAGCGCGGAAGCAAATGGCTGCTTCCGCTTTTTCTTACCAGCTCTACAAGGAATCCCAGGGGCTTTCGTCAGGCTGCCATAGGCAGCGCTTCAGGTCCACCCGACCGTCCGGGAGGAAGGGCACCCCTTCCTGCTCCAAAAGCTTTCGCTGAATCTCCTTGCCGCCAAACGCCTGGTCGCAGCACAGGGAGCCGTCCCGGTACAGCACCCGATGGCAGGGGAGGCCCGCAGGAGCGTTGGCAAGAGCCGCGCCCACAATGCGGGCGGCCCGGGGGCTTCCCGCCAGCAGGGAAAGCTGCCCGTAGGTGGACACGTTCCCCAGGGGGATTCTGCTCACCAGGTGGTAGATTTTTTGAGGAAAGGTGGGTTCCATGACTTTGTTCCTCCTAAACAGGAAATGACCTCCGCGAACAGGCAGGCGGTTCCCTGTAACTCTACCACGGCGGGAAAACGGCGTCAAGAAAAAAGAAAAAGGAACATTCTCTTTGTGGGAGTTGATTTTTTCTGCGTTGTCCAGTATAATAAATCTATCAAAATTCTACCATTTTGGGAGGCACGCTTTATGTTAGTTTCCGCAAAAGACATGCTTAACAAGGCCAAGGCCGGCAAATACGCTGTTGGTCAGTTCAACATCAACAACCTGGAGTGGACCAAGGCCATCCTGCTCACCGCTCAGGAACTCAACTCTCCTGTCATCCTGGGTGTTTCCGAGGGCGCCGGCAAGTACATGTGCGGCTTCAACACCATCACCGGTATGGTGAAGGGCATGATCGAGACCCTGAACATCACCGTGCCTGTGGCTCTCCATCTGGACCACGGCTCCTACGACGCTGCCCTGAAGGCCATGGACGACGGCTTCTCCTCCGTTATGTTCGACGGCTCCCACTATGGGATTGAGGAAAACATCGAGAAGACCAAGGAGATCATTCGCATCGCTTCCGAGAGAGGCGTTTCCGTGGAAGCGGAAGTGGGCGCCATTGGCGGCGAGGAAGACGGTGTGATCGGCGGCGGCGAAGTGGCCGATCCCGACGAGTGCAAGATGATCGCCGACCTGGGCGTGACCATGCTGGCTGCCGGCATCGGCAACATCCACGGCGTGTATCCCGCCAACTGGCAGGGCCTGAATTTCGACGTGCTGGCCAAGATCCAGGAAAAGACCGGCACCATGCCCCTGGTGCTCCACGGCGGCACCGGCATTCCTGCCGACATGGTGAAGAAAGCCATCACCCTGGGCGTTTCCAAGGTGAACGTGAATACCGAGTGCCAGCTGGCGTTCTCCGCTGCGGTCCGCAAGTACATTGAGGAAGGCAAGGACCTGCAGGGCAAGGGCTTCGACCCCCGCAAGCTGCTGGCTCCCGGCGTAGAGGCCATCAAGGAAACCGTGAAGGAAAAAATGGAGCTGTTCGGCTCTGTGGGCAAGGCCTAAGACGAGAGGGTTCTGCACCTTTCAAATGGGAATTCAATTGGGACGGTACGGTTTTTCGTACCGTCCTTTCCTGTTTTTGGGCGATTTTCTTGTATTTTCCACAGACTTGTGGTATAATCCTACTATCATTTTGTGCCGTGCCCCAGAATAGGGGCTTTCGGCGGGAAAAGCCGTTCGGACCTTGAGCGGAACGTGGAGGAAAACATGGAGAGCAAGCTGTGCGCAAATTGTTTTGCCGACTTGGAAGCCGGCGGCGGTCAGTGCCCCGTTTGCGGCTGGGATAACGACAAGCCCCAGCCTCAGGAGGCGCTGGACTGCTATACGGTTGTGGCTTCCCGTTATCAGATTGGACGGGTGAAGGCCATGAACGGCGAGGGCATCACCTATGCCGCTTTGGACCTTACCACAAGGAAACTGGTGGAGCTGCGGGAGTTTTTCCCCTTTTCTCTGGCAAACCGCAACAAGGATGATGGCACGGTTACCCCGGTGTCCGGGCAGGAATCGGCGTTTGACCAGTACCTGGATGAGTTTATCGACCTGGTGAAAAACGTGAGCCGCCTTCGGGAAGTGACGGTGGTCCACTCGGTGCTGGACTTGTTTGAGGAAAACTACACCGCCTACGCGGTCTATGAATATGTTCCCTCCGTCACTCTGGGGCGGTATGTGGAAAAGGCCGGGGGTTCTCTCCCTTGGAACACCGCCAACCGGATGCTCCAGCCGGTGATGTCCGCCCTGGGGCTGATGAATTCCCTGGGCATTTCTCACTTGGGCATCTCCCCGGAGTCCCTTCGGGTAACCCAGGACAACACTCTTTTGATCACGGATTTTTCCATCAAATCCGCCCGGAAGGCGGGCACCGCCCTGGAGCCTGACCTGACGCCCGGGTTTGCGGCGCTGGAGCAGTACAGCGCCAAGGCCCCCTGCGGGGAGATCAGCGACGTTTACAGCTTTGCGGCAACCCTGCTGTTTGTGCTTACAGGACAGGTGCCTCAGGAGGCTCCGCGCCGGCTGAAGGACCAGCGGCTGATGATCTCCAAAGAGGTGCTTCACGCCCTGCCTCCCTTTGTGGTGACAGCCATCGCCAACGCGCTGCAGGTGCGTCCCGACAAACGGACCACCAGTTTCGAGCGGTTCAAAACGGAATTGGCAGCGGCTCCCACGCTGGTCAACGAGGTGGACCAGACCGAGGCCATCCGCCGCATTCCTCCTCTGGATCTGAGCATTCCCCAGGGCCGGGGCCTGCCTCCCTTTGTGTGGCTGATCGGCTCCGCCATTGTGACCTTTGTGGCGCTGATCATTGTGGCCTCCATGTGGCTGGGGGAACGGGGCATGTCCTTCGAGGACCTGACCCAGCTCCTGCCGGAAAGCGGCGCTTCCCAGGCTGTGGAGGAGGTCCCCAACCTGGTCAACGAAAGCTACGAAGAAGTGCTGGAGAAAGTGAAGAACGGGGAATACTCCTTCCAGGTGGAAGTCTCCGGCCAGGAGTTTAACGACACCGTGGCGGAGGGCTGTATCAGCAGCCAGAATCCCTTTGCGGGAGAACCGCTTCCGGAGGACGGCACCGTGACGATCACCGTCAGCCGGGGCAGTGCCAAACGGGCGCTGCCGGAATACGACGGCGTCAGCTACGAGAGCCTGCAGCAGGTGCTCAGTGACAACGGCTTTGTCCCCACCCGGGTGGACGAAGCCAGCGAGGATGTGGAAGCCGGGTATGTGCTTCGGTATCAGGACCACCAGGCGGGAGATTCCCTGGATTACGGTTCCACAGTGACCGTGGTGGTGAGCTCCGGGCCGGCAGCGGCGGAATAACAAAAGGGGGAGAGAGGGTCCATGCCCAACGTGTCGGAAAAGAAACTGAAACTGCTGTATCTGGCTCAAATGCTGCTGGAAAAGACCGACGAGGACCATGCTGTCACCCTGCCTCAAATGCTGGAAGAGCTGGAGTCCCACGGGCTTCACGCCGAGAGGAAAAGCTTGTACGACGACCTGGAAACGCTGCGCCATTTCGGCTTTCCCATTGAAACCCGGAAAACACGGACCTTTGAATATTATTTGGGGGAGCGGAGGTTTTCCTCCGGAGAGCTGGCATTGCTGGCGGACGCAGTCCGGCAGGCCCCCTTCCTCTCCCAGAAAAAGGGGGCTCAGCTCATCAAAAAGCTGGCGGCTCTGGGGAGCCGGTTCCAGGCGGAGGAGCTGCTTCGGTCCCAGAAGGAGGAACCCTCGGGTCAGGAGGAACCCCAGGCCCGGGAACCTAAGGCTCCCGGTTCTGGAAAAGAGGAAACTCTCACCACAGAGGAGCTGGTCCGCTGGGCCATGGAGCGGGATGTCCAGGTGATTTTCCAAACGCCTGCCTGGAAGCTTTCTCCCAGCGGCACCATGAAGCGGGCCTCCCAAACCGTGACGGTGAGCCCCTGGCAGCTTTCCAGGAGAGAGGGTGTCGTTTCACTGCTGGCTTACGACGGGGAGGAAAAGCGGCTTCGCCGGTTTCCCCTGGAGGAGATGAAGCAGGTCCAGCTTCTGTCACAGCCCAGGGAGGGAGAAAAAGCCCTGCCGGACTTGGAAAAGCTCACCCTGGAGTTTTCACAGGAGCTTCTGCCCCAAGTTGCCGCCCGGTTTGAGGGAGCACTTGTGGTGGAGCAGCAGGGAAAAGGCAAGCTGCGAGCTTCTGTGAAAGCGCCTGTGGAGCCTGCGCTGTTTGGATGGCTCTTCCAAATGGGCGGCGAGGTGAAGCTGGTGGGCCCCAAAAAGCTGGCGGAACAGCTTCGGGAACGGGCGAAAGCCCTTGCGAAATCTTATAAATCGTGAAGACGGCCGGTCCTTTTGGGGACCGGCTTTTTGCTGGGGAAAATGGGGCGCTTTCCCGAGTCCAGCCGCCACAGCCCTCCAAAAAGCAGTCCAAAGACAGCCCCGGAGGCCAGAGTCTGGGCGGCGGTCTGCCACAGGGGAGAGGGGAAGGGGAGGGACTGGAGCAGCAGCTTCCCGCACTCCACGGACAGCACCGCGCAGGCCAGGGGAAGGATCACGTGCCGCACCAGGGAAAGCCGTACTTGGGCCACCTTCAGCAGCCGGTGAAGACTGAGGGAGGCATTGAAAATAGTGCTGAAAAACAAGATGCCCACATAGCTCTCCATGCCAAAGAAACGGAGCAGGCACATCACCAGCACTACCCGGATCAGGGAGTCGGCGAAGTTGTATTTCATGGAGTTGAACTGTTCGTCCAGGCCTTTCAGCAGGCAGTCCACCACCACGTCCAGGTAGACCAGAGGAGCCAAAGGCGCCAGCACCCGCAGGTAGGCGCCGGCGCTCTGACTGCTGTAAAACGCCATGCCCCAGCCGTCCCCGAACAGAAAGAACACCCCGGCGAAAAACATTCCGAAGGCCAGGGCCAGCCTTACAGCCTTCCCGGTGATGTGGGCCACCGCCTGCCGGTGGTCCAGCTCCCGCTCCTTGGCGATTTTGGGGATGAGCAGGGAGGCAAAGGAGGAGAGCAGGGAAGAGGGGAAATAGAGCATGGGCATGGCCATGCCCTGCAAAAGCCCGTACTGGGAAAGCGCCGCGGAATACCCCAGGCCGAACCGCTGGAGCTCTTTGGGAATCAGCAGGTTTTCCCCGGTGTTCAAGGCGCTGCGGGCGGCAGAGCTCAACGTGCAGGGCAGCGCAATGTGAGAGAGGCCCCGGAGCACTCCCCGGGCTTTTTCCCGCTTTTGGGGGGTGTTTCGCTGTAAGCTCCGCCGGTAGAATGCCCAGGCGCAGAGAAAGGAGGCGGCTTCCCCCAGGGTGGAGGAGGCCATGGCGGCAAAGCAGGCGGCTTCCAGGCTTTGGGGGGCGAATTGCCAGAACAGGAACACCGTGGCCCCAATGGTGAGAATCTGCTCTACGGTGTCGGAGAAGGCGGTGCAGAGGGATTCATCCACTGCCAGAAAGTAGCCCTTCATGCAGGTGCAAAGGGACATAAAGGGCAGCCCCACCCCCAAAATCCGCAGGCAAGGGGCGGCCAGGGAATCCCCCAGGAACAGCTCCGCCGCAGGCTTTGCCAGGAAAAACAGCAGCGCCGCAATGGAAAGGCTGATGGAAAGGACAAACCCAAAGCATCTGGTCACAGTGGAGCGGATCACCTGGCGCTTGCCCGTAGCAATGGCCGCGGAGACCATTCGGGTCACCGCCAGGCTGATGCCTGAGGTGGACAGGGTGACGGTCAGCAGGAAAATGGAGAGAATCAGCTGATACAGCCCCATGCCGGCGGAGCCCATCTCCTGGGAAAGGAAGGACCGGTAACCCATATTGGTGATGCGCAGAAACAGGGATACCGCTGTGAGAACGGCTCCCTGGAGCAGGAATTTTCCCTTGGTCATAGTGCCTCCGCGGTTGCAATGAAATGGGGGATAGGGTATAATACAACAAGAAATACGCGGCGCCAGCCTCACCGGGGTGAACGGGCGCTGCCGGAAACGAGGAACATCCCATGACGGAAAACTGGACCGAATTGCAGATCGCAGTCCCAGCGGAACAGGCGGACCTGGCCGGAGCCATTGCCAACATGGTGGTGCCCTACGGCATCTATATGGAGGACTATTCCCATTTAGAAGAGGAGGCCATGGAGATCGCCCACATCGACTTAATCGATGAGGACCTGCTCCAAAAGGACCGGACCAAGGCTATCATTCACATCTACATCAGCCCCGAGGCCAATCCCGCTGAGGCGGTGTCCTTCATGGAAGAGCGCTTCCGGGCGGAGAACATCCCCTTCACCATCTCCCAGGACTCCTGTGTGGAGGAGGACTGGATCAACAACTGGAAGAAATATTTCCATCCCATTCCCGTGGGAGAGAAGCTGCTGATCCGCCCCCTGTGGGAGGAGGACTATGACCCTCAGGGCCGTACGGTGCTCCACCTGGAGCCGGGCCTGGCTTTTGGCACCGGCACCCATGAGACCACTCGTCTCTGTCTGGAGCTGCTGGAAAAGTACGTCACCCCTGGTATTGATTTCCTGGATATGGGCTGCGGCAGCGGTATCCTGTCCGTGGCGGCACTGCTGTTGGGAGCCAAGTCCGCCGTGGGTGTGGACATTGACCCCCTGGCGGTCAAGACAGCCGTGGAGAATGCCCGGACCAACGGAGTGGAGGACCGCTTCACCGGCATCTGCGGCAACCTGGCGGAAAAGGTCACCGGCAAGTTCCAGGTGGTGGCGGCCAATATCGTGGCGGACATCGTCATCCTCCTGAGCAAGGACGCTCCCCGGTTCCTGAACCCGGACAGCACCTACATTGTCAGCGGCATCATCGACACCCGGGAGCAGGACGTGCTGGACGCTATCTCCCATACCTTCCAGGTCATTGAGAGAAAAGAGGAAAAGGGCTGGGTGGCCATGGCCCTGAAGCTGAAATAAAAATGGGCAAAAAAAGAGAGATGGGGGACCATCTCTCTCAGCCTGTAGAAAAACCTGCTCCGGCAATTAAGCCAGAGCAGGTTTTTTGCTTGGAAACGAAAGCGGAAAC
>CALWCD010000025.1 GCA_944376265.1 uncultured Clostridia bacterium | reverse complement strand
AGTTTTTCTGTCTTCATCATCGGCACAAGCCTTCTTTGGAACCACTCGCCTAGCGAGTGGTTTTCTAAATACAAAAAGGATGCCGCAAAAAGCGGCAGCGCCTCTTTCAAATTCCCTGAAGGTCCACCAGGGACGCGGCTTTTTCCCGCGCCCGCTCGTAGTCCTCCGCCTCCACCAGATAGGGCTTGGTGGGCCGCAGAACGCTCCCGTCCCAGGGGGCCAGGGCGTACACCAGCCGCCGGACGTTTCCCTCTTCCCCGCCGGCTGCCTCTTCCCGGAATCCCATGGCCCGGAAAAATTCCAGCGCCTCCTGGTTTTCCTCCCGCACTCGGGCCGCCACCTGCCGGCGGTTGCCCATCTCCATCATGTCCCGCATCAGGGACCAGAGAGCTTTCCCAATGCCCCGGCGCAGCAGGCCGGGCTTTACATAGAGCTGGAACTCCACGGAGAACAGGTCCTCCGGGGAAGCGGGGTCCTCGCTGAGGTGGCAGAACCCCACTGTCTGGTGGTCAATCTCGCAGAGAAGCCATCCCAAGCCGTAAGTGTAGCGGTCGATGCGCTGGACGTAGGCCTGCAGGTCCGGCGCTTCCCGCTCCGGGGCTGCGGCAGTGCCCGCGTACCGTTGGTAAATCTTCAGCATGGAGGGGCCGTCCCATTCGTTGGCCCGCCGCACCGCTGTCCGCATCATGTGTTCCGCCGCTCCTCTCAGCCAGCCATCAGGGTGAAGGCTTCCATGTTTTTTTCGTCCCCGCCAAAGGCGTTGTTGTACTCCAGAATGTTGTACTCGTTAAGCAGGTCGTCGTAAGGCGTGGCGTCCCCCGCCTTGTACCAGTTGCCGTCCTTGTCCAGCACCCCCACGGTGGTGATCACCGGCAGGGTCTGGCGCAGCTCTTCCAGGAAGTTGGTGTAGTCGGTGCCCTCCAGGTCCGCCGCCCGCAGCAGCAGGCCGGATAAATAGTTCAGGCTCACCGCCTCGATCTCTTCCCCTTCCAGGTCGTAGTTGGCCCAGATCAGGAAGGGAACCTGGTACTCCCGCATCACATTCTCAAAGGAAAGGTCGTCGGTGTTCTCCCCCAGCAGCAGGGAGTAGAACTCCTCCTCCAGGTTGGGCCAGTGGTCCCCGAAGAACAGGATCACCACCGGGTCCTCCTGCTGGGAGAAGTAGTCCACCAGGTCCTCCAGGGCCTCATCGGACTTTCGGATCAGGCTGAGATACTGCTCCGCCTGGGGGTACTCCCCGGGCGCTTCCTGGATCTGCACCGTGGTCTCGAAGTCTTCGCTCTCGTAGCCCCCGTGATTCTGGATGGTCACGTTGAACAGGAACAGGGGCCGGTCCTTGTCCCGGTGCTCGTATTCGTAGATCACCTGGTCGTAGCTGGAGGCGTCGCTGGTCATGCCGTGCTCCAGCGTCCGGTGCACGTCGAACTGGGACACATCGATGAACTCATCGAACCCCAGGTACTCGTAGGCTGTGTCCCGCTGCCAGGCGCTGCGCTGTCCGGGATGGATGGCCGTGCACTGGTAGTTGTATGTATCCTTCAGCAGGGAGACAAGCGAGGTCTGCTTGCGGTCCACGTACTGCTGGTAGGGCTTGCTCCCCGCGGGCAGGAAAGCGGTGGTGTTCCCGGTGAGGAACTCGTACTCGCTGTTGCAGGTGTTGCCCCCGTACACAGAGGAGTAGGCCGTGCCCCACACCACCTCCCCCGACTCCTGCAGGGAGTGGAGGAAGGAAAGGTTATCCGGCTCCAAGGTGATGGACCCATTCCCCACTGCCTCCATGTCGGTAAAGGACTCGTTCATAATGGCGATGATGGTGGGCAGCTGTTCCGGGTCACCCACAGGGTCCGGCTCCTCCACCTGGGAGGCCTCCTCCGAAACCTCCTCCACCTGTGCGGAGGAATAGCCCTCGGGCTTATCCACCATCAAAAACTGGATGTTGGCGAAAAATCCCGCGGTGATGCCGGTGATCTCCGAGCTGGTCTTCTGGTTCCAGGCCCACACGGAGATGCCCATGTTGGTCATCAGGTCCATGGGGAACAGCATGACAAAAAGCATGACCCCCACCCCCAGAGAGACCATTCTCTCCGTCAGGCACAGGAATTTCCCGGGCTTTTCCCGGGGCGCCACCTTCACGCACAGGGCCACCGCAAACAGGAAGCCCATGGCCACCAACGTCATCAGCGGGGTGGGCTCGTAGGCGTAGCCGCCGGAGACCGTCAGCGCCGTGCCAAAGCCCTGAATATCCCAGGGCAGGATAGGCTGGCCCCGGAACTGGACCACGAAATAATTGGCGAAGCCGAACACCAAAAACAGCAGCCCGCCCAGGATAGCCGCAGCCCACACCCGCCGGGTGAGGGCAAAGGCCAGGGCGAACACCATGGCGTAGCACAGATAGTTGGCCAGTCCCGTGGAGAAGGAGAACTGAAAGATCCTGGTGGAGTTTACACAGTCCACCGCCAAAAACGCCCCCAAGGGCAGCAGGAAAAGGAGGACCCAGCTCACCACCCGGGCCGCTTTGACAGGCAGACGGATCTCCAGCAGGCACACAAACGCCGTCACAAGGGAGAAAATCCAGAACCCTGCCCCGTATCCCACAAAGGCGGAAAGGGTCAGCTGGGGCTCCTCCGCCGTGCGGAACAAGACCGCTTCCCAGGCAAAGAACACAGCGGCGCACACCAGCACTGCCGCCGCAGCCGCTTTGTTCCACCGGCTCAGCTTCAGCCGGACACCGAAAGAGTTTTCCTTTTCAGTCTCCCCCGCCGGGGAGAAACCAAATCGCTTTTCTTTTTCCATAGGTCGAAACGTGCGCTTCCTTCCGAGAAAATTTCCTCAAAAAAACAGGGGCGGCTCTGGGGCCATTCTCACCCCTGGCTCTCCTTCCAGCGGAGAATGGCGTCCGCAATGCGACCGCTGGCCTCCCCGTCCCCATAGGGATTGCTGGCGTGGCTCATGCGGGAATACTCTGCCTGGTCCACCAGCAGCTCCCGCACCAGGGAGTGGATGGTCTCCTCGTCGGTGCCGGCCAGCTTCAGGGTGCCGGCGGAAATGCCCTCCGGCCGCTCGGTGGTGTCCCGCAGGACGATCACCGGCTTGCCCAGGGAGGGAGCCTCCTCCTGAATGCCGCCGCTGTCGGTGAGGATCAAATAGGACCGGGCCAGCAGGTTGTGGAACTCGATGACCTCCAGGGGATTGATGAGCCGCACACGGCCGCAGCCGCCCAGCTCCTCCTCCGCCGCCTTCTGAACCAGGGGGTTCAGGTGGACGGGGTACACCACTTTCACGTCAGTGAATTCCTCCACCACCCGGCGGATGGCCCGGAACATCCGGTGCATGGGCTCTCCCAGATTCTCCCGCCGGTGGGCGGTGAGGACGATCAGCCGGGAGCCCTGGGCCCACTCCAGAATCTCATCGGAGTAGTCCTGGCGCACGGTGGTCTTTAAGGCGTCAATGGCGGTGTTTCCCGTGACCACAATGGTCTCCGGCCGCTTGCCCTCCCGCAGAAGGTTTTCCCGAGCGCCCTGGGTGGGGGCGAAGTGCAAATCCGCCACGCAGCCCACAAACTGCCGGTTCATCTCCTCGGGAAAGGGGGAATACTTGTTGTAGGTGCGCAGCCCCGCCTCCACGTGGCCTACGGCCACCTGGCTGTAATAGGCCGCCAGGGCCCCGGCAAAGGTGGTGGTGGTGTCCCCGTGGACCAGCACCATGTCCGGCCGCTCCTTCTGGAGCACTTCCTCCAACCCCTTCAGCACCCGGGCGGTAATGTCCGACAGGGTCTGCCCCGGCTTCATAATGTCCAGGTCGTAGTCGGGGGTGATGGAAAAGGCTTCCAGCACCTGGTCCAGCATCTGCCGGTGCTGGGCGGTGACGCACACCAGGCTGTCAAATTCTTCCCGCCGGGCCAGCTCCTTCACCAGAGGCGCCATTTTGATGGTCTCCGGCCGGGTGCCGAACACGGACATGACCTTGATCTTCTCCACTGCATCCAGTCCTTCCCGTTAACTATATTCCAAAGTTCTCAAGTTCTTGTCAACAAACCTCTTACAAATTCCTGACAAGCTCCCTCAGGGCCTGGTTTTGGCTTCCCTGCGGACCTGGCCCAGGAATTTCACATTGTTGCGGTAGAACCTTCCCAGCCGGGAGGGTTCCCGAAGAATGCGGTACAGCCACTCGGTGTTGGTGCGCACGAAAAACGCCGGGGCACGGCGCTTGCTGCCGCTAAGTACGTCGAAGGAGCCCCCCACGCCGATGAACACGCCTTTCTGGAACTGTTCCAAATGCCGGGCGATAAGCAGCTCCTGGGCAGGCACGCCCAAAGCCACCAGCACCAGGTCCGGCTGTGCCTGGACGATCTCCTGGAAGTCGGCGTCCTTGTCCTTGCCGTAGCCGTTTTTGTACCGGACCGTCATCCGGGGATACTGGGCCTTCAGCTTTTCCGCCAGGGCGGAGACCACTTCCTCCTTGGCCCCCAGCAGGTACACGCTCCTGCCCTGTTCCCCGGCAAGCTTCAAAAGTTTATCCGCCAGGTCCACCCCGGTGATCCGCTCCTTGGCCGGGTACCCCAGCAGGCCCATGGCCTTCACCACGCTGATGCCGTCGGGCACCACCGCGGTGGATTCCTCCAGAAGCATCTCCCGAATGGCCGGGTCCTCCCCGGCGTGGATCAAGATCTCCGGGTTGGCGGTGATGACAAACAGCCGCTTCCCCTCCAGCAGCGCCTTTCCCGCCACGGCGCAGAATTCCTCCGCCGTTCCGGGAAACACCCGCTTCACATACTCCCTGATGGCCATAGGCTCACCCTTTCTTCCCTTTTTCCGCCTTCCGCCGTTTTTCCGCGGCGGCCTTCCGATTTTTCTCCCGGTCCTCGTCAAAGTCGAAGAGCTGCTCGGCGCCGAACGCCTCCGTGCTCTCCGAGGCCTTCAAAAACACGGTGATGGTCTGGAAGATCAGCTTTACGTCCTGCCAAATGCTGTAATTCTCGATATACATCAGGTCCATGACCAGCTTGTCCTTGGGGGAGGTGTTGTACTTGCCGCTGATCTGGGCCAGGCCTGTCAGGCCCGCCTTCATCCGCAGCCGGTAGGCAAACTCCGGCAGCTCCTCGGTGTACTTCTCCACGTTCTCCAGCATCTCCGGCCGGGGCCCCACCACGGTCATGTCGCCGTTTAAGATGTTCAGCAGCTGGGGCAGCTCGTCAATGCGGAACTTCCGCAGGTACTTGCCCACCTTGGTGATCCGGTCGTCGTTTTCCGTCACCGACTTGTGAATGGAGTTTTCCTCCTTCATGGTGCGGAACTTGTACACCTCGAACACCCGGCCGTACTTGGTGAGGCGCTTCTGCTTGTAAAACACGTGGCCCCCGTCCTCCGCCTTGATGGCGATGGCGCACACCAGCATAATGGGGCTGGAGATCACCAGGCCCACCAGGGAGATGAACAGGTCCATCAGCCGCTTGGCGATGCGCTGCTCCATGGTCAGGTCCTTGGCGGTGTACATCACCAGGGACTTGTCGTCCAGAGTGACATACTTGGCCCCCTGGCTCACCACGTCGATCATTTCAAAGTTGTAGTAGATGTTCTTCTGCTTCTGGTAGCAGAAGTCGATGAGATGGTTCCGCTCCTTGATGGGCACGTCGTAGAGGAACACCGTGTCGTTGCGGCAGATCACGTCCAGCACGTTGGGGGCGTCGTAGCGGATGATCTCATCCAGCTCGTACTGCTTGCGGAACCGGTCGATCTTGGGAATGATGTGCCCCAGGCTCTGCCGGGAGGAGGAGATGACGCAGCACTTCTCCGGGGGCGCCAGGGAAAAGTAGATATAGTTGCCGAAGTAGGCGAAGAACACAATCACCACCAGCTGGAGGAGAATTACCAGCAGCAGCCGCTCCGGCGTCTCGTAGACGAAGGAGGCGTTGTTCTTCTCGCTGGTGTTCATAATGGACAGCTGCAGGTGGGTGACCAGGTCGGTAATGATGGTGGCCAGCGCCATAGAGTGGACAATGGGCCGGCTTTTCTGGGTGCCGATGGCATAGCCTCCGTACACGGACATAAGGGCAATGCCCAGCACCACAAAGGTGACCATGGTGACCCCCGTGGTCCTGGAAAGGTTGAACAGCCAGGGATTGTTGATGCCAAAAATGCCGAAGAAAATACCGAACAGGGATGCAAACAGCGCCAGCTTCAAAATGAAGACGATGGTCCGCTTCAGCTTTTTGATGGTGTGCATGGCAATACCGTCCTTAACATGCGGGGGCGTTTTTCCCGCCGCTTCTAATCATAGTTACGGGTATTATAACACAGGGATTTGAAAAAAGCAAAGTTCTGGTAAAATTCTGTCTTCATCCCCTGTTTTTCCCGGAAAAGGCCCCTCCCTTTCCTCCACTTTCGACAGGAAATCAGGAATTATCACCGATCATAAAAGAAAAAGACCCGGACAGAACCCTGTCCAGGTCTTTGGAAACTGTGTTAGGCGAAGGTCTCAGCGGCCTTCTTCAGCGTCTCGATGATCTCAATGTGCTGGGGGCAGTGGGCCTGGCAGGCGCCGCACTGGATGCAGTCCGCGGCCTTGCCCCCCTCTTTGGTGGCGTTTTCGTAGGCCCGCTTGGAAGCCTCCGGGTTGTTGTACAGGGTGCGGTCGTTCATGGCCTTGAAGATCCCGGGAATGTTGATCTTCTGGGGACATCCGTCCACGCAGTACTTGCAGGCGGTGCAGGGGATGGTGGGCAGGCTGTTGAGAATGTCCACCACCTTCTGGACAGAAGCCTTCTCGGACTCGTCCAGGGGCTGGAAGTTCTCCATGTAGGAGACGTTGTCGTTAAGCTGCTCCTCGGTGGACATGCCAGACAGCACGGTGAGGATGCCGTCCAGGGAGGCGCAGTACCGGATGGCCCAGGAGGCGATGGACATGTCAGGATGGGCCGCCTTGAACACCTGCTGCACCTGTTCGGGCATAATGGCCAGGGAACCGCCCCGGACAGGCTCCATGATGATCACGGGCTTGCCGTACTTTCTGGCCACCTCATAGCACTTCCGGGACTGAACACTCTCGCTCTCCCAGTCCACGTAGTTGATCTGCAGCTGCACAAACTCCATTTCGGGATGGGCCTTCAGGATGTTCTCCAGCGCCTCGGCGGTGTCGTGGAAGGAGAAGCCGATGTGCTTGACACGGCCTTCCGCCTTCAGTTTCTTCATAAAGTCCCAGGCGCCCATCTCGTCGGCCTTCTGGACCCGCTCGGTGCCCATGGCGTGGAGCAGGTAGAAATCGTAGTATTCCAGGCCGGCCCGGTCCAAAGACTCCTGGAAGATCTTCTCCATCTCGGAGGGGTCCTTCAAATCCCACAGGGGAAGCTTGGTGGCGCACTGGAAGCTATCCCGGGGATACCGGTCCACCACAGCCTCCTTCAGGGCCACTTCCGACTTGCCCCCGATGTACACATAGGCGGTGTCAAAATAGGTGAAGCCCTTGGCCATGAAGGTGTCCACCATCTTTTTGGTCTGCTCCATGTCGATCTCATCGCCGATCATGGGCAGGCGCATCAGGCCGAAGCCCAGCTTCTTGATGCTCTCTCCCAAATACTTGTCTGCCATAATTTCGCAAATCCTCCCTTGCCCCAGCGGGGCTGTTTTTCTCTGTTTCCTAACAGATTATATAGGTTAAAGCGCGCTTTAAGTCAAGGGGATTTTTTCCTTTTTTCTGCCCAGGGTCTCCGGAGCGGGCCAGGCACCCTCCTTCCACCGGCGCCACAGCAGCTGGGCTCCGGCCCCCGCCAGGAGAAACACCGCGGGCATAAGGAAATACCGGTACCGGGCCTGGACCTCGATGAGCAGGTGGACGCTGTAATACCCGCACAGCAGGAATCCCAGCATCACCGGCAGCCGCAGCCCCTTGCCGCAGCCCTTCCACAGCCAGAACACCAGGGCAGTCCCCGCCAGCCCGAAGGCCCCCAGGAACACCCCCTGGTTCAAATAGTTCAGCAGGCTGAGGCACTGGGAAAGGGTCAGGCTCCCCAGCACCTGGGCTTCCCCGTTCAGGTGGCCGAAGCCCCAGTAGAGGTACTCCAGAGACCCCCACATGGTGACGCTCTTTTTCCAGAACAGCTCCAGAAAGCCCCCCACTCCCAGGGAGGACAGCCGCTGGCTCACCGCCTGGCTCATCTGCTCCCCGGCCTCTTCCCGGGGCAGCAGGTAATAGGCGTTGTAGTCAGCCTGGTTCCAGGCGCCGCCGCTTTCCAGGTTGAACCCCAGCACAAACTTCCACAGGGGCAGGTTGTTGGAAAGCCCCTCCGGGTTCAGGCCCGTGGCCTGCACCAGCCAGGAGAAAAACTCCGTGGAGATAAAGTACACCACCGCCGCGGCCAGGAGCAGCCCTCCCGCCCGGAGGGTGCCCGGCCCCCGCCAGCTGCACATCCGCACCACCACCCAGCACAGCAGCGCCAGCACAATCACCGCCCCCAGGGGGCGCATCACGTTGCCCAGGGAGAGGCACAGCCCGGCCAAAGCCGCCCAGGGCAGGGTGAGCTTGTTCTTCCGCACCAGCAGCCAAAAACCCAGATAGTAGAAAAAGGCGGCAATGTGCTGGTTGGTCAGCACGGCGGCCAGAAAGTAGGGGGCTGGGTACAGGGCGTACACCAGGGAAACGGTCATGGCCCCATTCTCCGGGAGAAGCCGTTTCGCAATGGCGTACACCAGACACCCCGTGCCGGCCATCCACAGGGCGTTGCATATCTGAAGGGGCAGCAGGCTCTCCCCGAACAGGCGGATCACCAGGGCCTCATAGGCCACGAACCCCGTCTGGTAGGCCCAGTTGTAGAAGTAGTCGTTATGAAGGTACTCCCGGCTTCCCTGGGCCATCTGGCAGGCGGCGCCGTACATGGTCTGGAAATCCTGCACCGGCTGAGCGCCGAACACCAGGATAACCCCCAGGGCGATTAAAAACCGCAGGGAGAACAGAGCCGCGGGAAAGGCCCTGTGAGGCTCCAGGAACCGCAGCCCCGCCACGGTGGCCGCACCCGCCAGCGCCAGCCCCACCAGGGCCAGCAGCCCCCAGGCGCCGCCCTTGCAGGCGGTGAGGGCCGCCTGCACTATCACGATCAGGGTGAACAGGGCCCCAAAGCCGAAGCAGAGTTTCTCCCCCAGCCAGCCCAACTTCTTCCACACAGGCCATCCCTTCCTTTCTCCCCACTCTCAAAAGGGTCCCAGCGCCTGAAAACCGGGCAGGTTCCGCAGCAGGGTGAACACCAGCCCCGCCGCCAGCACCAGCCCGAAGACAAGGACCATCCACTTTCGTCTCCACAGGGGACGCCTCCCCCGGATGTAGCACACTCCCTCTCCCCCCAGATAAACCGCCGTAAGAGGCAGCATCACAAACAGGTAGGGATTCTGCCGGAACGCCCCCCACATGCGGCCCTCCAGCAGTTCTTCCACCATGCGGGTGAACCCGCATGCGCCGCAGTAATACCCGGTGGTCTCCAGGATCAGGCAGGGGGGCCGCAGCCAGAACAGCAGGCCGGCAGCAGCGCCCAGCGCCAGAAAAACCAAGGCCACCCGGACAATTCTCTTTTTCGTTTCAGGCTCCAAAGCCCGCCTCCTTTTTCCGCCCGAAAATCCGGGCATATGCCAAAAAACGGGCCCGGGGGCCCGTTTTCCGTTTACTTTTTAATGTACGCCAGACCCACGGCTCCAGGGCCGGTATGGGTCCCCACAATGCTTCCGATGGAGGACACGTACACCTTCCGCTTTTTCAGCAGGTCCCCCAGGAAGTCCTCCAGGGCCTTGCAGGTCTCAGAACACTTGGCGTGGCCCATGGTCACGCAGTAGTCCGAGGAGATGGGCTCCTTCTCCACCAGCTTGCGGATGGCGGCGAAGGCTGCCTTCTTGCCCCGGGCCTTGCCCACCACTTCCACCAGGCCGTCCTTCAGGGTGATGATGGGGCAGATGCCCAGAATGCTGGCCACCAGGGCGCTGGTGGCGGAGAGCCGGCCCCCCATCTTCAGGTACTTCAGGTCCTCGATCATGGCGAACAGCCGGATGCGGGGGATAAGCTCCTCGATCTTCTCCACAATCTCCTTGCCGGTCATGCCGGCGTCCCGCATTTTTACCGCCTCTTCCACCAGCAGCCCCAGAGCGAAGGTGACGTTCAGGGTGTCCGGCAGCAGAATGTTCTCCGCGCCCAGAATATTTTTCGCCAGCCGGGCGGACTGGAGGGTGCCGCTCATCTTGGAGGAGATGAACAGGCACACCACGTCGTCCCCGCTGTCCTTGTAGGGCTGGAAGATCTTCTCGAACTGGGCCGGGGTGATCTGGGCTGTCTTGGGAAGCTCCTGGGCCGCCGCCAGCTTGTCGTAGAATTCCTCCGTTGTGATGTCCAGGTTGGCGCGATAGCTCTGGTCTCCAAAGTTCACGGTGATGGGCAGCAGCTCCACTCCCAGTTCCGCGCAGCGCTCCAGGCTGATGTCGCAGGAGCTGTCCGTCAAGATCTTAACCATGTGTTTCCCACTCTTTCTCAAAATCTAAAATCGCTGGGCCAAAGGGCGGGACCTTGCTGTTCCCCCGCCTTCCGTTTGAGGACATTGTACCATATCCGCCCCGCGGGGTCAATATTTCCGGCTGTAATAGAACCAGCTCCCCGCCCGCAAAAGGACACATCCCAGCAGTGTGTAATACAGGGCGTTGAACATATCCATATTATAGAGGCTTGTCACAAACACCGCCAGGGTCAGCCCCACCAGGGTAAGGTCTCCGGAGAGCTTGGCGGCCTTCTCCCCCACCAGGAGGCGCCGCTCATCTTGCTGCCGGCGGCTGTCCGCCTCCATCTGGAAGGGGTTTTTCAGCTTTTTCTTGTTCATCACCAGCCGGATGATGAAATAGACGAGAAACCCGAACAGCAGGATACTTTGCATCTGCCGGGCCCGGTCGGTCATCTGGTAGCTATGCAAAAAGCCCAACTCGTTCCAAAATTCGCCCCCCACCACAATGAACACCGCCAGCAGCACAATGCCTACCCACAGCAGCCGGTTCTCCCGCTGGATCCTCTTTTTATGCTCTTTCATGGTGCACCTCTCCTTCCAGCTCTGAAAAGTCGAATACCTCTTCGATGGTCAGTCCAAAATAATGGGCGATCTTGTACGCCAGAGGCAGGGAGGCCGTGTACCGCCCCACCTCAATGGAGGTGATGGTCTGCCGGGTGGTGCCCACCGCCCGGGCCAGCTCCTCCTGGGAGAGCTTTCTCTCCCGGCGCAGCTCTGGGATTCTGGTCTTGATAGTCCCGCCTCCTTTGCTAAGTTTACTTTGCAATTTTAGTATAGTTTACTTTGCAGAAAATGTCAAGTACGCTTTGCAAATTTCTCCATTTGGGGGAGACAATTTCCTTGGAGGCTTCCTAATAAAAAGGAAAACCAGGACCAAAATTTGCAAAAAGCCGAAAGACCGTGTATAATGTTTGCCAAACAACGGGGCGTTTCCGCCACCAAGAAAGTAGGGTAATCCCATGCCAAAAGCCACGGTGATCGTACCGGTGTACAACGTAGAGGCGTATCTGGAAAAATGTGTCCAATCCATTCTGGCCCAGACGGAGCCGGATTTTGAACTTCTTCTGGTGGACGACGGCTCCACCGACCACAGCGGCGCCCTGTGCGACCAGCTGGCCCAAACAGACCCCCGCATCCAGGTGATCCACCAGCAGAACCAGGGCCTGGGAGGCGCCCGGAACACGGGAATCCAGGCCGCCGCCGGGGACTGGGTCCTGCTGGTGGACAGCGACGACTGGATCGAGCCCGAGCTGCTGGAAAAGACTCTGGAGGCAGGTCTGAGGGAGGAGGCGGACCTGGTGATGTTCGGGTTCCGCTCGGTGGACGAGCAGGGAAACACCCTCCAGACCTTTGTGGAGGACGTGCCCACGGACCAGGGCCTCACCCTGAAGGACCATCCGGACCTGCTGATGACGGCTCCCTCTGCCTGGCGGCGGCTGTACCGCCGGGAGCTGCTTTCCCGCACGGGCATTTTGTACCCGCCCCGGGTGTGGTACGAGGACATCCGCACCACGCCCAAACTGCTGGCTGCCGCCAGCCGGGTGGTGTTCCTCAACTACGTGGGCTACGACTATCTGAGCCGCACCGGGTCCATCACCAAGAACCAGAACGCGGACCGGAACCGGGAGATCCTGTGGGCCTTTGACGATCTGCTGCCCTACTTCCAGGACCAGGGCCTGTTCGAGCGGTACCGCCAGGAGCTGTGCTACCTGACCTTGTTCCACGCCTACCTCACCGCCTCGGTGCGGGTGCTGCTCATCGACCGGAAGCATCCTCTGCTGGGAGAGTTCCGGGACTACCTGAACAAGTGGTTCCCCGACTACCGCCGCTGCAAATACCTGCCCCGTTTGAACCGGCTCCACCGGCTGCTGCTGTCCCTGCTGGAAAAGCGGATGTACGGCCTGGTGGCGGTGCTGTTCCGGCTGAAAGACCGGATGGGCTGAAAGGAGACGCTATGGACCTGAAACAGAAATGGAACAACCGCCGCCGGGGCGGGCTGCTGGAAAACACGGTGATGCTCTACATCCTCCAGTTTTCCAACATGGCCCTGGGGCTTCTCACCCAGGGGTACCAGATGCGGGTGCTGGGTCTGGACCGGATCGGCGTGCTGGGAGCGGCTCAGTACGCCACCAACTTTTTCCAGATCCTCATCGACTTCGGCTTTATCTACTCCGCCACCGCCAAGATCTCCCGGAACCGGGAGGACAAGCACCTGCTGTGCCAGGTGCTCACCTGTGTCATTCTGGCAAAGGCGCTGTTCATGGCCCTTTCCTTCCTGATCCTCTTCGCCTTCATCGCCCCCTCCCTGCCGGACCTGGGGCAGGTGCTGGTGTACGCCTTCTACCTGGTGTCCGTGTGCACCTACGCCCTGCTTCCCGACTTTATGTACCGGGGCCTGGAGCAGATGGCCACCATCACCGTGCGGGCAGTGGCCATCAAGTTCTTCGCCACCATGATGATCTTCCTCTTTGTCCACCAGCCGGGAGACTACTACATGGTTCCCCTGTTCACCGCCATCGGCAACGTGGGCGCCATTGTGTTTGTGTACTGGCACCTGTTCAGCAAGGTGGGGATCCACTTCTGCCGTGTCTCCTGGCGCCAGGTGTGGGAGGAGCTGAAAGAGTCCTCCCAGTTCTTCCTGTCCAAGGTGGCCTCCTCCATCAACTCCAACCTGAACGGCATTCTGCTCAACTCCATGGCCGGCGCCACCGCCACCGGCCTTTACACCAACGCGGACAAGATTATCGGGGCGGCCCGCAGCGGCATGTCCCCCATTGCCGACAGCCTCTACCCCCACATGATGAAGCACCGGAACTTCAGCCTGATCAAAAAGGCCATGCTGCTGGTGTATCCCATCATTCTGGCGGGGTGCGCCTTTGTGTTCATTTTCGCGGAGCCCCTGCTGGTGCTGTGGCTGGGCAAGGAGGGCACCCAGGTGGTGCTCCCCCTGCGGCTGCTGATCCCCGTGGCGGTGTTCGCCTTCCCCAACTACGTGCTGGGGTACCCCACCCTGGGCGCCATGGGGCTGGCCAAATACGCCAACATTTCCGTGGTGTTCGGCACGGCGGTGTACCTGCTGGGTGCCCTGGTCATCTGGGGAGTATGGGGCATCAGCCTGGTGAGTCTGTGCGTGCTCACCACCGTCACCGAGGGCTCCATTCTGGCGTTCCGCATCACCGTGATTGTGAAAAACCGGCGGCTGATGTACCAAAAGAGCGAATAAGAACCCTTTTGGGCGGAGAAACCGCCTAAAAACTCCTCGATTCCCTTGCGATTTTATCCCAAATTTGCTATAATTGTTTCAGTTCAAACCAGCAGACCAGTTACTTTTTGAAAGGGTGCTTGCCCATGAAGCAGGACGCTTTTTCCGCCGGGGTGGAACCTGGCGGCCTTTGGCACAAAAACGATATCCGCATTTTGTTGTGCTACATTCTTTCCAGCGTGAGCGCTCCCCTCGCCCGCCAGGACCTGACCAAGATCATCCAGGAAAAGGGACTGGCCAACTATTTCGAGGTGGAGGACGCCCTTGCCACGCTGGTTTCCCAGGGAAACGTCTCCCAAACGGAGGACGGCTGTTTCACCGTCACCGCCACGGGAAAAGAAATTGCCGAAAACCTGGACGCCACCCTTCCCCTTTCTGTGCGGGACAAGGCCCTGGAAGCCGCATTCACCCTGCTTTCCCTGGCCCGCGCCCAAAGGGAAAACCGGGTGGAGGTCCAGAAGACAAAGCGGGGCGCTCAGGTGACCTGCCACATTTCCGGAGGGGACATGGAGCTGATGTCCATTTCCCTGTACGTGCCTGACAAAGTCCAGGCCAAAATGGTGAAAGACCGGTTCTACCGGGACCCGGAGGGGGTGTACCAGCTGGTGCTTGCCGCCCTCACCGGAGACAACGACCTGGCCAGGGAATATTTCCGGGAACGGGAGGTATAGCCCCGCGAAGCACTGTGGGAAAACCTGCGGAACCGCCGCAGGGGTAGAAAGGGACTTTGCTATGAACGGAACTCAGCGTCTGAGCCCGGAGCGCGCTGTCCTCTGGTTCAGGCGGAACAAAAAGCTTTCCCGGGCCCTGGTGATCCTGGGCCTGTTGGTTGTCATGCTGTTTCTCTTTGCATTCCAAGGGGATCCCGGAGTCCTGTCCGTCCAGGTGTCCGCCATCCCTTCCGGCAGCTCTGTCCTTCTTATGGAGGAGTGGGGCGAGCTGTGCCTGTTCGCCTCTTCCGCCGGGAACAAAACCAAGGGGAGCGTTCTGGCCCTGGACCGCTCCAGCGGCGAGACGGCAGCCTGCTACCGGGGCGCCAACGGCGGCATTCTGTGGGCGGCCCTGCGGGGCGACAGCCTGTTCGTGGTGGAATGTGAGGATGGCACCGCTTTCCTCACGCAGCTTTCTCTGCCCGATTTGCTGCCCACCCGCACCCGGCTCCTGCCGGTTGCGCCGGAGAACCTTTCGCTCTTCGACTGCGACGGTCAGGGTTCTTTTTATTTCGCAGATTCCAACCACGGAAACAGCCTGTGGAAACACACCCCTGACTGCCTGCTGGAACAGGTGGGCGCCGTCACCGGAGTGTCCTTTCTGCAGATCACCCCGGAGGGCACCTTGTTTGCCGTGTCCGGGTTCACCTGCTTCTGGGGACCAGCCCAAAGCCCCCAGCAGTGGCAGAGCGCCATTCTGTCCCCTTCGCCTCTGTACCTGCTGGGCGAAACCCTCTATGTCTCCACGCCCTTCCGGTCTCTCTGCAGCTACCAGGAAGGTTCATCGGTTCAGGTCAACACCGTGACCATGCCCTCCGATCCCCTCCTCTGCGCCCTGGACCGGGAGGGACAACTGCTGTACCAGGTTTCGGAAAGCTCCCTGGAGTGCGTCTCCCTTTCCGGGGAATCCCAGGGCACCGTTTCCCTTCGGGGAACCCTGCTGGCCCTGTGCGGCAGCGGTGCCATCTCCCAGGAGGACGGCTTCTACTGGTTCACCCCTGTGCAGTTCTTCCAGTCCCCCAGCCCCGCTCCGGAGCCTTCCAACACACCCGAGCGAACGCCCACTCCGGTGCCCGCCGACTCTCCTGATCCCGCCTCCACCCCGGTGCCCACCGACACCCCCGAGCCCACTCCTTCCCCAGAGACGGTTCCTTCCCCGGAACCACGGCCAACGCCTCTGCCGCCCACACCGGAAGGCATCACTCAGGAAGGCGAGTACCTGGTTATGCCCATGGACGTGACTTTGTCTCAGCTTCTCACCTACTTCGCCCCGGACGGAGTCCAGGTCTGCCGGCCTGATGGAACCCCGGTGACAGAGGGACACCTGGCCACCGGCATGACCGTGGAAGGCTACACCCTGGTGGTTTTGGGAGACTGCGACGGCAGCGGCACCTTGAACCGGCAGGACCTGCGGACAGCCCAGGAACTGCTGCTGGAAGAAACCCTTGCGGAAGACCCCTACCGCCGGGCGGCGGACCTGGACGGAGACGGGGTCCTCTCCACCCCGGACTTGGTGCTTCTTGCCCAGGAGATCTCCTCCTGAGCGCGCTGCCATTTGGCCAGGCAGGGGACGGTTCCCGGTTTTTTCCAAACATTTTCCGGCAAAGCCGCCTTTGTCCAGAATTTTCAGTTGACAGCAGGAAAGATTCTTGTTATAATATATAAGCTGTCCACCATAGGACAGCTTCTGAGACTCATTAGCTCAGTCGGTAGAGCACTTGACTTTTAATCAAGGTGTCCGGGGTTCGAATCCCCGATGGGTCACCACAGCAATATTATACAAAATCCCCGAGAATGTTATTTTCTCGGGGGTTTTGCTATTCTAATCAATTTAATCGAGCCATATTAAAATGCCCCGCTTTCAAGAGCCGGTTAGACGGATTTTCGTCTAGTCGGCTTTTTCTATTTTTTATTTAGCTTTGGATTTGGCAGGTAATTCACCATAAGGCGTGGGCTGAAAATCAATGGCCGCTTTCAAAAGTGTTTCAAACTCGACTTTTCCAAGCAGGCGGTTTTTGCGGAAACAATATTGCCTAATGTACCGGGGAATCGTGCTTTTCTGCGCTCTAATCCTTTCTATTGAGCTTGCTAAATCATCCAGTGCCTTTACGGCATATTTAAAGGTATATTCTGGCCGTTTGGCTGTTCGTTCGTATTCTCCCGTTTGAAAAAGCTGATTACTATTGCTCCAACGGACCCCTAACAGTTTACTGCCTGGCGCAATGGTCTTTCGGACAAACTCATTTTCATTCTGGTAGAACTTTTCACGAACGATTCCCATCCGTACACGTCCCGCTTTCGCGCCATATAGTTCCACCGCAGCTATAAACAAGACAAACTTTTTTTCCTTTGAGATTGGAAGCAGGATCTTTCTTGTCTGGATTTCAATGGTACCCTCTAACTGGTAGCCCACGCAGCTGTCCCATACCAAGGAAAACTTATCCATCATAAGCTGCGCCGTACGATTACTCCCTAGTCCTAACAATTTTTGCAATTCTGCAGCTGTCTTTTTTCCAGAAGAGGATGTCAAATACCAAGCCGCTTTCAGCCAATCAGTCAAGGGAACATGAGAATCTTGGAAGATTGTTCCCGCTGTTACAGTAGTTTGATAACCACAGTTTTTGCATTTATATTTTTTATCGCTAATTTTCCAGCTTTCATCATGATGGCACCGGGGGCAGCGATAGCCATTGGGCCATCTGAGGCGGGTCAGATAGTCCAGACACTGCTTTTCAACACCAAATTGTTTCTCGAAGTCCTCTAAAGTATCCATACCCTCAAGTATACTGTACTCATTTTGGTTCGTCAAGTGCATTTTATTTCAAGACTAGTTATGCGCAATAAATCTTAACCAAGAAAGGTTTATGCGCCATGTTAGACACGACTATCTCTAAAGAATTAGCCCGCCAGTTTGCTTATGAATGCTTTGACGAAATCATAGCTGCTATTCAAGAAGCTCATGAGAAACAGCACATAGATGACGAGTCACAGACATTCTAACCGTTATTTCCCTATAAACCAACAATTTCATTTTTACCAATAGTTAATAGAAGTATCCTACGAATCGCCCAAAAAAACAAAATGCCCTTAGCTGCTTAAAACGCAGCGAGGGCTAGACAAGGAGGAAAAAATCAATGTTCGAAAAAATCCCATCTTCTATGAAATCCTATCACAACTGGCTTGTTTGGCGGTTAGAACCCCGGAATGGCAGCAAGCCCACTAAAGTACCTTATTCCGTAAAAGGTAGGCATGCAAGTGTAAACGACCCCAGCACATGGACGAGCTTTGAAGAAGCCGTACAAGCCTATCAGACAGGGAATTTCAGTGGAATTGGCTTCGTCTTTACAGGAACACCCTTTATAGCAGTAGATATCGATGGTTGCCTAAATCCTGCGACAGGGAAATTGACGCCAGAAGCCCAAGACATCGTAAAGGTTCTCCACAGCTACACAGAAGTTTCCCAAAGTGGGACAGGCCTACATATTATTATGAAAGGACTGCTCCCCGATGGAAGACGGAGAAGCGGCCCCTTTGAAATGTATGGGGCTGGCAGTAACCGTTATTTCGCTATGACGGGAAATCTTTGGGGTAACATTCAAGAAATCCGTGAAGACCAGATTGCCATCGATTTCATTCATCAGACTTATATTGAGCGGCCAGATTCCCACGAAAAGAAAACCCCTGCACTCCCGGCGCCTACTTCGGCTTCTTCTACTACATCACACGCCCTCTCAGATGAAGACATTTTAAAGGCGGCTTTCTCGGCGAAAAACGGCGACAAATTCTCTCGCCTTTGGAATGGAGACGTTTCCGACTATGAGAATGATGACAGCCGGGCAGATCTTGCCCTGTGTGGAATGTTAGCTTTTTGGTGTAACCGTGAGCCCCACATCATTGACCGCTTGTTCCGCAAATCTAAGCTCATGCGGCCCAAATGGGATGAAAAAAGAGGTGAAAGAACTTATGGGGAAATCACTGTTCGACATGCTATTGACTCTTGCCGGGAAGTCTATACTGCAAAGGCACTTCACGCCCCCACGCAATCCATAAAAGAGTGGGAACCCATAATGCCCCTTGAATCAGTTTCGCTTCCTGACTTTCCCGTGGAATGCTTGCCTAAACCGCTGGCAGACTTTGTGGCGGCATTGGCAGAAAGCACACAAACACCACTTGAAATGGGGGGAATTCTCTCTCTGAGCGTTTTGTCCACTGCATTCCAATCTCGCTATACAGTGGAAATAAAATCAGACTGGACACAACCTCTCTGCCTGTACACATTAGCAATCGCTTCATCAGGGGAAAGGAAAAGTCCAGTTATGGGAGCCTTAGTATCTCCCATTTTGGACTATCAGGAAAGTCGGAGAGAGCAAGAACGTACTTTGATTGCAAAAAATCAGGCGGCCAAGGCAATATTGGAAATCAACTATAATAAAGCTAAAAGCTCGTATGAAAAAGCTCTAGAAAAGGGGGACAATATAACCAAATGCAAAGAAGACGTGATTGCTGCCAAAGAAGAGTTAGAAGCGTTTCAGGAAATCTACCCTTTTCAGCTGTTAACTGATGATTCCACGCAGGAGAAATTGGTTGATACTTTGGAAAAACACAACAGCTCCATTACCATTCAAAGTACTGAGGGGGGTGTTTTCACCACCATGGCTGGAAAATATAAACACGGTTTGGACATAGACGTTTACTTGAAAGGATTCTCCGGTGATGCTATTACTGTGGAACGAATTGGTAGAAAAGGTAACTACATTCGGAATCCGCGCATGTCCATGATGTTGACAGTTCAGCCCATAGTCCTTGAAAGCGTTATGAAAAACAAGGAGTTCGAAGGTCGAGGCTTGTGCTCCCGCTTCATTTATGCTATGTGCAGATCAAAAGTTGGATTTCGAAACGTGAACTCTCCCTCAATTCCTCCCCATGTGAAATCGGATTATCAACTTTTTACTAATAAAATCCTTTCTTCGACGGGGACAGGGACGCTTTATTTAAGCGATAAAGCCAGAACAGTTTTGTTCGACTATTCTCAAGAGATTGAAAACCATCTACAATTTGATTGGGAGCTTTTCAAAGACTGGGGAAATAAAGCCACAGGAACAACTGCCCGCATTGCCGCTCTGTTCCATGCGTCAGAAGTCGAGAATGCTTTGGAAACCCCCATTTCCGCTGATACAGTGGAGCGGGCCATAAAAGTCATGAAGTGTGTTACTCACCACACTGTTGCCGCCTATCAAATGATGTCTATCGATTCAACTGAAAAGGACGCCAAGTATCTGTGGAGCCGTATTCACGCTTTACAGGAAGATAGCTTTTCCAAAAGCGCACTCTTTAACAAGTGCAAAGGGCATTTCAAAACTGCGAAAGAAATGGAAGCGCCACTTAAGTTATTGGAAGAACGTCATTATATCAGGACTTCAGAAATTAGGACTGGACAACAAGGCAGACCTTCCCAGAAAATCGAGGTGAATCCTCTCGCAAAAAATAGTAATAATAGTAAAAATAGTTGAGCGTCATCCTCTTAACCCATTTTTACTATTTATACTATTTAATTCTGAACACTTGCTCAATGCGAAAGCCATTGATTCCCGCCAAGGATTTCAATGGCTTTCCTGCATTCTGCCGCTTTTTCTCATTTAAACCGAATACCAGAGGGGAAACTTCCTCTAGAAATCTGTGTTGCCATCCGCTGTAAGTCTTTTAGTGAGCTGCCCCGATTCGTTTTGCCGAAGCTACTTGGCTTGAATGTGCTTTTCCGAACAGTGTGCTTGATTGTCTTTGTCATGTTGCCACCCCCTCTCTTTTGTGAGAAGCCTTTTTGCAGGCGGTTTTCCTTTTTCTCGAACGGCTTTACCACATAGTCCTGTTTTTTTCATCTCAGTTAGATGCCCCTTGGCTTTACAGGGGTTTTGACCGTTTCAAAACCTGATAGGCAACGAAGAAAACAGTTTGAGGCTTAGTATCATTCCGCTTACAACAATATACAAGGTTTTTTTCCGGGTAAAAAGAAAAATCGCCAGGGCAAAAACCATGGCGACATAACGTTCTTAATTCTTAAATTATCCCTGAAAACTCTATCGAAATGTTTCTTAATCTGGCCTTCCCTTTTTCATCTTCCGCAGCACCTAAAATTATCTCACTTGCAGGCTGAGAATGGTTGCGCAAGGCCGGTTTTCCCTTCGTCCCATAATTTTATCTTCCACAGTAGAAGCCTGGTACATCATAGGGCAGAGACACACCTCTCAGGGTTAGGTTTTCTCTAATCCCAATAAAATGTTGACAGCTCGTTGTAGATCCGGGTTATCCCGGTAGGCTTGGATTACCTTTCTCTCCTGGCTGCTTAATTCTTCCCCGCAGAGATGAACGTCCAACAATTCACTGGGGGATATGTTGAGCGCCCTACATATATCCGCAAGCACATCTGCGTCTGGCCGGTTTAAGCCCTGCTCCCAGTTGGAAATCCGGCTGTTGCTCACGTTGATTCTGCTCGCCAATTCTTTCTGGCTCATGCCGCTTTCCTCCCTATATTTTCGGATGCGGCTCCCTATATCATATTTCTTATTCAAAAGATTCACCTGCCCTCTTACCAAGATTATACCCGGTCATCTTGAAAAGTAAAGAACAAATCCAGAAATCCTGAATAAAAAAGTTGATTTTACAGATATACTGTGTTATTATGTAGAAAAATCCAGATTAACTGTAATACCAAGAAAGGGGGAGTTTCATGTGTGTATATGAAAAAGTGCGGGCCTACATTGATAGCCAAGGTCTAAAGCAGGTTGCCGTGGCCCAAAAAGCTGGCATACCAAAAACCACATTTAACGCCATCATGAATGGAAAGCGGACACTTTATGCCGATGATTTGCGGGCCATCTGCCTGGCTCTGAATGTCAGCCCGGAGTTGTTTATTGAGGTAAAACAGACCGTTTAGCCTTATAACACAGAAAAATGAGGGAGAGGATTTTCAAGTGATACTCCATGAACCTACCGTTATTGAGAGAAATGTAAAATGCCCATTTTGTGGATATGAACACGCCATGATTATCAGTAAGGAAGATAAAATAAAAACAGGACTGGGCCTCCCTGCATACGGGCTCCGCTCGTTGCTCAGACTGATGTATTTAGGAATCTTCCACATTGCAATCAGCGGTTTTCGGATATTCCAAATTACGCAGAAGAAGGATACCTGTACCTATATCTTTTGCCCGGATTGTGGAAATGCCGTTTCCGCAAATGCCCCGGAAGAAATCCAGCAGGAATCAGAGGAACCCAAACTCTACCGAATTAAAACCAATAAAGTTGTCACTGGTTTAAGCAAGGGGCTTTCTGAATACACAGGGATTCCCGTATTATGGATTCGCATTTGCAATATTGTGTATGCCGCTTTAGGCATTTATTTTTTAATTGCCATTTGTATCCCCTATAAAGAGGATGTGGAAGCAGGCATCGTTGATAATCGGAAATTTGCAAAAGCCAGGAAGGGAAAGTGGATATTCGGAATCTGTAAAGGGATTTCAAATTATACCGATATCCCCGTAGTTTGGATACGGCTCTGGGCTTGCCTGATTGGCTTTCTTGTCCTGCCAGTGATTGCCTACATTGTCATGGGGATCGTATTTAAAAGAAAAGGGGATTGACGAATGAGCAACCTTCCAGGAAAATGGCGAAAAGGCAATTTGCCAGAGGGATGGGGAAAAAGCCACATTCCCCCTCATAGTTCCGTTCCAGAGGAACATCCCAAACCTCCTGTCAAGACCGTGAAAGCAGGTAGACAAGCAGAAGATACCGATAACCAAGTACCAGAACAGCCGCTCGAACAAGAGCGAGCTACCGTTTTTGAGGATATTTCCAGTTCTACACAAGACTCCAAAATATTCACTGAGGATAACAACCACAGTACCTCAGTTAACGCCGTAGAGAAAGGGAATCCCATAGTAGAACATAGAATTCTCAACCCCATGAAGGTAACGGTTGACAGGCCCAGGCCACGCCATAGCGCCAGCCGGGTTCCTTCTTATCAGCCAATTTCCTCGAGAGAACCTGGAAAGCCGAGAAATGTAGAGAAAAGCGACACTGTCACCAAGAAGAAAAGCTGGGTACCCCGTTTCCTGGTCACTTTCGTTGTTGCGGCATTCGTTGTGGTGGGAGTTATACTTCTCACGAACCTTCCCGGCAATCTGCCCGTAAAAGAATCCCCACAGAGTACGGTACCCTCATCTGATATGGAAGAATCGGAAAACTCCCCTGACAGCACCTCTCAACCCGACACATCTCAATCACCAGAAGCAAGCCAGAGCAGTGCTCAAAGCAGCAGTGAAGCCCCGGTATCTTCAAAGGAGGATATAACACCATCACCGGAGCCAAATTCGGCAACTAATCCCCCGGATACTTTGGAATCACAGGCAACCATTTCTTCTGAGCAACCTTTGGAACCTTCCCCGGTCTACTGTTCTGTGTGCGGGGCCGACTGTACCTATCAGGGGTTGATTGATGGAATGTGTGAATCTTGCTATGAAATCTACGGCCAGCCCTATAACGAGCCGAACGTCTATTGCCCGAATTGCAACTACGGTTTCACGGTATCGGGTGTTGGTATCAGTGGTTTTGAATGTCCGCAATGCCACTACAAGTTTTTTGACCCGGAAGATTCGTACTCTCAAGAATTCTATGATATCGCAGGGTACTATGAGGGGTATCAGATTCTGGTGAATGGCGAACCTCATGATATAGACAGCTCTGACGCACAACTCACGCTCTATGCGGATGGCTCCGCTTATCTCTATTATGCTGGAGTAGATTTTCACCTCAGTTGGGATGTGGGAGAAATGTGGGACGAATCCGCGCCCTCTGAAATCATCTATTTTGACGCAGATGGCGGCAATCTCACAATGTATTTGCCGCAGGATACGGAAGTGCTCTTTTCAAGAGTGTATTAAGCGTTCCGTGCCTGTTTTCCCGAAAAGTGATTCCAATTTTTGGCTTTTTTCTATCTTACTAGAAGAAGTTGTGATAAAATAAAATTAACGTACAATTTTCAACGGAGAAAGGGTGAAGGTTCATGAAAAAGATTTTATCCCTACTGCTCGTGTGCTGTATGTTGTTGGGTGTTCTGCCCCTCAGTGCCAGCGCGGAAACAATGATACCCACTTCCCAGGCAGATTCAGTTAAGATAGTATTTTGGGCAGGTCATGAGTATTATCCCGCTGAATACCCTGTTTTGAATGTTAAAATCAACGCTACTACGCAAACAGCTACGTTCTCTTTGCCCGAACAAAACCCCATTCACAATCTCCACGCCATGATAAATCTACCTTTTTACAAATGGGTCTGTAATGAATCTGACGCATTTGGTTCCGAAATAACGAGTGAAGGTGACACTGTCACTATCCATAATCCTGTCCCCGGAAAAACCTATGTTTTTAGGCCGTGGCTAACTGGCTACCATGCTTTTGATATTGATGATAGTGCTGCAAAATATAGCATTATTCCCGATATAGATGGATTAGTGATGCCTGAAACATGGTATTTTGACATTCAGTATGATGACAATTGGGATAATCACCAAGTAGGCGATACAATAACAGTCACAATAGCTCCTGACGAAGGTTATACTCTTAAATCCATAGAATTTAAAGACAAGAATTTTAACCCGATAGAATACCGGATTACACCGATAGGTAATAATAAATATCAGTTTATTCAACCGAATGGGCTCATCTATATAGTACCTATCTTTTCCAAAGAAAATCAAAAAGATATTGATAGCTCAATCACCACTTTATCTAATGGCTATACTTCCACAAAAGCACAAGCGTCTCAGGGGGACGTTCTCCTAACCATCACTAATGATTCCTATGACACCCTCGCCAACATTTATGTTCCCAGTGTTCTCGGCGAAGCTAAAGACTTTGTAGACAACCGTTCTGGATGGTATAAAGAAGCTGTGGACAAGGCCAGCGCATTGAGCCTGTTCAATGGTGTAAGTGAAACGGAATTTGCGCCTAACTCTCCCATGACACGAGGTATGTGGGTCACCGTTCTCCACAACCTGAGCAGCAAGCCGTCTTATGGGTATGGGTTCCACTTTTCTGATGTTGCCACAGGTAGTTGGTATGATATGCCAGTGCAATGGGCATATTCGCTGGGGATCACGTCTGGCACGAGTGAAAGCACCTTTTCCCCTATGCAGAACATCACCAGAGAGCAGATGGTAACCATGCTCTATCGGTACGCCAAACTGCTTGGCGTTGACAGTGATAACCGCGCGTCTTTGTCTGGTTTCTCCGACTGCGATGAAATCTCTAGTTACGCCTATGACGCCATGTGTTGGGCTGTCGCTGAGGGCTTTATCACTGGTATGGGGGATGGGACAGTTGACCCCAAAGGAAATTCGACCAGAGCGCAGGTTGCAACTGTTTTGACAAAGTTCGTAGAGTACATTGCCGGACGTGATGTCACCGATCCGCCTGCCGTGCCGCTTTCTACCCAAAACGGCTATTACATTTGCCCTATTTGTAAGTATGTCAATGAAGAAGGAACCTCTTGTAGAGCTTGCTCCACAATCGATCAAGCGAAACCCGAAATTTATTGTCCCACCTGTGGAGGGGGCTATGACGTAGGAGGTGCTGTTTCCTGGGTTCACTGTCGATACTGCAATGAGGACTTTGCCGGTACTCAGGGGCCATATTACAGCTGTTCCCAATGCCACAAAACTGGCCTGTGGTCTTTATCACTAGACCCTGACACTCACATTTGTATCGACTGTTTGCGTGAGAAAGCCGCAGGGAGTTTCGGGTACTGCGAAATCTGCGGAGTTTCACTGATTGAACAAGAAACGGAGAATTGCGCCCCCAACCGTTGTTCTAATTGTAGTGTGTGCAAATATTGTAGTGCGGGTATATCAACAGATGACTATACATCCAATGGAGACTATTTATGCGATGATTGTAAGTATATGGCGGATACATTTCAGTTTCATAACTGTACGGAGTGTGGAGCTGACACGACATATACTGGAGGAAACGTAATAACAGGTAGTCAATTTTTATGTTGGAACTGCTGGAGAAAAATAGGATGGAAAGATTGTGCTTTCTGTGGTCGCTCTTATTCTCCTGAAGAAATAGCTAGCAACGGTGGCATTTGTACCTGTGGCTGTGATATTTTGTTGCCGCTTTAAATCGAAATAAAAACAAACATCTCTTTTCCTTTATAAAATTTTCACTTTCAAAACACCCGCAATCGCCCTGGTTGCGGGCTGTTTTTTACCAGATTTTATAAAAGAAACAGTTGACTTCTTTTCGTTTATATCTTATAATATATACAACATAGATAAAAGTCTGGTGATAAAGTTGATTTACGGTTATGCGAGATGCTCAACAAATGAAAAAGAGCAGGACATCAACCGCCAAGTGCGAGAGTTGAAACAGCAGGGAGCCACAGACAAGACCATTTACTTGGAGTATGAAAGCGGCACAAAAATCAACCGTGCGGAATTGATGAAACTGCTGGCTGTGGTAAAGCCTGGGGACACCATCCTGGCAACAGAGGTCAGCCGCATTACCCGCAGCACCAAGCAGCTTTGCGACATTATCGAACTTGCCAAGGAACGTCATATCAAGCTGGTGCTGGGCAGCTTCGTTGTAGATTGCAGTAAAGAGCTAGACCCCATGACAGAGGGGATGTTAAAAATGATGGGCGTATTTGCCGAGCTGGAGCGAAACATGATTAGCCAGCGGGTGAAAAGCGGCATGGAGAACGCCAAGGCCAAGGGCAAGACCATTGGCAGGCCCACCACAACCGTTGACGATATTCCCGCCATTTTCTACAAGCACTATCCTAAGTATAAAAAGGGAGAAATTAACAAGAAAGAGTTTTCCCGCTTGTGCGCTCTTTCCTATCCGACCATTTACAAGTATTTACATCTTGTGGAGGGACAAGTATGAATGTCGTTATCTATGCCCGCTACTCTGACAGTAAACAAAGAGAAGAATCCATTGAAGCTCAGTTAAAAATTTGTCATGAATACGCTCAACAGATGGGCTACACTGTTATCCGCGAATATGTCGATAGAGCTTTATCCGGAAGAAGCGATGACCGTCCTCAATTTCAACTTATGTTAAAACATAGCGAAAGGGGACAGTTTAGCAAGGTTCTGATTTACCGTTTTGATCGTTTCAGCCGTGGAAAATATACACCATTTGTCCATTTGGCCGCACTTGAAGAAAGAGGAGTCGATGTAGAATCTGTTAAAGAACTCGTACCTGAAGGTCCGCTTAGAGACCTTGTACTTCCTATGATAATAGGTAGTAATTCATCTTATAGCAGAGAATTAGGTGAAAAAGTTAAGCGAAATCTTGATTTAAACGCTGACAAGTGTTTATCTAATGGAGGCACTACTCCATTAGGATATAAATTAGAAAAAGTTAATCCTAAAAGTGAAAAAAGCAAGAAAAAATATATCATCGATGAAATGTATGCACCCATTGTAAAGGAGATTTTTCAAAAATATGCCAGGGGATGGAGCATGAAAAAGATATGCGATGACCTAAACGCACGACAACTGAAAACAGCCCAGGGAGTCGCTTTCAATAAAAACTCCTTGCACACGCTGCTGAAAAACCGAAAATATCTTGGCATCTATATTTATAACGGTAGAGAAATTCCAGGCGGGATGCCGCAAATCATTGACCAAGAGTTATTTGACAAAGTACAAGACGTAATGAAAACAAATAAAAAAGCCCCCGCTCGTTCCAGAGCAAGAGCTGAATATATCTTATCAGGAAAATTATTCTGCGGTTACTGCAGAAATGGCATGGTAGGAGTTAGTGCCAACAAAAAGATAAATGGCGAGTCTCAAATCTACAACTACTATCGTTGTAAGACCTCCCTCCATCAGAAAACCTGTAAGAAGAAAACTGTCCGAAAGGAATACATTGAGGATATTGTCATTTCAGAATGTAAAAGGCTTTTAACTGCTCCCAACATCAAACGAATTGCTAAAGAAGTAGTAAAAATTGCCCAAAGTATGGAGGACAACTCCGAAATCAAACGTCTTGAAAAATCGGTAAAAGAACTAGAAAACAGTAAGGAAAATCAGATGGTCAATCTGCGTGCGTGCAAGGATGACGCTGTACGGAATATGCTTCTTGAAGACCTAAGCAAACTGGCAGCCGACATAAAAGCGGCTACAGAACAGCTTGAACGGGAAAAAGCCCGTCACTATCTAGTCACAGAAGACCAAGTGATAGAGTATCTCACCCAGCTTGCCCAGGGGGATATTTCCAACTTGACTTATCGCAAGGCCCTAATCCGCCTTTTTGTCAATAAGATTTTCCTTTACGATGACAAGTTAATTATCACTTTTACTACAGGCGATGAAGACGTTGCCATTGAGGACAAACTCTTAGACAGAATCGAAAGCGACCTCTCGGACGAGAAATTTTGTATATCAAATGTTGTGGGTCACCAAGAAAAGCCTAGCATTTACGCCATTTTAAAGCGTTTTTGCTAGGCTTTCTTATTTTTGAAAATTCTAGTTTTGTCCTGTTTTGACGAAGGTCAGGTAGTCAAAAAGTAGTCAGATTTTTAGGAAAACCAACTTCCACACATTTTTTCAAATAAAAAAGCCCGCAGCCACCGGTTCTCTCCGGCACGCTGCGGGCTTTCTCATGGGGCGGGAATGGCTCCCGCCTGGCTGTTATCCGTTTTCTTTCTCAGCTTCCCCGCCGGGGGCGTCCTCCTGCTGGTCCTGAGGATCATCCGGGGCAGCGGGCTGCTGGGGCTCCTCCCCAGCTTCTTCCTCTGCCCAGGGCACCAGCCCCAGCTTGTCCAGCACCAGGGCGAACTGCTCCCGGGTCAGGGCTTCCCTGGGCATGGCGCCGTCCAGCAGCCCCGCCTGTGTGGCCTTTTCAAAGGCCTGTCGGGCATAGTCCGAGGCCTCCTTTCCCAGTCCCAGGGCGTTGACCAGAGCGGAAGCCACTTCCTCCCGGGTGATCACGTCCCCGGGCCGAAAACCTCCGTCTTTGTCGCCGTTCATGATTCCCCGCTCTTTCACCAGCTCCACGTGCTTCTTGGCCCAGCCGGACACGGGCTTTTCCTCAAGGGCGGCAAAGTAGTTGCCAATCTCCTCCTGGGCGATCTTTCTGGCCTCTGCTTCTGTCAAATCGGGTTCCTCCTCTTTTTCCGGTGTGTTCAGCTCTTTTTTGACCATCTCCACAAACCTGCCCCAGCCCAGGTCCAGGGTGCGGTGGGGGCAGTACTTTCCGTCGTAGTCCTGGTGCTTGGTGACTTTCTCCACGCCCCAGCCGTACTGCCGGAGCAGCTGGGCCGTGAGCCAGGCGGCGTTTTTCTCGGCGGCGGCAAAGCGGGACCCGCCGGACAGGCTGTAACAGATCTCAATATGGATGCCCTCCATGTTGCCCTTGCCGTGGCCGTCGCCGCTGGCCCAGGCGTTCCGGTCCAGGGGCAGGCCCTGGACCGCCTCCTTATCATCCACCCCGTAGTGGAAGGAAATCTCCTCCGGCCGGCTGAGCATGTAGGAGATCTCGTTCTCCGCCGGGGCGTCGTTTGCCGTGTTGTGGATCACGACCCTGGTGGGCGTCCTAGTGTAGGGGCACTTGATGTCATACCGGGAAGCCGGGCAGAGGTTCTGCCGCACGGGTACGGCCATCACACATCCCCTCCTTTGGTCAGCTGCTTTTTCACCTGGTCAATACCGGTTGCCGCCAGGCCGGACACCACCCCCACCGCCGCTGCGGTGACAGGGTCCGAGGCGGGGACCACCTCCAGGCCGGCGAAATAGCACACCAGGCCCAGGGCCAGGCCCGCCGCCCCGCAGACGATGGGGATGACCTGGTTGTTGTTCCAGGGGGTGGCCTTCACCACCAGCCCCACTAAGTAACACAGGACCACAATGGCCGCCACGCCCATAATGCCCAAATATTCAAACTCCATTATTTGATGCCTCCTTCCAAAATGGTGATGCGTGTCTCGTGGTCGTTGATCCGGCCCTCCACGCCGTCAATGCGCCCGTGGATCTTCTCATGGGATTTCCGACTGTGATCCTCGCTTTTCTGGGCCTGCTTCTCCACGGTTTCCAGGCGCTTGTCCATCGCCTGGATGGTGGAATTCAATTTGACAATGGTGGAGTTAAGCTTGATCACCGGCGCTCCCACAGTGGCCATGAGGCCCGCTAAGGCGATGAGCACGGTGACGACTTGCCACTCCATCAGGCCACCTCTTCCCAGTAGGTGGGGTACTCTGCCGGGCTCCACACGCACACCACGCCCTGAGGGGCGATACAAGTGTACCTCTTGCCCTCGAAGCTGGCCTTGCTTCCATTGTAGTACCACTTCCCCGGCACATACTGGGGATACTCCTCCGAAGTGGACTCACCCCCTTCCTCCCCATCTTCCAGTGCCTTCACCCTGGTTTCCAAGTCATTGAGCTTCAGCAGGATGCTGGTGATGTCCTCCTCCTTGTACTGGACCCTGGCGTTTTCCCGGGCCTGGTCCGTCAGCTCCTCCCGCTCCTCAGCGGTCAGGCTGCCCTGGATGTGGTAGTAGTCGATGGTCTCCAGCAGGGAGGCAAGGTCGTACTCCTTCCCCCCGATGGTCTGGCTGATGATGGTTTTAATGCTGCTCATGTCAGTCCTCCTTCTGAAATTAAGGTTGTCACAGCGGTCATGGTGGTTTGCAGGTCCTCCAGGGCGGAAACCAGGTCCCGCCGTCCGGTGACCGTAAGGCTGTCCCCGTCCGTGTAAACGGTGTTTAGGCCAGCCACAGCGGGTAGGGCCTGGTTGCCGCTGGCTTGGAAGGGCGTGGGAGTGGCAAGCTTGTACGCCACTTGCACAGGGGTGCCAGCGGCGGCTTGGGCGGCTAGGTAGGATTTCCATTCGTCAACCGTTTTATTTGGCACAATTTCTGTAGATATAACAAATCTAATATTGTACTTCCCTATACCTTGTTGGCTGCATGTGTTTGCAACATTTTCATATAAATTATACATAAAATGTGAGCAAAACATTCTATAATTAACATTCGTATACGGCAAACTTATTGAAAATCCTTGATATGTATCAGATGTAGCACCTGTTAAAACCCAGTTTTCAGTACCATCTAACACCATGAACGCTATTTGGATCTCCCCCACCCCCGTCACAGCATCCACCGTGCCGCCGTAGATAGTCTCTGGGAGAGCGAGAGTTATCTGCTTCACCTGGGACCCGTCTTTGGATTGAGTCACCGTCACGCTGTCATACCCAGAAATAGGCCTCACATTCTCCGGACTGGGGTCACCAGTTCCCGCCTGCTTCGGCTCCAAAGACACCACCGCGCTGAGAGGGTAGTCCTCCACAGGGTTGCATGTCACGGGATTGCCAGATACGCTAAAGGCTGGGCAAAGGGTGTCCACAATCTTTTTGCTGCTCCATGCCTCGGTGGTGTTGATGGCGCTGTCGTTGAGCTGTACACCGTCTTGGCCGGGCGGGCCCTGGGGGATGCCCAGGCTCAGCACCGGGGCCTCCGGGGTGCCGGAGAGCTCCGCCGTGGCCGGTTCTCCCGGCTCCAGGGTTTCCACCTGGCCTATCTCCAGGGCCGGGGTGGCGCCGGTTTTACCAGTCTGACCCTGGGGGATTCCCAG
>CALWCD010000024.1 GCA_944376265.1 uncultured Clostridia bacterium | reverse complement strand
CCGGCTTTCCTGGCGGAAAGCACCGGGTTTCTCTGCCGGGGGGATCTTTCCCGGGCGGGTTCGGGCGTGAGACGTCCGGCTTTCCTGGCGGAAAGTACCGGGTTTCTCCGCCGGGGGATTTCCTGGCAGAATGGGAAAGGCTCTCAAAGTATCCAACGTGAAATAAGACCAAGACAGGGACGTGCTTTTGGGTGCGTCCCTGTTCTGGATTTTGGGAAAGGAAGGCCACATGCGCACAGAACAGGAACTGTATCAGCTCATCTTGGACTACGCCTGGAAGGACGACAGGATTCGGGGGGTCATCCTCAACGGGTCCCGGGCAAACCCCACCGCACCCCTGGACCGGTTTCGGGACTTTGACATTGTGTACCTGGTCACCGACGTGGAACCCTACAAGCGAGGAGACATCTCCCCTGCCTTCGGAGAACTGCTGGTGATGCAGCGCACCGACGAGATGGAGCTGTTTGACGAGCACGATCCCCATCTGGCGGTGTACCTGATGCAGTTTGCCGACGGCAACCGCATTGACCTGACCATTGCCCGGGTGGAGGACTACCGGGGCTACTGCTACGACGACCGGCTGAGCATGGTGCTGCTGGATAAGGACGGGTTCCTGCCCCAGCTGCCGCCTCCGGACGAGAGCACCCACGGAATCCAGCGGCCCAACCCTCGGGTGTTCGGGGAGTGCCGCAACGAGTTTTGGTGGACGGCGCCCTACGTGTCCAAGGGGATCTGGCGGGGGCAGCTCCTTTACGCCCAGCAGTTTCTGGAAAACTGCACCAGGAAAATGCTGCGGCTGATGCTCTCCTGGCAGGCGGGCACGGAGCACGGTTTCCCCGTGTACGTGGGGAAGGCCGGGGACGGCCTGGAAAAGTATCTTCCCGCCAGCACTTGGGAACACTATCTTTCCACCTACGTCCCCTGCCGCAGGGAGGACCTGTTTCAGGGACTTTTCGCCGCCTGCCGGCTGTTCACCCAGACCTCGGTGAACACGGCACAGGCTTTGGGGTACACCTGGGAGGACCAATGGGACGAAACCGTGCCCCGGTTCATGAAGGAGACCCAGGCCCGGGTGGCCTCCCTTCCCCCTGAGGAAAGCTGGGAGGGGGAGATTGCCCGGCAGATCCGGGCATACAGAGGAAGAAAGGAGCCACACTCTTGAATATTCTATGCATTGGCGACGTGGTGGGCAGCCAGGGCTGTCAGTTTCTTCGCTCCCACCTGCCCGCCCTGAAAAAGACAAAAGGCATTGACCTGGTCATCGCCAACGGGGAGAACTCCGCCGACGGCAACGGCATCACCCCGGCTTCGGCGGAATACCTGCTGGACAGCGGGGTGGACGTGATCACCACCGGCAACCACAGCTTCCGCCGCCGGGAGTGCTACGACTACTACGACACCTGCGAGATCCTGCTCCGTCCGGCCAACTACCCGGCAGGGGCGCCGGGGAAGGGGCTTTGCGTGGTGGACCTGGGCCGGGTCCAGGTGGCGGTGATCAACCTGATGGGCACTGTCTATCTGGAGAGCCTGCCCTGTCCCTTCGAGACCTTGGAGAAGCTGCTGAAGACCCCGGACCTGCCCAAGCTGTGCGTGGTGGACTTTCACGGGGAGGCCACGGGGGAAAAGCGGGCCATGGGCTTTTTCGCCGACGGCCGGGTGACCGCCCTGTTCGGCACCCACACCCATGTGCAGACTGCCGACGAGACCATTCTCCCCCACGGCACCGGCTACCTGACCGACGCGGGCATGACCGGGGTGATCGACTCGGTGCTGGGGGTGAAGCCGGAGATCATCATCGGGAAGCTGCGCACCAAGATGCCCGCCCGGTTCGACTGGGCCAAGGGCCCCTGCAAAATGGACTGTGTTCTCTTCTCCGCCGACCAGCGCACCGGCCTGTGCACCGGCGTGGAGCGGCTGTCCCTCACCTGACCCTGGAGAATCGGAACACGGCTGTCACAACAGAATCAACGCTGTCACCTTTCCTGTGACGCAAACGGGCCTGCCCTCTGAAGCGGCAGGTCCGTTTTTTCAGCTTTCTTCAGGTTGGCTCTCCCCCGACACCGGAAAAGCCGCCCTTTGAGTTTAGAAAATCTCCTCAATTTTTCTATAAATCGTCCTAATTTCTATTTACTTCTTCCCAAACTCTTGCTACAATGGCACCATAACCGATGAAAAAGGGAGGGAGAACCATGAAGAAATCCTGGCTCCGCAAACACTTGGGAGGAGCGCTCGCTGTCCTCCTTTTCCTGGCTGCCCTGTGGTCTTTAGCAGGCTGCAGTCAGGAGACAAATCCTTCCCCTTGCAGCTATGACCCAGCCATGGTCCGCTCCGTAAAGCTGCGTGACTATAACAGCCCGGAGTACCGGACCACGGAAAGCCGCAGGGAAATCCAGACCATTGTGGACCTGCTCAACGGATTCACCTACACCTCCTCTCAGGAGATGGAAGACACCCCCTATAACCCCCGCTACTCCCTGACCCTCTACACCGACGACTGGACCTACCGCTGCCACTTCGACGAAAATGTCCTGTACTTCTACCACGAGGACAGCGTGGTCCAATACACTGGGGAGGAAGGCTGCCTTCAACAGCTGGTAGACCTGACCCGTGAGGAGTGGCACAGCCTGTTTTCCATCGACCCGGAGGACGTAAGCTGCTTGGGAGTGACAGGTGCCGGTTTCATGGTGGAAGACCGGGAGATTGTGGAAGAGGTGGTTTCCGCCTTGAACAGTTTCACTTACCGGGAGGTGACCACCTGCGACCCGGAGGAAACAGGCCCGTTCCTCACCATGGGACTGCTGGGACCGGAGGGAGGGTCTGCCCAGGCTTTGGGCTTTTCCATGGGGAGCTATTACGTTCGCCTGGAACAGGGGGATGAGTTTGTCTACTATCTGGGAGAAGAGGATCATTTCCTGGAAGTCCAAAAGCTGCTGAAAAACGCACCCGCCCCCACAAAGGCTCCTGCCAGTGCCCGGAATTCCTCCTCGTCACCGGCTTCCTGAGACGCTGGTCAACCCCGTGGGAGGTTCCATCCTATTCCCTGGGAGAAAGGGAGTTCCCGCTTCTTCCCTATCTGCAGCCAACAGGGCCTTGCCCCTGTTTTTCAGAAATCCCCAAGGAATGATTGTATTTTTAAATTATTTGTGTTAAACTAGTTAAAAGCTATGACATCGACCTTGTGAAGGATGTGTTACCCGTGATTTTAGGTTCTCAACTGAAAAACGCGATCATCTCCGGTTCCAACAATATTTCCAAGTATAAGAAGCAGGTGAACGAGCTGAACATTTTCCCCGTGCCCGACGGCGACACCGGCACCAACATGTCCATGACCATTGGCGCCGCGGCGGAAGAAATGAAGAAGCTGGACGACTCTGCCGACGCTGCCCAGACAGCGAAAAAGGCGGCTTCCTCCATGCTGCGGGGCGCCCGGGGCAACTCCGGCGTCATTTTGTCCCTGCTGTTCCGGGGCATCTCCAAGGGCCTGGAGGGCAAGGAGGAGATCTCCGCCGAAGACTTGGTGACCGCGTTGGAGCTGGGCGTGGACGAGGCCTACAAGGCTGTAATGAAGCCCACGGAAGGCACTATCCTCACCGTGGCCAGAGTCGCTGCCGAACGGGGCCGTGAAGCCCTGGAGCTGGGCAGCGATCCCGTTCAGGTGTGGGACGCCGCCTGCATGGGCGCCGCAGACGCTCTGGAGGACACCCCCAACCTGCTGCCTGTGCTGAAAAAGGCTGGAGTTGTGGATGCCGGCGGACAGGGGCTGTGCCTCATTTTCGAGGGAATGCTCAGCGTGTTCCGCAGCGGCATCGTGCTGGAATGCGGCCTCACCGAAGAGGAAAAGGCCGAGGAGACCGCAGAGTTCTTCCGGAACGTGGCCGCGGAATTCGACAGCGAGATCAACTTCACTTACTGCACCGAGTTTATCGTGGGCCGTGACCCGGAGATCCAGAAGGATCCCCTAGAGCTGCGCCTGTTCCTGGAGACCATCGGCGACTGCGTGGTGGTGGTGGACGACGACGAGATTATCAAGACCCACGTGCATACAGAGAACCCCGGCGACGCATTGCAGGCCGCTCTTCAATATGGCCAGCTGCTCACCGTGAAAATTGAAAACATGAAGGAGCAGCACCGGAAGGCCGCCGAGGAGAACGAGGCCGCCAAAGCCTCCGTACAGGCCAAGCCCCAGGAGGAGCGCAAGCGCCTGGAGCCTCAGGAACCCACCGAGGAAGTGGGCTTCATCTCCGTGGCCGCCGGCAAGGGGCTGCAGGAGCTGTTCCAGGATCTGGGCTGCGCCAACGTGGTAAGCGGCGGCCAGACCATGAACCCCAGCACCGAAGATCTCCTGGAGGCCGTGCTGGCCACCCCCGCCAAGAAGGTGTTCGTGCTGCCCAACAACAAGAACATCCTCATGGCCGCAGAGCAGACCGTGCCCCTGGCCACCGACCGGGAAGTGATCGTCATTCCCACCCGGACCATTCCCCAGGGCCTTTCCGCCATGCTGGCCTTTGACCCCGACTCTGACGCCGAAGCCAACAAGGAAGCCATGCTGGAGGCTGCCGGCAATGTGGACACCGGCCTTGTGACCTTCGCCGCTCGGGACTCCGAGTACGGCGGACACACCATCCGCCACGGGGACATCTTGGGCCTGAAAAACGGCAAGCTGGAATATATCGAGAAGGACCCGGTCAGCGCCTGCGTGCGTGTGGCCCGTTCCTTTGCCAACAAGCACACCTCTTTCATCACACTGATCTATGGCGAAGGCATCACTCAGGAGCAGGCCGAGGAGGCCAAGCGCACCCTGGAGAGCAAGCTCCACTCGGATGTGGAGATCACCCTGGTCAACGGTGGCCAGCCGGTGTATTTCTTCATTATCAGCGTGGAGTGAACAAGGCCCTTATACCGGACCGCATGAAGAAACCTTTCTTTCCGGAAAGGTTTCTTTTTGTCCGCCCAGAAGACGGAACGGAGGCGCGTATGAAGCTCTATATCACGGGGCCGGTGGGCAGCGGGAAAACCACCCTGGCCCGGCAGCTCTCGCAAAAAACCGGGGTCACCTGCTTCCACCTGGACCAGGTGGCCCACGAGCCGGACCCGGACCGTCCCGGCGGCAACCGGAAACGGCCGGAGGAAGAGCGGGACGCAATGTTCCGTTCCATTCTGGAACAGGAGGACTATATCCTAGAAGATACAGGCCGGGCCTGTTTCATTGCAGGGATGGAGCAGGCAGACCGGGTTGTATTGCTGGAGCCCCCTCCCCTGCTGCGGCGGAAACGGGTGGTGGCCCGGTGGCTGCGGCAGAACCTGGGCCTGGAGGCCTGCGCCTACCGCCCCACCTTTGCCATGCTGCGCAGCATGTTCCGCTGGAGCCGGGAGTATGAGAACGGCAAGGACGGGGTGCGGGCGCGGGCGGCCCAGTTTCCGGAAAAGCTCACCGTGCTCCGCAGCAAAAAAGACATCCGGCGCTGGATGCGGGGCTTGGAACACTGACTGGGAGAAAGGAGGTCCGCCATGCCATCCCTGTTTGAAATGGACATCCAAAAGCTGAAGGGCGTGGGGGAAAAGCGGAAAAAGCTTTTTGAGAAGCTGGGCGCTCCCACGGTGGGAGATTTGCTGCGGCTGTACCCCCGTACCTATGAGGACTGGAGCCTCCACACGCTCATTCGGGAGACCCCGCTGAACCAGGTGGCGGTGGTGAAGGCCCAGGTGCTGCACCGGCCCACGGAAACACGGATCCGAGGGGGAAAGCTGCTGTACAAGACACTGGTCACCGACGGGGATTCGGACATGGCCCTCACCTTCTTCAACAATAAGTACATCCCCAGCCTGCTGAAGGAGGGAGAGACTTACCTGTTCCGAGGCAAGGTCACGGGCACCCTCCTGAAACGGGAGATGGTCTCCCCGGAATTTCTCCCGGAGGCCAGGGAGCTGGCCATTCAGCCGGTGTACCCGGCCACGGCGGGGCTCTCCTCCCGGCAGATTGCCGCGGCTGCCCAAAACGCCCTGGCCCTGCTGCCGGAACAGCTCCACGATCCCCTGCCGGACAAGCTGCGGGAGCAGTATCACCTGTGCACCCTCCGGTACGCCCTGGAAACCATCCACTTCCCCAAAACTCCGGAGGAGCTTGCCACCGCCCGGTTCCGGCTCACCTTTGAGGAATTCCTGGTGCTGCAGCTGGGACTTTTGCAGATCAAAAGCGGACGGAAGCAGGAAAACCTCCACCCCATCCCCCAGCGCTTCCCGGAGGAATTCGCAAGCCTCCTTCCCTTCTCCCTCACCGGGGCTCAGCGGCGGGCCATCACAGAGGCCGTGGAGGACATGGCGGGGGAATCCCCCATGAACCGGCTGATCCAGGGAGACGTGGGCAGCGGCAAAACCGCCGTTGCCGCCGCCCTCTGCTGGAGCGTAATCCAAAACGGCATGCAGGCGGCCCTCATGGCCCCCACGGAGATTCTGGCCGCCCAGCACTACCACTCCCTCAACGCCCTGCTGGAGCCTGCCCACATCACCTGCGCCCTGCTCACCGGTTCGGTGAAGCCGGCGGAAAAGAAAAAGATCTACCAAGCCCTCAGCGACGGCCGCATCCAGCTGGTCATCGGCACCCACGCCCTCATCGGGGATAAGGTGGAATTCCAAAACCTGGGGCTGGTCATCACCGACGAGCAGCATCGATTCGGGGTGGGCCAGCGGTCCGCCCTGGCCCAAAAAGGCGCGGACCCCCACCTGCTGGTGATGAGCGCCACCCCCATTCCCCGGACCTTGGCTCTGATGGTCTACGGAGACCTGGACATCTCTGTGCTGGATGAGCTTCCCCCCGGCCGGCAGAAGATCGAGACCTACCTGATCGACTCGGGAAAACGGCGGCGGGCCTTTGGCTACGTGCAGAAGCACCTGGACCAGGGACGGCAGGGGTATCTCATCTGCCCGCTCATTGAGGAGGACGAAAGCGGCATGATGAGCGTGCTCCAGTACGGAGAAACCGTGCGAGAAGCCTTCCCCAACGCCAAGGTGGGGGTGCTCCACGGGAAGATGAAGCCCGCCGAGAAGGAGCGGGTCATGGAGGAGTTCTCCCGGGGAGAAACCCAGCTGCTGGTATCCACCACGGTGGTGGAGGTGGGGGTGGACGTGCCCAACGCGGTGATTATGGTCATCGAGAACGCGGAGCGCTACGGTCTGTCCCAGCTTCACCAGCTGCGGGGACGAATCGGCCGGGGGAAGCATCTCTCCACCTGCATCCTCATCACCGACGCGGAAAACGAGGACACCCTCAAGCGGCTGAAGTTGTTCCGGGACACAGCGGACGGGTTCAAGATCGCCGAGGCGGACTTGAAGCTGCGGGGCCCGGGTGACTTTTTCGGCCAGCGGCAGCACGGCCTGCCCCAGCTGAAAATCGCCGACATGACCACGGACATGGAGGTGCTCCGCCAGGCACAGCGCTGCGCCAAGGAATTGTTTTCCACAAACGCCCTGGAAAAAGAGGAATACCGGGGATTGCGGGGTGAAATCCGTCGGCTGTTCGCCAAAACAGGCAGTGATGGCGTAGTGCTTTAGTACAGAACGCTATAATCATCTCGAGCGATGCTGATATTTTTATATAGATTGACAAGTCCGGTAGAATGTGCTATCCTTAGAGTGTAAAAGTATCACTTTCTGACCGGGCTTTCTTTCTGGAGGACCTGCCGGAAGGAAACGCCCCCCTGCTGAGAGGAGGGAGATTTATGCCAATCCTATGGCCCAACCCATCTGAATGGTCAACCCAATCACGGTTTCTGGACGTGAAACAGCTGTTCTCCACCCGGCGTATCTTTCTTGTGCTGGGAATCCTGGTGCTTGTTTTAGCGCTGGTGCTGGCCCTCATCCTGGTCCCGCCCTATCTCCAGTCCCTGGGGCAGGGGACCGTGGACCATGCCCAGATAAACATCCTGGTGGACAATCCGGGACAGCTGGACGCTTCCCAGGAGTACCCCAAAACATGGCAGGCGGAGATGGCCATGGACCAGGTGAAGAACAAGTTCCAGGTGGAATTCCGCCACTGCGACCTGAAATCCCTCACCTATGACAAGGCCTCTTCCGACCAGCTGCGGCCGCAGCTGGCAGAGAAGTACCGGGACCAGCTGAACGGAGAGGACGTGTTTCTCATCACCGCCGCCTTCACCACCGGGGACAAGGATGTTCCCGCGGGACTGGAACCCAACACCACCTATGAAAACTACCAGTGGGTGATCGGCAACGCCAAGGACGCCCACACCAATATCGCCATTGTAGACCATGGTTTTCCCCAGTGACACCTTCGGGAAGCCCCAGTCCCCCGCCAAAAAGGAGGGAGCATGATGTACAGTCCTGGAACCGCTGGGTCAATTCACAATCCCAAGTATCTGCGTCCCCTGTTTTCCGCCAAGCGGGCAAAGCTGGTCATTCCCACACTGCTGGCAGCGGTCCTGGTGGTGTGCCTGCTGGTGTTCCTGCCCGGGTATCTGGACTCTCTGAGCTACGGGGACACGGAGAACGTTCAGACCCATCTTCTCATCGAAAATCCGGAAGCCCTGGACCAATCGGACCAATTCCCCAAGACCCATGAGGTGGAACGGGGCATGTCCCTCATCGCCTCCCACTTCCAGACAGAGTTTCGCCATTGCGTTCTGGAGGAGCTCACCTATGACAAGGCGTTTTCCGACCAGTACCAGGAGGCGCTGACGGAGCGGTACGACCAGCAAACCCACGGCGCCTTGGTCTACCTTATCACAGGCACCCTTCGCACGGGGGAAAAGGACGTCCCCGCAGGACTGGAACCCAACACCACCTACGAAAACTACCAGTGGGCGGTTTCCTACTCCAGCGTGGTGGACTGTGGAACGGATCTCATCTAGCGCAAAAGGGACTGTCCCAGAGCGGGCCAGTCCCTTTTCCATGAAAAAAGCCCCTTTCGGGGGCTTTTTTTACAGGTCGCGGTATTTTCTCACCCGCCGCAGCTGCTTCTGTTTCCGGCGGTAGAGGAAGATCAGCAGCACGTACACCAACACAAGCACCAGGATCACACCCATGATGATGAGGAACCAGGGAGAGGTGAGCACGGAGCTGCCCTGGCTGAGGAAAGAGAGCATCTCGCTGCGGGACACGGACTCCGCCGCCACCAGAGGCACGGTGGCAATAGGCTCCCCGGCGTAGCTCAGGGTGGCGGTTCCCACCTGTTCCCCCCGCTCCACCGGGGCCTGGACGCTGTCCGGCACGCTGGTCTCCACGATGATGCTGGAGGAGTCCACATTCTTGGGCAGCATCACGGACACGTTCTCCCCAGCCACCAGCTGGAGCCTGTCCTGCTGCCAGGCGTACTCCAACGGCACGTCCGCCAGAATGTCCCCCTGGGCCGCTACCGTGCGGATCTCCAGGTTCAGAAACGCCCATCGGAACAGGCTGGCAGAGTCCAGCATTTCCCCGTGCACGTCGCTGTCCACGGAGGGGCTTCCCAAACAGGCCACCACATAGGTGTAGCCCTCGTAGGTGGCGGAGGCCACAATGCAGTAGCCCGCCTGGTCGTGGGAGCCGGTCTTGATGCCGGTGGCGTACCGGTAATAGTAATAGTAGCCGTCGTTGCCCACCCAATCGGTCATCAGCCGGTTGGTGGTGGAAGCGGTTTTCTCCTTTTCCGGGTGGCCGATGGGATAGTAGTTGTACGCCGTGGTGCCGGTAACTTCCGTGAACAGGGGCAGGCTCATGGCGTACTTGGTGATGGTCACCATGTCCCTGGCGGTGGAATAGTGGTTTTCGTTGTGCAGGCCGTGGGGGTTGGTAAAGTGGGTGTTGGTGCACCCCAGCTCCGCGGCCTTCTCGTTCATCAGCTGGACAAAGTAGCTGGTGCCGGTGTAGTCGGTGGGGTCAAACTCCCCGCTGGTCTGGGTGGAGCTTTCACTGGAGCCGCTCTCCGTGCTGGAGGAAGTTTCCCCGGAACCGGCCCCGGCTTCCGGGTCGTCACTTCCGGCGGCGGAGCCCTCCTCCTGGGACGCCGCCTGGCCCAGCTGTCCGGAAGCATAGAGCTGGTCCACATACTTGGCCAGGGTCAGGGCGGCGTTGTTGCCGGAGGGGACCATCATCAAATAGAGCATCTGCTCCCCGGTGAAGGTGTCCCCCACGTCGAAATCCGCCATGGAGCTGCCGGTGCCGGAAAGCTCGTCGAACACGCTTTGGGGTATGGTGATCTCTGTATTTTCAATGTCGGGAATGGTCTCGTAGGCCACAATGTAGGTCATAATCTTGGTCAGGGACGCCATGGGCAGCTGCTCGTCGGCGTTGTCCGCATAGACCACGGTGTCGGTATCCAGGTTGAGCATCAGGTAGGCCTTGCAGTGGGGCCCGTTGGGGTTGTTATCCTTGTCGTTGTCCCAGCCGTAGTCAAACCCCTCCGCCGAGGCGCTCACGCCCCAGGCCATGGTCAGGCACAGCACCGCCAGCAGAGACGCGGCGATCCGTTTCACTCGCTTCATTACATGATCCTTTCCGCCCTTTCCCGTGGAAAAGGCCAAGCTGTTTTTTCCCGTTTCCCATTCTCCGGGGCGGCGCCCCTACCCTTTTTCTCTGTTTTGTGTTACAATGGGAACATAAAACCGGCCTCCTGGACGGCGGCGCCTTCCGCCTCCTTCCATGGGACAGGCCAATCGCATCGGTTTACCATAACTGGTATCCTGTTCATTTTACCTTATTTCCCGAAAAAAGGAAAGAGATAATCCTGAACATTTTTTGAAAAAGGAGACGCCTATGAAATTGTTCCACACCTCCGACTGGCATTTGGGAAGGATGCTTTACGGCCGCAGTCTGCTGGAAGACCAGCGGTGGTTCCTGGAACAGGTATTCCTTCCCCAGGTGGAGCGGGAGCGTCCCGCCTGCGTGATTTTGGCCGGGGACGTGTACGACCGACAGATCGCCTCCACCGAAGCCATCCGCCTGTTCGACCAGGTCCTGAGCTCCCTGGTGAACCTGGGCGTGAAGGTGTGCGTCATTGCCGGGAACCACGACGGCGCCGACCGGATGGCCCTGCTGAAAACCGCCCTGCGGCGCAGCGGCGTGTACTTTGCCACCGAGCTTTCCGACGCCCTGGAGCCGGTGGAGCTGGAGGAGGACGGCCAAGCCTTGCAGCTGTTTCTCCTCCCCTACTTTGACACCTCCCAGGCCCGGGACTTTCTGGGGGACGACTCCCTCCGGGGGGAGGGCGCCTGCGCCCAGGCCATTGTCGAGAAGCTGGTGCCCCTGTTCCGGCCCAAGGCAGGCCACGTGCTGGTGGCCCACTGTTTCGCCGCGGGCAGCCAGACCTCCGACTCGGAGAGCGCCCTGTTTGTAGGGGGCAGCGGCCAAGTGCCGCCCTCCCTGTTCGACCCCTTCCACTACGCGGCTCTGGGCCATCTCCACGGGCCCCAGCAGGCTGGGGAGAAGGGGCGGTATTCCGGCTCGCCGTTAAAGTATTCCGTGGATGAGGAGCGCCAGAAAAAAGGCTATCTTCAGCTGGAGTGGACCGGGAAGGAAATGCGCTGGGAGTTTGTCCCCTGCGCTCCCCTCCGGGACGTGCGCCGGGTGGAGGGGCTTTTTCAGGACCTGCTGCAAAAGGGCCAGGAGTCCCCCTGCCAGGACTACGTGGAGCTGGTTCTCACCGACGACGCCCCGGTGATGCTGGCGGCGGAGCGGCTTCGGCCCTTCTACCCCAACCTGCTCTCTGTGAGCAACCCATGGATGGCCCAGGGTGTGACAGGGGAACGGGCCGCCCGGCTGAAAGGCCAGGACGAGACAACTGTGTTTTCCTCCTTTCTCAAGGAGGTGTGCCAGACAGAGGCAAGCCCCCAGGACCTGGAGCTGTTCCGGGAGGTGCTGGAGAGCCTGCAGGCCCAGGGTTGACCGGGGCCCATTACAGGGAGAGAAAGGAGGGCGCCGGAATGCGTCCTTTGCGGCTGCTGTTACAGGCCTTCGGGCCCTATTTGGAAAAAACGGAACTGGATCTCACCCAGTTTGACGAAACGGGGCTGTTTCTCATCACCGGCCCCACGGGAGGGGGAAAGACCTCCCTGCTGGACGCCATGTGTTTTGCCCTGTACTGCAAAGCCACCGGCGGCAAGCGAAGCTTTGGGGGCATGCGCTGCATGAGCGCCCCTCAGGAACTGCCCACCCTGGTGGAGTTTGACTTCTCCCTCCAGGGGGAGACCTACCGGTTCCGCCGCAGTCAGTACACCCACATCAACCGGAACACCAAGGCGCCGGAGCTGCGGGAGACCCACGAGTGCTTCCGCCTGGAAGAGGGGGAATTCCGGCTTGTGGAGAGCGGCAGCGAAAGCGCCGTCCGCCGCAGGGCCGAGGAACTGCTCCACCTCACCTGCGAGCAGTTCTCCCAGGTGATTGTCCTGCCCCAGGGGGAATTTCTCCGGCTACTCCGGGCCAACTCCAACGACAAGGGAGAAATGCTCAAGACCCTGTTTTCCGCCGGGGTGTGGCGGTCGGTGACGGACCGGTTCCACCAGCGGGAGCGGGAATTGGAGGACAAGGCGAAGCAGTCCACAGCTTTGAGGGCCTCCCTGCTGCAAAAGGAAGGGGCTCCCACCACCCCGGCGCTGGAAGAAAAACTGGACCAGCTCTCCCAGCGGGAGAAACGTCTCCGGGAGGAAAACGTCGCCGGTGGACAGGAGCTGGAACAGGCCGAAGCGCTGCTTCAAGCTGCGGAGGAATATTTCCGCCGGGCCAAGGCTGGGGAGGAAGCCGCTCAGGCCCTGCAAAAAGCCCAGGCCGTCTGGGACGCCCTGGAGGGCAGCGCTCCCCAGCTGGAACAGAAACGGGCGCGGGCACAGGCCTTCCGGGAGCAGGCGGTGGTGCTGGCCCAGGAGGGCGCCCGGCTGAAGGAGCGGAGGGAACAGCTGGTCCAGGCCAAAGGCGCACGGGAACAGGCTGCCGCCGCCCGGAGACAGGCGGAAGAACAGCAGTCCGCCCTGAAAGCCCTGGGGCAGCAGAAGGACGTCCTTTCCCAGCGGATAGAAAAGGGCAGCGCCTTTTTAAAGACCTGCGAAGAGGCCTCCGCCCAGCTGCCCGCCTTGCTGGAACGGCGGCAAGCCTTGGAAAAGCTCTCGGCCGCCTGGGAGGAGCTCTCCCGCCGGGAAAAGCGGCTCCGGGAGGGAGAAGCCGCCGCCTCCGCCAGCCGGAAAGCCGCCCGGCAAAAACAGCTTCTGCTGGAAACCCTGGTCCAGCGGCTGGAACGGCAGGAAGCCCTGCTGCGGCAGAACGCCGCTTTAGACCTGGCCCACACCCTGGAGGAGGGAAAGCCCTGCCCCGTGTGCGGGTCCCCCAGCCACCCCTTCCCCGCCCAGGGACAGGAAGTGGTGTTGGACCCTCAGCAGCTGGACGCTCTGCGGGAGGAGGAATCCTCCGCCCGGAAGGCCCACATTGACGCTGCCGCTGTGGCAGGAGCCCGGGAGCGGGAAGCTGCCCAGGCCGGGGAAAGCGTTCAGGAACAGCAGGCTCTCTGCCGGGAAGCCGGGGAAGCCTTGGGAAACCCCAGCCGGGAGGAGACAGCCCGCCTCCTTCGGGAAGCTGCCGGGGCCACAGACGCCGCCAAAAGCGCCGCCGCCCGTCTGGAGGCGGCCAAGGAAAAGCTCCGTGCCCTGGGGGAGGAACGGGAGACCTGCCAGAAACAGGAGAGCTCCCTGCGGGAACGGCTGTCGGCCCTCACCGCCCAGGCGGAAGAACTGGACCGCCGGGCCCAGGAAGCTCAGGCCGCATGCGCTGGGCTGGACCTGGACTCCCTGGAGGGGGCCATTCGGCAGAAGCGGGCCGACTACGAAGCCCGGGAGCGGGCCGCCGCCCAGCTGCTGAAGGAGGCCCAGGAGGAAGAGGCTGCACGAGAGCGCGCCCGAACGGCCCTTGCCCTGGCCAGGGAAACCCTGGAAAAGGCGGAGGCCCAGCGGAAATCCTGTCCCACGCCCTGGGAAACCGCCCCCCAGCTGGAACCTCTCCGGCAGCGCTGCCAGGCACTCCGCCAGGAAAACCTGGCGCGGCGGGAGGAGCTGGGAAAAACCGCCAGCGCCCTCCAGGCCCTGAAAGCCGCCCTGGAGGAAATCCGCCGGCTGGACGGGGAGCTGTCCCAGGTGGAGGCGCAGCTTTCCCGGGTGGCCCGGCTGTCCCGGTCTCTCTCCGGTTCCAACCCTTTGAAAATGCCCATCCTCCAGTACGTGCTCAGTGTGATGCTGGACGAGGTGCTGGTGAGCGCCAACCGGTTCTTCTCCACCCTCAGCCGGGGCCGCTACGCCCTGCGGCTGAAAGAGGGCCCTGCCGCCCGGGGCTACGGCGGGCTGGACCTGGAAGTGCTGGACGGCTGTTCCATGCTGCCCCGCTCCATTGAGACACTTTCCGGCGGGGAGCAGTTTCTGGCCTCTTTGTCCTTGGCCTTCGGCCTTTCCGACGTGGTCCAGAACCATTCGGGAGCGGTACGGCTGGACTCCCTGTTCATCGACGAGGGCTTCGGCTCCCTGGACGGGGAAACCCTGGACACCGCCATGAAGGCCCTTGCCATGCTGCAAAACAGCGGCCGGCTCATCGGGATTATCTCCCATGTGTCGGAGCTGAAAAACCGCATTCCCTGCCGGGTGGAGGTCACCCGTGACGCCGCCGGGTTTTCCCACGCGGCCATCCGGCTGTAACGATTCCATAGAAATCCATAGAAAGGACGGTCACCTATGAAAGTCACCTTTATTCTCCACAGCTCCTATCTGGTGGAGCTGGACCACTGCTGCCTGCTTTTCGACTACTACCAGGGAGAGCTTCCCCCCATTGAAAAACCCCTGTACGTGTTCGCAAGCCACAGCCACGGGGACCACTTCTCCCCGGACATCTTCCAGCTGGCCCAGCCGGGAAAAGAGGTCCATTACCTGCTGTCCGACGACATCTCCCCCCGGCAGGTGCCCCCGGAGCTGAAGGACCAGGTCACCTTTGTCTCTCCCCGCTACTTTTACAAGGTGGGCGACCTGCAGGCGGCCACACTGCGCTCCACGGACATGGGGGTGGCTTTCCTGATCCAGTGCGAGGGCAAGCGGATCTACCACGCCGGGGACCTGAACTGCTGGGTGTGGGACGGCGCTCCCCGGTTCCAGAACGACCAGATGACCGCCCAGTACAAGGCAGAACTAAGCCTCCTTTCCGGAGGGAAGGCCATTGATGTGGCCTTTGTGCCCCTGGACCCCCGCCAGGAAGCGGACTTTGACCTGGGCATGAAGTATTTCTTTGAAGCCGCCGGGGCGGAGTATGTGTTCCCCATGCACATGTGGGGGGATTACAGCGTGGTGCCCCTGTTTAAATCCACCCCCACCTACCGGGAGTATGCCACCCACGTGATGGACGTTTCCCGGCCGGGCCAGGTGTTTGAGATCTGACCACTTAGGCACAAGAAAACGGGCTGTTGCGCTTGGCAGCAGCCCGTTTTTTATAGATCACCGCATGTGGCGGGGAGCGTACTTTCCGCCGCTTCTAGCCTCCTCCCGGGGAGGGGCGGGAACGCGCTCTTCCGCCGGGGCGGACGGTTCCTCCACCGGCTGGACGGCAGCCCTGGAGGACCTGCGGGGCGGCTTCATGCGAAGCAGCCGTGCCAGGGTCTGGCCTTTGGGGAGCATTACCACGTCGTCATAGCTGACTCCCCGGAACACCACCACACACACGGCATACACCAGAATGGCCAGCCCAATGGCAGGAAGCACTGCCACCCGAGGGCTCACCAGCAGGGAGAGCAGCCCGTACGCCCCGTAGCTCACCCCGCCCATAACAGCGGAGGAAAGCAGCAGGGGCAGGGCGGTTTTCACCACGCTGTCCATGTGGGGAAGGCTGGTGCGGATGGCAAACAGGTTGAGGACCACCATCACCACATAGGACACCACCGTGCTGATGGCGGAACCCATGGCCGCCACCTGGGGGATTCCAATGAGCAGGTAAGACAGGACAATTTTGATGATCCCGCCCACCGCCATGTCCACAACCGGACGGGTGGCCCGCCCGAAGGACTGCAGAATGGCGTTGGTGGTGAACAGCATGCCGCTGAAAGCGATGGCCACGCTGAGCATGGTCAGCAGAGGGGCGGCCTCCTGGGCCACCTCGGGCTGGTTGTACAGCAGCAGCTGGCAGATAGGCTTGGAAAACACCCCCATGCCCACAGAGGAGGGGATGCCGATAAGCAGCGTCACCCGCAGGGCCGTGGAGGAAATCCGGTCCACCTGGTGATGGTCCTTGGCGGCGATGGCGCCGGACAAAATGGGAAGCAGGCTGGTGGAAATGGGCACCACGAACGCCCCGGGCAGGTCAAAGAATTTCCGGGCATGGCCCAGGGTGCCGTTCCACCAGTCTGCCTGTTCCTGGGTAAACCGGGCGGCTTCCTGGAGCCGGTTCATCAGAATGGCCCCATCCACCGTGTCCAGCAGGCTTAAAAAGCAGGAGCCAATGGTGATAGGCACCGCGAACCGCACCAGGCTGCGGAGCATCTCCTGGCGGGAGACAAGCGGGGGCTCCTCCTGGCCCCGAGCATGCCTTCTGTCCCAACGGCCCTGGAACAGCTTGTACAGCAGCAGGTAAACAGCCCCCAGCGCCGCGCTCACCGACACGCCGATAATGGCCCCCACCGCTGCCCAGCGGTCCGGGTCCACTTTCACGCTGCGGATGATATAGAACGCCAGCCCCACGCCGATGATCACCTTGGTCACCGCCTCGATGGTCTGGGAGGTGGCAGTGGGGATCATGTTGGAGCGTCCCTGGAAATATCCCCTCAAAGAGGACTCGATGGAGATGAAAAACAGGGTGGGCGCCAAGGCCATAATGGCGAAATTGGCCGCAGGACTCCCGTACCACTGGGCAATCTGGTCGGCGCCGAAGAACATTACCAGACAGCCCAACAGCCCCAGGGAGAAGAACAGCCAGAAGGCCACGGAAAACACCTGGTCCGCTTCCCGGCGGTGGCCCTGGGAAAAGGCGGTGCCCACCATGCGGGACACGGCAATGGGCAGTCCCGCCGTGGAAAGCATGAGGAACAGCCCGAAAATGTTGTAGGCAATGTAGAAGTGGGACATGCCCTCCGGGTCGATGAAGTTCGCCAAGGGGATGGAGAAAAGCAGCCCCAGCAGCTTGACGATCAAGGTGGAGGCGGAAAGGATGGCCGCCCCTTTCATAAAGCTCTGTTTCTTGTCCTGCGCCATAAATACTCCCTGGAAAGAAATGGCGCGCTTCTCTTTCCGGAAGCGCCGCCGTATTTTGGAAACTTATATTTTTTCTATTTTACCCCAAAGATTGGAAAAGGTCAACGCTTTCCCAGGTTTTTTCCCGGAACCGCCGGGTTTGCCGTGCGTTCACTCCGCGACCAGCTCCCGGACCAGCGGAAAGAACCCCTTGAAGGCCGCGGGAAGGGCGTAGGTCTGTTGCAGGTCTTCCCTGCCGGCCCAGGTGAAACCCTCCCCTTCCGCCACAGTTCGGACCACCCAGCTGGTCATGTGCCACTCCACATGGGAAAAGATGTGCTTTGCCTTGGGGCCGGGGACCAGCTCTCCCTCCACCCCATGCTGCCCCAGGAACTCCTCCGCCTCTTCCCGGGCAAGCTGCCCCTCTGCCCCGGGCAGTTCCCACAGTCCCGCAAGCAGCCCCTGCTCCGGCCGCCTCTGCAGTCCCAGCCTGCCTTGCCGGGAAACCAGCAGGAACAGGGTGCGGTCCTCTTTCTTCCGGGGCTTGGGCTTTGTTTTCACCGGCAGCTCCAGGGCCACCCCTTCCCGACAGCCCCGGCACACCTGGTTCAGAGGGCACAGCAAACACTTGGGCGGCCCTCCCGGCAGGCAGATCATGGCCCCCAGCTCCATGAGAGACTGGTTAAAGTCTCCCACCCGCCGGGGGAGAATCTGCCGAATCTCCTCTTCCATGCGGCGCTTCACCTTGGGGTCCAGGATGTTGTCCCTCCGACACAGCACCCGGGAGATCACCCGAAGCACGTTGCCGTCCACTGCCGGCACCGGCAGCCCAAAGGCGATGGAGGCAATGGCCCCGGCGGTGTAGTCCCCCACGCCGGGCAGGGAACGCAGCTCCTCGAAGGAGGCGGGCACCCGGCCCCCGAACTGCTCCACCACCGCCTGCGCTCCCTTTTGCAGGTTGCGGGCCCGGTTGTAGTAGCCCAAGCCCTCCCACAGCTTCAGGACCCGGTCCGTGGGGGCCTGGGCCAGGGCTTCCACTGTGGGGAACGCCTCCAAAAACCGCTGGTAATAGGGCTTCACCGCTTCCACCCTGGTCTGCTGGAGCATGATCTCCGACACCCACACCCGGTAAGGGGTGGGGTCCTCCCGCCAGGGCAGCACCCGGGCGCTGCGGTCGTACCACTCCAAAAGCAGCTGGGGCAGCTGCGCCATCACTTCCCTGTCTTCCAAAACCTGCCACTCCCTTTCTCACTCACAAACGGACCTGATTATAGCATACCCCCCAAAGGCTGCGCAAGACCGGCGCCACGAAAAAAGCCCTCCCGAAGGAGAGCTTTTCCCTGCTTATTGGGCCAGCCAGGCCTTCAGGAACCGGATGACCAGGTCCATCACCTGGTCGGTCCACAAAAACAGGCCGTGGCCGGCGCCCACCACCTTGTAGAACTCCACGGTGTGCTTGGTCTCCTGGAGCTTCTGCACGGTGAGCACACTCTGGTTGAAGGGCACCATGGGGTCCTCGTCCCCGTGGACCACCAGGAAGGGAGGCAAAGGCTTTCCTTCCTCCATGTAGTTCAGGGGGTTTCCCGGCTGGGCTATCTCCGGATGATCCACGACGCAGCCGCCGAACAGGATGTCCTCGGGGATCTGGGACTTGTCCGCGGTAAAGGCCGGGTCCCGGGGGCCGTCGTTGATGCGGGTCAGGTCGCTGGGGCCGTAGAAGTCCACCACCGCCTGAACGCTGTCGGAGAGCTGCCGGTTGTCCGGGGTCTTAAACTCCTCAAGGTCCCCGGTGACGCCCACCATCTGGGCAGTGTGGCCGCCGGAGGAATCCCCCCAGATGGCCACCTGTTCCGGGTCGATAAAATACTCTTCCGCATGGGCGCGCAAAAACCGGATGGCGGATTTCACATCCTGCAGGAAGGCGGGGAACTTGGCCTGGAAGGCGGGCCGATGCTTTACGCTGGCCACCACAAAGCCGGCCCTGGCCAGGGGGCAGAGCTGGGGCAGGTTCAGCCCCATGTCCTGCTCCATCCAGGCGGCGCCCTGCACAAACACCACCAGGGGATACCGCAGGGTGGAGGTCATCCCGGGACGCAGACCGGCTGGGAACAGCATCTCCAAATGAAGGGGGCCTTCCTCCCGCCGCACGTACTCCACATGGGGCACGTAGGTCACCTGGTTTGCCTGGCTCCGGTCCGCCAGCAGGGTGTGCATCCCCGGCAAAACGGTGGGGTCGCCCGGCACCATTTTCTTGTATTGAATCATCACAAATTCCTCCTAACCGGTATCTTTGAATTTATTTATTATACCATACCCCAGAAAGCTCCGCAACCCTGGAGCCATTCCTTCCCCCATTTCGGCCATTTCTGTGAATTTTTTCGAGATAAACGTTTGCTTTCGTGAAGTGTTTTTCTGTTTTACGGCCCTTTTTTGGTTGAAAAAGCCAAAAAAATATGGTATGCTAACGTTGTACTATAAACAATTTTATTGGGAGGGCGCCATATGTCAATAGATGTCTTACAAGCCATTTCAAACGCTGTCAGCAACTGGCAGCCTCCGCAGGTCCCGGAGGACATTCCCCAGGGGGACATGCCCGGCGACAAGGTCTGGATTGGACCCATGTCCATTGAGAAGGCCAACGTCACCTTCCGGGCCATGCTGCCCATGCTGAAAGAGGCGCTGGAAGCAACCCCCGCCCGCAAGGCCGTGATCACTGTCACCGGCGGCAGCGGCGTGGGCAAAACCTGTGTCTCCGCCCTGCTCACCTACTACCTGAACCAGCTGGGCGTGGGCGCCTTCACCATGTCCGGAGACAACTATCCCCGGCGTTTTCCGGAGCTTAACGACATGGAGCGCATGCGCATTTTCCGGCTGGCAGGGGTGCGGGGCATGCTTGCCGCGGGAGTGTACTCCCCGGAACACGCCGCCACCCTCAAACAGCTCCAGCAAAGCGACCTGGACCCCTCCCCGGAACAGTGTGAAAAATACCCCTGGCTGGCCGCCTACCAGAAAGCCGGCCGGGAAGAGCTTTCCAAGTACCTGGGCACCCAGCTGGAACAGGAGTACGACCAGCTGGAAAACGTGCTGGCCCAGTTCAAGAGTGGCCAGGAAAAGATCCTCCTCAAGCGCATGGGCCGGGACGACACCGCCCTGTGGTACGAGGAAAAGGATTTCAGCAGCATCTCCGTGATTGTGCTGGAGTGGACCCACGGCAACTCCGGCTGTTTCCAGGGGGTGGATATCCCCATCCTGCTGGCCAGCACCCCTGCCGAAACACGAGAGTACCGCCTCTCCCGGGGACGGGACTCCAACGCGGACACCGCCTTTATCACCATGGTCATCGAGCTGGAGCAGCTGAAGCTGGAGGCCAGAGCCAGCGCCGCCAAGCTGATCGTCTCCAAGTCCTGTGAGCTTTTAACCTACGAAGAATACAAGCAGCGTATGGCTGCAGGCAGGTGAATGTTATGAATACTGTCAACTATGGCCCCATGCTCAACGCGTATCCCGACAGCCTGGGCGGCACCCTGGGAGACGCGGTGGACTTTCTGAAAGACCAGCGGGTGAAAGGAGCGTTCTCCTCTTTCTACATTCTTCCCAGCATGTTCCACACCGACCTGGACCGGGGCTTTTCCGTCATTGACTACGGCATCAACGGGGAAAACGCCAAGCGGGAGGACCTTACAGCCCTCCAAAACCTGGGAGTAGACCTGAAGCTGGACTTCATCCTCAACCATCTGTCGGTTCAGTCTCCCCAGTTCCAGGACCTGCTGGAAAAGGGCGACGCCTCCCCCTACCGGGATTTCTTCATCGACTGGAACAAGTTCTGGGAGGGCTGCGGAGATCTGGACCAGGACGGGGTGCTGGTGCCCCGCCAGGAGTACATCAAGGACATGTTTTTCCGCAAGCCCGGCCTGCCGGTGCTGGTGGTGGAATTCGCCGACGGCACCCGCCGGCCCTACTGGAACACCTTCTACCAGCAGGTGGACGTGGACGAAAACGGCAAAAAGCATTACCTGGGCCAGATGGACCTGAACATCAAGTCCCCCCTGGTGCTGGAGTTCTACCGGAAGACCCTGGAAGACCTGGCAGGGTACGGCGCCAGCATTGTCCGGCTGGACGCCTTTGCCTACGCCCCCAAGGAAGTGGGCTCCAAGAACTTTCTCAATGACCCGGGCACCTGGGACTTCCTCCAGCAGATCACCCATATGGCCAAGCCCTTTGGGGTGTCCCTGCTGCCGGAAATCCACGCCAGCTATGAGGAAGGCACCTACCGGATCATTGCCCAGAAGGGCTACATGGTGTACGATTTCTTCCTGCCCGGCCTGCTGCTGGACGCTTTCCAGCAGAAATCCGGCGAAAAGCTGGCCCAGTGGGCCAAGGAGATCCTGGACAGCGGCATGACCACTGTAAACATGCTGGGCTGCCACGATGGCATCCCCCTGCTGGATTTGAAGGGCCTGCTGCCTGAGGAGCGCATTCAGGGGCTGATCCGCACCCTGGTGGAGCGGGGCGGCTTTGTAAAGGACCTTCACGGCGCCAAGAACGTGTATTACCAGGTGAACGCCACCTATTACAGCGCCTTGGGGGAGGACGACCGGCGGATGCTGCTGGCCAGAGCCATTCAGCTGTTCATGCCCGGGAAGCCCCAGGTGTGGTACCTGGACCTGTTCGCCGGGAAGAACGACTACGCCGCCATGGAGCGGGCCGGAGCAGGCGGCCACAAGGAGATCAACCGCACCAACCTGACCAAGGAGGCCATGGCCGCCGGGCTGGAGCAGCCTGTGGTGCTCCAGCAGCTGGCGCTTTTGAAGCTGCGGGCGTCTTACCCGGTGTTTTCCCAGGATTCCCAGATCTCCGTGGCAGCGGAAGGCAGCAAGCTCTGCTTTGTCTGGGAAGGCCACGGCCAGAAGGCTGTGCTGGACGCCGACCTGGCCACAGACAGTTTTGTCATCTCCATCACTGACACCTCCGGCAAGGAACTGTACCGGATGGAGCAGTAAGTTTCCCACAACAGACAAGGACGGCTTCCCGCTTGGGAGCCGTCCTCTTTTTATGCTTTTCACCCGCCTATGCGGTAGACTTTTGTCTCGTAGCTTCCCAGAACCACCGACCCTTCCACGGGGCAGCGATCGTCCAGGTCCACCATAGGTCTCTTCAGCAGGAGTTCCTGGGGCTCCTTCCCGTAATTGAGCACAAGAAGGTATTCCCGCTCCCCCTTCCGCCGCAGGGCCGCCTCGCAGGCAGGGGGAACCTGAAGCAGGTCTCCCAGGGGCTCCCTCACCCCCAGGTATTCCAGAAGGGCCTGTACGCTCTCCCGGGTGAAGGTGCCGCCAAAGTGGAGCACTTTCCCCTCCCCGGCCTGGGTCTCCAGAAGGGCGGGCTCCCCGGCGTACCAGGTGTCCCCGCTGTACCGGGCCAGCACCTTGGCGTCCTCTCCTGCGGGGGCAAGCACGTCGTTGAACAGGCCCGTATCCAAGGCGCGGCCATTCCAATCCATGGGCACCGGGTCATCCCCCGGGCCGATCCAGGTGAACTCCTTCACCCTAGTCTGGGTCAGGGGGGCCAGCAGGCCGGGCATGGGGGCCATGACGCAGTGGCCGTCCACGTCCTTCTGGCCGGTGCGGGCTCCCAGCACCAGGCTGCCTCCCTGGCGGACGTAGTCCTCCAGCAGCTTTGCCTGGGCTTGGGTGAGGATCACCTGGTGGGGGCAAAACAGCACCCGGTACTGCTTCAAGTCCTCCAAAGTGGTGCCCTCCTGCAGGTACAGGGCGTCCAGGGGGGTGTGAGAAAGCTGGGCCCCCACAAACAGCTCCATTTCGCTGGAACGGGTCAGTTTTCCATGCCAGGCGTCCAGGCTGGCGTCGAACACGTTGTCATAGTCCTTCACCAGGGCAACAGGCGCCACATAGTCCGCCCCCGCCAGCTCCTGAATGGCTTCCACCCTGGCATGAAGCCTCTGGAGCTCCGCCAGCTTCCGGTTGGGCAGGTTGTCGTAGTCCAGCAGGCCGTGCCAGTAGATCTCCGTCCCGAACGCAGCGGTGCGCCACCGGAAGAAGCTGACGTAATCCGCGCCGTGGGCAATGCTCTGCATGGCCCAAAGCATCATCTGCCCGGGCTTGGGGGCCGGCGCGTCGGACCCGATGCTGCCGCCCGCTCCCGCCTGCTGCTCCATAATCCCAAAGTGGGGGCACACAGACCGCACCTCCATCAGGCTGCGGCTCCACTTCCGGTCCAGCAGGGTGGTGTTGTGCCGGGGGTCCTCCCGCATGGCAAAGGCGAAGTTGGGATAGCTGTCGTAAGTGTACACGTCCAGGCAGTCCCTGGTCATCCGGTGGTTGTCCAGGCTGCCGAACATGCCGTTGGTGGTGATGAAATCCCCGGGCTTTACATACTTCCGGAGAATTTCGCTCTGCATCCCGCAGAACCGAATGGCGCTCTCCGAGACGAACCGCATGTAGTCCAGCTTCTGGTGGGGATTGGTGCCGTCCCCGTAGGTGGTGCGGGGCACAAAGATCTGCTCCCAGGCGGTGTAGGTCTGGTTCCAGAAGGCATTGCCCCAGGCCCGGTTCAGCTCCTCCAGGGTGCCGTATTTATCCCGCAGGAATTCCCGGAAGGCCAGGGTGTCGCTCTCCGAGTAGAACTCCTGGGTCTCGCAGTTGAACTCGTTGTCGATCTGCCAGCCCACAATGCAGGGCCGCTTTCCGTAGTGCTCCCCCAGCTTCTCCACCACCCGGGCGGAAAGCTCCTGGTACTTTTTGGAATTGTAGTTGTAGTGGCGGCGCATGCCGTGGCGGTACAGAACCCCGTCCCGGCGGGCGTTGAGCACCTCCGGGTACTTGTCTGTCAGCCAGGCAGGGGGCGTGGCGGTGGGCGTGCAGAAGATCACCTTCATGCCCGCCTGCTCCGCCAAATCCAGGAACCTGTCCCAGAAGGTGAAGGTAAACACTCCCTCCTCCGGCTCTGTAAGGTTCCAGGCGAATTCCCCCACGCGGATGGTGGTAATCCCGTGGGCCAGCATCCGTCCCAGGTCCTGTTCCCACAGGGAGCTGTCCCAGTGCTCGGGGTAGTAGCAGGTCCCCAGCTCCAGCTTTTCCCAGGGGGATTTCCGATTGCGTTCCATACTGTGTTCCTCCCTACTATGGGCCCACTTCGGCCCGTTCTTCCCCCTTATCTTAGCCGACTTTCCCCCCGAATGCAATGGCTTTCCCCCACTCTTCCCAAACGGTTTCTCACTTTCCGGCATTTTTTGCTGGTCTCAGTGGGAAATTTCTGGTATACTAATAGTATCATAATTCTCCAGAACAGCCGTTCTGATCCCCCGGGTCAGCGGGGTTATCCCAAACCGAAAGCGAAGTGTATGGATGCGAAAAAATTTAAAAGCGAAAACCTTGGAATCTCTCACCTCGGTGATGCCCATCACGGCCCTGGTGCTGCTGCTGAGCTTCACCCTTGCCCCCGAAATGCCCGTGGGAACCTTAATGATGTTCCTGCTGGGGGCCATTCTGCTGATTGTGGGCATGGGCTTTTTCTCTCTGGGCGCCGATATGGCCATGATGCCCATGGGGGACGGGGTAGGCGGCGAAGTGGTCCGCCTGGGAAAACGCTCCCTTTGGCCCATCATCCCTCTGGTGTTCCTCATCGGGGCCTTCATCACCATGGCGGAGCCGGACCTGCAGGTCCTGGCCAACCAGGTGCCCGCCGTGCCCGACATGGTGATTATCCTCACCGTGGCGGCAGGGGTAGGGGTGTTTCTGGTGCTGTCCGTAGCGCGCACCCTGAAGGGAAGGTTCTCTCTGAACAACCTGCTGCTCATCTTTTACATAGGGGTGTTCCTGCTTGCCATGTTTGTCCCCCGGGAATTCCTGGCGGTGGCCTTTGACGCCGGCGGCGTCACCACCGGGCCCATCACCGTGCCCTTTATCATGGCCCTGGGCATTGGCGTGGCAGCCAGCCACAAGGCCCCTCAGCAAGCCGAGGACAACAGCTTCGGCATGGTGGCCCTGTGCAGCGTAGGGCCCGTGCTGGCGGTGCTTATTATGGGCATCTGCCTCAGCGGCACGGAGATCATCTACACTCCCTTTACCATTACCGGCACTTACACCTCCCGGGAAGCCGGCCTTCAATTTCTCCACGGCTTCCCCGAGTACATGCAGGAAGTGGCCTTGGGCCTGCTGCCTGTGGTGGTGTTCTTCGCCATTTTCCAGATCTTCTCCCTCCATTTGAAAAAAGACGCGCTCATCCGGCTGCTGGTGGGCATTGCCTACACCTACGTGGGGCTGGTGCTGTTCCTCACCGGGGTGAACGTGGGCTTTATGCCCGCGGGCAACTACCTGGGCAGCACTATTGGAGCGCTTGGCTATAACTGGATTCTCATCCCCATCGGCATGGTGGTGGGCTACTTTATTGTGGCGGCGGAGCCCGCGGTCCACGTGCTGAACAAACAGGTGGAAGAGGTCACCGGTGGCGCTGTGCCCCAGCGTGCCATGAACCTAAGCCTCTCCCTGGGCGTGGCCCTTTCCGTGGGGCTGGCCATGGTGCGGGTGCTCACGGGGATTTCCATTCTGTGGTTCCTGGTGCCCGGCTACGCCATCGCCCTCATCCTTTCCCGGAAGGTGCCCAAAATCTTCACCGCCATCGCCTTCGACTCCGGCGGCGTTGCCAGCGGCCCCATGACCGCCACCTTCCTGCTGCCCTTCGCCATGGGCGCCTGCAACGCTTTAGGCGGGGACGTGCTCACCGACGCCTTTGGCATTGTGGCCATGGTGGCCATGACCCCCCTGGTGACCATCCAATGTCTGGGAGCTTTCTACCAGTGGCGGCTGGGCCGCACGGTGGAAGTTACCGAGGCGGAAACTTCCACCATGTCCTCTGAGGACATCATCGAGTTTGACGACGTGTAAGGAGGACGGACATGGAACATTTCAAGCTGATTATCACCATTGTGGACCGGGGCAAGGGAGGAAAGGCCGTGGACCTGTACCGAGCCCACCATCTCCACTTCGATTTCGCCTGCCTGGGGGCAGGCACCGCCAGCTCCAGAATTCTCAACTACTTCGGCCTGGACGAGACCGCCAAGGAGCTGGTGTGGACCCTCTCCCCGGCCAGCCGGCTGTCCCGGCTGCTGCCGGAGATCCGCCGGGTCCTGGAGCTGGACACTCCCGGCAAGGGGATCCTGTTCACCATCCCCCTGACGGGCATCAGCGCCCAGATCCCCCCGGTGCTTATCAAGCCGGAATACGAAAAGGAGGAACCGACCATGGAAGAAGCAAAAACCGCTCCCCAAGGGCATCCCTACCAGCTGGTGCTGACCATTGTCAACCGGGGCTGCTCCGACCAGGTGATGGAGGCCGCCCGCACCGCCGGCGCCAGAGGCGGCACCGTCATCAACGCCCGGAGAGTGGGCTTTGAAGACGTGCAGAACCTGCTGGGGTTCACCCTCCAGCCGGAGAAGGAGATCGTGGCCATTCTGGTGCCCAGCCAGCAGAAGCTGCCGGTGATGCAGGCCATCAACCGGGAGGCCGGCCTGAAAACCGACTGCCGGGGCGTGCTGTTCTCCCTGCCCGTGGACGACATCATGGGCCTGCAGGAGCTGCTCTGACTCTGCCAACCGGTAAAATAAAAAACACACCCGCCCTTGGGTGTGTTTTTTTCGTTATTGAGGCTTTTTCGCTTTCAGCCGTGCCAGCGCCCGGGCGAGGGCCGCCTGGGTCTGGTAATATTCCTGCTGGCTCTGGCGCTGCCGCAGCCGCTCCTCGGCCCGGCGTTTGGCCGCCATGGCCCGGTTGCGGTCGATGTCCTCCGGCCGCTCAATGGTGGCCGCCAGCAGGATCACCCGCTCGGGCATTACCTCCACGCAGCCATCGCTGGCCGCTGCCGTGCGCCACTGGCCGTTCTCGTCCTGGAATCGGACGATCCCCGCCGCGATGGCAGTGACCATGGGCTCGTGATTGGGCAGCACGCCATACAAGCCGTCGGGCCCGGGCAGGATGATCTGCCGGGCGTTGCCGGAAAAGAAAATGTTCTGGGGAGAAACCATCTCCAAGTAAAATGTGGAAGCCATGCGCTGCCCCCCTTACGGTTCCTTGCTCTTCTGCCAGACCTCGTCGATGGTGCCCATGTTGGTGAAATCCACCTCCGGCACCTTGTCCAGCTCGCCGCCCAGAATGGCCTCGAAGCCCTTCACCGTGTCCTCCACGGCAACGTAGCGGCCCTCTTTGCCGGTAAAGGTCTGGGCCACAAAGAAGGGCTGGGAGAAGAACCGCTGAATCTTCCGGGCCCGGCTGACAGTGAGCTTATCCTCGCTGGAGAGCTCCTCCATGCCCAGAATGGCGATAATGTCCTGGAGCTCCCGATACCGCTGGAGCACTTCCTGGGTGGCCCGGGCCACGTTGTAATGGCGCTGGCCCACCACATCCGGCTCCAGCACCCGAGAGGTGGACTCCAAGGGGTCCACGGCGGGATAGATGCCCTGCTCCACGATCTTCCGGGACAGCACCGTGGTGGCGTCCAGGTGGGCGAAGGTGGTGGCGGGGGCCGGGTCGGTCAAGTCGTCGGCGGGGACGTACACCGCCTGCACCGAGGTGATGGACCCGTTCTTGGTGGAGGTGATCCGCTCCTGGAGAGCGCCCATCTCGTTGGCCAGGGTGGGCTGGTAGCCCACGGCGGAGGGCAGCCGGCCCATCAGGGCGGAGACCTCGGAGCCTGCCTGGACGTACCGGAAGATGTTGTCGATAAACAGCAGCACGTTCTGGTGCTCGTGATCCCGGAAGTACTCCGCCATGGTCAGCCCGGTGAGGGCCACCCGCATACGGGCCCCGGGGGGCTCGTTCATCTGGCCGAATACCAAGGCCGTTTTCTCAATAACGCCGGACTGGGTCATTTCCCGCCACAGGTCGTTGCCTTCCCGAGTGCGCTCCCCCACGCCGGTGAAAATGGAGTAGCCGCCGTGCTCCGTGGCAATGTTGCGGATCAGCTCCTGGATCAGCACGGTCTTGCCCACGCCAGCGCCGCCGAACAGGCCGATCTTGCCGCCCTTGGCGTAGGGAGCCAGCAGATCAATGACCTTGATGCCTGTCTCCAGGATCTCCACCTGGGAGCTCTGCTCCACAAAGTCGGGCGCATCCCGGTGGATGGGCCAGCGCTCCTCACAGGCCGCCGGACCCTTGTCGTCAATGGGGCTGCCCAGCACGTTGAACATCCGGCCCAGGGTGCCCTCCCCCACCGGAACGGAAATGGGAGCGCCGGTGGCGGTGACGGTCATGCCCCGGGTCAGACCCTCGCTGGTGGCCAGGGTGATGCACCGCACGGCGCCGTCCCCCAAATGTTTCAGCACCTCCAGCACCTGGGTCTCCCCGCCGTTTTCCACGGTTAGGGCCTCGTAGATCTTGGGCAGTTTGCCGCTTTGGAACTGTACGTCCACCACAGGTCCCAAAACCTGCAGCACCTTCCCTTGCTTTTCTTCCATGAAAGGGACCCCTTTCTATCTGGTCTCGGGGAAACGCTCCCCGGTTGCTTTCTCGGTTGCCGGCCCGCTCACAGCTGAGTCAGGCCCGCGGCGCCCCCGGCGATCTCGGTGATCTCCTGGGTGATGGCTCCCTGTCTGGCCCGGTTGAATTCCAGGGACAGGGTCTTCAGCATCTCCCGGGCGCTGTCGGAGGCGGAATCCATGGCGGTCATGCGGGAGTTCTGCTCGCTGCAGAAGGACTCCACCAACGCGCTGAACAGATACCCCTTAATGACTCCGGGCACCAGCACGTTGAGCACCGCCTCCTTGGAGGGCTCGTAACGCACCACGTCCCGGTACTGGTCCGCCTGGGTCATTCCCCGCCGGGCGCTGAGCATGGCCCTGTCCAGGGGCAGCAGCTTGATGATCTCCGGCTCCATGCGCACCGCGGAATAGGAGTGGGTAAACACCAGGTAGATCTCGTCCAGAGCCTCCCGCTCGTACAGGTCGATGAGGGTGGAGGTGATCTCCCGGGCCCGCTCCATGGTGGGATCCTGGGCGGTGTACATAAACTCCCCGTCGATGGGAATGTTTTTCTTCTCAAAGTAGTGCCGGCCCATTTGGCCGATGAGGAACAGGGTGGGCTCTTTTTTCCGGCCCAGGTAGCTCTCCGCCAGCCGCAACACATTGTGATTGTAGGCGCCCGCCAGACCCTTGTCGCCGGTGATCACCACAAATCCTGTTTTCCGCTCCGCCTCCGGCTTGTTGTGCCCGTGGATGTACCGGTGCTTCAGGTCCGGGGAATGGCGGAAAATGTCCAGCACGGTTTTGGCCAGCCGGTCAAAATAGGGCTCCACCTCGGAAAGCTGTTTCCTGGCCTTCTTCACCTTGGCGGAGGAGATCAGGTACATGGCGTTGGTGATCTTCAGCGTCTGCTCCACGCTTTTCATCCGGTTGCGAATCTCGGTTATGCTTGCCATGTGGCGCTCACCTGCTTTTTATAGGTCTCCCAGCATTCCCGGATAGCCTGCTCGTTCTCCTGGCTCAGCTCCCCGGTGTGGTCGATGGACTCCATCACCTGGGGGTGAAGCCGGCACATTTCGTCCGCCAGGCCCCAGGCCACTTCCCTTGCCTTCTCCACCGGCACATCCGCCAGCAGCTTCTGGGTGGCAGCGTACAGGATGACCACCTGCCGGGACACGGCCATGGGATGGTACAAGGGCTGCTTCAAAATTTCCACCAGCCGGTTGCCGTGGTCCAGGGCCTCCTTGGTGGCAGAGTCCAGGTCGGAGCTGAACTGAGTGAACACTTCCAGCTCCCGGAACTGGGCCAGGTCGATTCGCAGAGAACCGGCAATCTTCTTCACGGCCTTGGTCTGGGCGGCGCCGCCCACACGGGACACGGACAGGCCCACGTTCACAGCGGGACGCACGCCGGAGTGGAACAGGTTGGACTCCAGATACAGCTGACCGTCGGTGATGGAGATCACGTTGGTGGGGATGTAGGCAGAAACATCTCCCGCCTGGGTCTCGATGATGGGCAGGGCGGTGATGGAACCGCCGCCGTACTCCGGCGCCAGGCGGCAGGCCCGCTCCAGCAGCCGGGAGTGAAGGTAGAACACGTCGCCGGGATAGGCTTCCCGGCCGGGGGAACGCTTGAGCAGCAGGGACAAAGTCCGGTAGGCCACAGCGTGCTTGGACAGGTCGTCGTAGACAATGAGCACGTCCCTGCCCTGGCTCATAAAGTACTCGGCAATGGCCACCCCGGAATAGGGGGCGATATACTGCACCGGAGCGGGGGCGCTGGCAGAGGCGTTCAGGATGATGCTGTACTCCATGGCGCCGTTTTTCTCCAGGGTGTGGTAGATCTTGGCCACCGTGGAGTTCTTCTGGCCGATGGCCACGTAGATGCAGATCACGTTCTGGCCCTTCTGGTTCAGGATGGCGTCCACAGCGATGGAGGTCTTGCCGGTCTGCCGGTCGCCGATAATCAGCTCCCGCTGGCCCCGGCCGATGGGCACCATGGCGTCCACCGCCAGAATGCCGGTCTGCAGGGGAACGGTGACAGGTTCCCGGGTCACCACGCCGGAGGCCTCCCGCTCGATGGGGCGGGTCTCGGTGGTGTGGATGGGCCCTTTGCCGTCCACAGGCGCGCCCAGTGCGTCGATCACCCGGCCCAGCATCTCTTCCCCGGCGGGGACGGAAGCCCGGCTGCCGGTGCGGCGCACCAGGTCCCCCTCCTCAATGCCCTCCTCAGGGCCCAGCAGGGCACAGCCCACGCTGCCCGTCTCCAGGTTCATGGCCAGGGCCTTGGTGCCGTTCTCAAACTCCAAAAGCTCACCGTACATGACGTTTTCCAGGCCGTACACGGTGGCGATGCCGTCTCCGATCTGAACGACGGAGCCGGTCTCGCTGACTTGTGTCTTCTCTTCGTAGTGGGAGATTTCCTCCCGCAAAATGGATACGATCTCTTCCGGTTTGCCGTTCAACGCTCAATCCCTCTCTTTCAGCCTGCGGCGCAGGGCCTGCAGCATGCCCCGCACGCTCTTGTCATAGGTAACACCCTGGAGCTGAAGCACAAAGCCACCCAGCAGTTCCGGGTCCAGCTCCACCTGAAGCTCCACCCGGGAAAGCCCCCGGCGGCGTTTCAGTCCTTCTTCCAGCCGGGCAAGGTCCTCCGGCAGGGGCCGGCGGGCGCAGCGGAACACCCCCTGGGCGCCCCCCTCCTCCTCCAGCTTCAGCCGGTGGTACTCCTTTACAATGGCAGGCAGCAGCTCCATCCGCTCCCGACCGCTCAGCAGCCGGAAGAAGGGAAGCATTTCCCCCTCCGCCGTTCCCTCAAACAGGCGGCAGAGCACCCGGTCCTTTTCCTCCCGGGAAACACAGGGGCTGTTCAGCGCCCGCCACAGGTCCGGGGCTTCCTGGAGGAGAGCGGCGCCTTTTGTCAGGGCCTGCTCGTTCCGGGAAAGCTCCAGCAAGGCCAGGGCGTACCGGGTTTCCAGGGGCCTCATACGCTGCTCCCTTCCGTCTCCGAAAGGAAGGCGTCCACCAGTTTCCGGTCGGACTCCTCATCCAGCTCCTTCTGAGACAGCTTGGAGGCGGTGAGCAGCACCAGCTCGGTGACGTTTTCCTGCACGCCCCG
>CALWCD010000023.1 GCA_944376265.1 uncultured Clostridia bacterium | reverse complement strand
ACCATGCCGCCTTACCCGCTGCACCTGGTTTTCATTCATCGTGGTGCGAGCATCTGATGCGGCATGAAGTTTTATGTGTCCAGTTTCGCACACTTTCCCCGCGTACAATGGTAACGAAATGCCCCGCCGGGTGTCCACCGGCGATGCTTGCGCGCCTTTTTATGGCCTCCGAAAACTCTTTTTTCTATGCGGACTTTTGCGGCAGTTTGCGCGCGTATACGAAAGACTTCCCCCACAATGTCCAGGAACGCCACGAGTAAAGCCCAGCGGGAAAAGCCGGCTTTTTTCTGACCGGGGGGCAAAGCCTTTTTATGGTCTGCGTTTCTCTGCGAATCTCTTTTTTTCGTGCGGGGTTTTGCGGGGTTGCGTGGGCGTGGAAGGGGCCTTTCCCCTGTGGTGGTGTTCCATCCTGGCCCAAGGAGGAAAAGCGGCTTCCCCGGCCTCTGCCAGCCCGTGGCGCACGCCTGCAAACCGATGCCGAACCCGGTTATTTTCCGCCCCAAACTCTCCGGCTTTCCGCGGGTCGCAGCAACCACTCGGGGCTTTTCCGCTGGAAGAACCTACCGCAATTTTCCCCCACCCTGCGGCGCGAATTGACAAAGAAAAAGGGCCGTGGTACAATGTCCACGACCCGGTGAGGGTTGCCCTTGTGTCTTGCTTGCTGGCTGGCGCAAGGGCTTTTTTCATGCCACGATGAAGCGGCGGGTGGTGCTCTGGGTGGTGAAAGCTGCCGCCACGTCCGGCATGGCCTTGCGGAGTGCGGCGGCGTCCAGGCGGGAGGTGGTAACCGCTTTCCAGGTGATTTTGTACTCCCCGGCCCGCAGCTCTTCCCGCTGGCCCATTGCCGCCTTGATGGCGTCCTTTAGGGCCTCTACCTCGGCTTGGGCCTCCTCCACAATGGCCTGCATCTCTCGCAGCTCTCTCACTTTTTGTTCCAGCTCTTGGGTGCTCATGTGTGTGCCTCCTGTTTTGGTTTGGGTAGCCTGGAATGGAAAGCGCCGGGTGGCTCTGTGCTGGATTCTCGCCCTCTGGCTTCCTCCGCAACTCCGTTTCCGGTCTTGCCTTGCCGCGTTTTCTTTCGACCTTGGCTTTCCCTCTTGACTGTCTTTATTATAGCACTGTTAATAGTGTTTGTCCATTGGTATCTCTTACAATGTTAACAGTGCAATCTTGTGCAGAATGACACTGTAAACAGTACCGCTTTTCTGGTATACTAAAGGCGAGGTGGTATAGTATGGCAATATCAGAGAAGAAAAAGATAAGTAACGCCCGCTGGGACAAGGAAAACATGGCCACCCTGGGCTGCCGCGTCAAAAAGGAGCAGGCCGCCGCTTTCAAGGAATACGCCAAGGCCCACGGGAAGACAGCAAACACCATGCTGAAAGACTTTGTTTTGTTGTGTATCGACCCAACCACCGAAAGGAGCTGACACCATGAGCACCCGCGAAATGATCAACGCCCTGCTGGACAGCGTACCCGAGTACAAAATGGGCTATGTGCTGGCTTACCTGCAAGGGCTGACCGCCGATGAAGAAGCCGACAACGCCTATTGCGAACAGCTGTACCAGGACTATTTGAACGACCCCGACCCCGACAAGCACCAGACGATCTCCCTGGAGGAGCTTTGCAAGCGGGAGGACGTGGAGCTGTGAAGTACACCATCCTGATCGAGCGCCCCGCTGAAAAGTTCATCACCAAACTGCCCAGGCCAGAGAAAGAGCGGGTCTTGCGGGCCATTGCCAAGCTGCCGGATGAGGGCGACCGCAAAGCCATGCAGGGCCACCCGGGGTTTTTCCGCCTGCGTGTGGGGGCTTTCCGTGTCCTCTACACCGTGGATAACGGGAAACTGGTCGTGTGCGTGGTAGACGCTGGCAACCGTGGGGACGTGTACAAGCGGTATTGAGGCCGCTTTCTGGTCTTTATTTGGTCTTTGTTTTTACGTTTGGTCTTTACAGATCAGGAGACGGCAGCGCATACCGAAACGCTGAATCCCGCATGAAACCTGGAAATTTTGGAAGCGGCAGAGGCGTGGAAAAGATGGATACGCTGTTTCAAATCCTGTCACCTCGACCACCTGGCTGAGTCTGGATGCGGTTCGCGTTCTGGACTCAGTTTTTTGTTTTGCCGGTGTTGAGAGCGGGCATCTGGCTTTTCGGCGCCTTTCAAGACGGGCCTGGACGCGTGGGGCGTTCCAGGCTCGTTTTTTCTTTTCCTCACTGACGCAGGTTTGCTCAGGCGAAGACGGGGCAAGACCCGCTGGAAGCTTCCCTGCTGGGTGTTCAGTTGTTCTGGCCGCAAAAAAAGACTTCCGCACGGGGAAGTCTTTTTTGTTGGCTTCTTGCTCCCAATCAATCCGCTGCCGCTGCAAAAAGGTGCTGCTTGCGAATGTAGATGAAATACGCCGTGGTCAGAATGACACCCTTGCAGATGGAGGAAATGGAGATAGCCCACCAAATGCCGTCCAGACCCAGGCTGGTGCTGGAAAGCAGCAGCGCCAGGGGAATGCGGGCCAGGTTGAAAGTGATGCTCACCACCGAGGGAAGCTTCGTCTGGCCCAGACCGTTGAACGCGCCGGTGGAAGATGCCTCAATGCACATGAACAGCTGGGAGATGCCCAGGATCTGCAAATAGGACACACCCATGGGCAGCACTTCCTCTTCCCGGATGAAGATCTGGAAGAGGGGAGCGGACAGCAGGGCGAGGGCCAGGGTGCACAGCATGCCCCAGACAAGCATCAGGACGGTGGCGGTCTGGTAGGCACCTTTAACGCGGTTCAGCTTCTTGGCGCCGTAGTTCTGGCCGATAAAGGCATTCACCGCCATGGAGAAGCCGCCGGAGATCATCCAGGAAAGGCTTTCCACCTGTCCGCCCACCTTCTGGACGGCAATGGCGTCGGCGCCCCACCGTGCCACAATGCTGGCGATAATCAGAGACAGGCCGGACATGAACACGTTCTGGATGCCGATGGGCAGGCCCATTTCCCAGGTCTGTTTCAGGTAGCCGCCTCCCAGCTTCTGAAACAGGGGCAGTCCTTTAAAGAAGCCCTTTTGCCGGCGGATCATCAGCAAAAACAGCAGGGTCACAATGCCCTGGGAGCCTGCCGTGGCAAGGGCCGCCCCTGCCACTCCCATGGAGGGGATGGGCCCCAGGCCGAAAATCAGCAGCGGGTCCAGCACCAGGTTCAGCACCAGGCCGGCGCCGGTGACCCAGAAGGGGCTTTTGGAATCCCCAATGCCGGTGTAAATGCCGGTGAAGATCTGGTTGACCATGGAGAACAGCACTCCGGCGGTGCCGGTGATCAGCAGGTAGGCCACGGCGTCGCTGTGGGTCTTGGGGTCGGTGAGCTGGAACAGCCCCACCATCAGCTGGTGGCCCAGAAGCACCAGCAGCACGAAGGCTCCCCCGATAACCGCCCCCAGCCGGAAAGCGGAAGCGGCGAAGCATCGGGCCTTTTCCGTGTCCCCTTCCCCAATGGCGTGGGCCACCTTGATCTGACCGCCCATTTTGGCCACGGAGTAGCAGCTGTCGGCAATCCACAGGAAAATGCCCGCGGCTCCAACGGAAGCCACTGCCGCGCTGCCCAGCTTGCCGATCCAGATCATGTCCACCAGGTTGTAGGCCATTTGGATAAAGGATGTGAGCATGATGGGGAGAGCCAGCTTGGCCATTTTCCCCAGGATGCTGCCCTCCAAAAGGTTGGCGTTTTCTTTCATGGCGTTTCATTCCTCCTCATTTTTCGCAAAAAAAGACTTGAGGACCGCGGCAAAAACCTGCCGCGGTTTCAAGTCCACCGTCCACCCACATATTCAAATTCTGCGCTTCCTATACTACTAGATCCCTGTTCCGTTGTCAAGAGGCTATTTCTCCCCGCCCCGGGAGGCCCTTCCGGGCTCTCACCGCAAAAACAGACGATCCCACTGCCAGGAGGACTCCCGCGCCCAGCAGGCATCCTCCCAGCAGCTGCTGCCTTTCCATATAGCCCAGCAGGCTTCCGCAGGAGGCGCTGCCGGAAAAAGCCTGCAGCCCCTCTTTGGCCCAGGAAAGCAGGTCCCGGTAGTGGCCAAGGTCCAGCAGGTTTTCCACCGGCAGCAGGGAGGAGGGAAGGTCCACCCAGCTTACCAGCCAGAGGAGCGCGGCCAGAAACACCACCCATCCGGCGCCCAGAAAAAGGACTGTTTTCCGCCGCTTTGCCGTGCCCAGGCACAGAGCCAGCAGCAGGGCCATCACCAGAGAGCCGGCAGCCAGCACCGCCCCCAGCGCAAGCCAGGGCAAAGCATCCAGAAAAGCCCGCAGCTCCTTCAGGCTGACCAGTTTTCCCTGGGAGCGGACTTCCTCCGGCACCCGTTTGGCCAGTTCCCGCTGCTGGAAAAAGGGCTGGGAAACCTGGCTTTCCTCCAACAGCCAGTAGGTCCCGCCGGCCCCGGAGGCCGTTTCCCCTTCCAGGGACACCTCAGCCTCCGGAGGGAGCCACAGCAAAAGCTGGTCGGCAGCCGTTTCCAGAGAGCTGCTCTCCTTTACCCGTTCCCCCTGGACAAAGGGCCGGGAGGCGTACAGGATACATTTCTTGTCGTCCAAAGAGGGAACCAGAAGCCGGTCCTCCTCCTGGGCCATAACGGCGGTGGAGGTTTTCCCGGCCCACAGTCCGGCGGTCAGGCCGAAGCCCTCTTCCACCGTGTACAGAAAGGGGAGCCCTTCCTCCCAGCGGACAGCGTCGGCAGGAATCCAGCTTCCTCCTGCGGCGTGGTCGTATTTCAGGGAGATGGTGGACACCTCCACGGTCATCTGTGCCTGAAAAAACCCGGAAAGGATGGTGCAGTTAAGCAGCACCGCGGCCGCCGCAGTCAGCGTTCGGCAAAACAGCTTGTTCATGTTCACCTCACCCTTTCACTTCCGCCAGGGTGATCCCCTGGACCATTTCCCGGTGGAACCCTAAAAACAGCAGCAGGGGAGGAATCAGGGCCAGCACGCAGCAGACCAGCTGGACCCCCTGGTCTCCCGTTTCCAAAGAGGCCACCGCCACGGACAGAGGGTATTGCTCCGGCTCTTTCAAATAGGCCATGGGCTGCTCCACCATGTTCCAGGCATCCAGAAAGGACAGCAGCACCACACTTGCCACCCCGTTTTTGCTCATGGGGGTGAGGACCTTCCCCAGGGCCTGGACCGCATTGGCTCCGTCCAGCTGAGCGGCCTCCAGAATCTCATCGGGGATAGCCCGGAAGCTCTGGGTCATAAGGAAGGTGCCCAAAGGGGCGAACACCGCAGGCAGCACCAAAGCCCCCTGGGTGTTCAGCAGGCCCAGCTGGCCCAAAATGCGGAAATTGGGCACCAGCGTCACCTGCAAGGGCAGCACCATGACGATGAGCAGCAGGAAAAACCACAGGCTGCGTCCGGGGAACCGATACTTGGCAAACCCCAGCCCCGCAAAAACGGAAAGAACCACTTGGCCCGCTACTGCAGCCATGCACAGCCCCAGGGTCCGCCAGAAGTTGAACAGATAGGACTGGGACCCCAGAAACACCCGGTAATAGGACAGGAGGGAAAAGGCTCCCCGGTCCGTCAGGCTCAGGGCCAGCACCTGGACGAAGGGCGCCCCGATGACCACCACCAGAAGGGCCGTCACTCCGTACACGGGAAAAGAGGCGCGCCGTTTCATCGCAGAGCCCCCTCCTTTCTGGTCACCCACAGCCAGCAGAGCCCCAGCACCAGGGTGATCACCAGGAACAGCAGCACGCTTGCCACGGAGAGCCGCTGGTAGTTCAGGTTCTCAAAGGAGTTGTTGATGAAGTGCTGGAGCATGTACACCGACTCATGGGGATGCTCGCCCCCCACCAGAAAGATCTCCCGGAAGCACTTGAAGGCGTTGATCAGGGAGAACACAAAGGCGATGAACAGGGCGTACCACATCTGGGGCATGGTGACGTACCGGAAAGACTGCCACGGCGCAGCGCCTTCCACCTGGGCCACGTCGTAGTGCTCCCCGGGGATGGACATCAGCCCCGCCAGCACCAGCACCACACTGTACCCGGTGCTTTTCCACAGGTACAGCAGGAGCATCACCCAGAATGCCGCCGGGGACTGGAGCCAGTCCGTCACAGGCAGGCCCAGGGCTTCCAGAAGCCGGTTGGTTATGCCCGTCTGGGAAAAGAGCAGGTCCACCAGCAGCACCGTCCCCGCCACGGGCATCACATAGGGCAGCAAAAACAGGGTGCGCAGCAGGGCAAACCGGCTTGCCTGGCCCTTTAAGAACATCCCCAGCCCGTAGGACAGAACCAGAATCACCGGCAGGCCCACCCCCAAAAATTTCAGGGAGTTTCCAAAGGCCAGGAGGAACATGTTGTTTTGAAACATGCGGCTGTAATTTTCCAGCCCCACAAACAGCTGGCTTTTTCCTGTGCCCTGGGAAAAGGAGTCCCATACCACCTGACCGAAGGGCGCCACATAGAACAGCAGGAACCCTGCCAGCAGCGGCCCTACAAACAGGTAGCCTTTCCATGTCCGTTTCATAGGCTCACTCCGCCAGAATCATTTCCAGGGTGGAGAACACTTGGGGAATCTGGCTCTTCCACTCTTCCACCATTTCGGCAGGGGCGTTCCGGGGATAGCTGTCGCAGAAATTGTACAGCTCCCAGTCCAGGTCGGAGAAGAACTTCACCTGGTCGATCCGCTGGTTCCCCTGGCGGACCAGATCGGCGGCTTCGTCGGACAGAAACAGAAACTCCTGGAGGGCGCTGTCCTTTACCGGGATACCGTGGCCGATGCTTCCAAAGCTGAAGCCCGAGCCGTAATAACGATCATTCACCTGAAATCCACTGCTGCTTTGGAGTTCCTGGCTCAGGAGCAGCTCGATGAAGTCGAAGGCCTCCTCCGGGTGGTTGGTGTTCCGGTTGATGGCGGCGCAGAGGCTCACCGACGCGGTGACTCCGCCCGTCCGGTTAATCATGGGGAAAAAGGCGCAGTCACTGCCGGAGACTGCGGAAAAGGGCCTGCCGATCCACCCTCTAGCCACCACGGGAGAACCCTCCTCCAGAATGCTCTGGGAGAGCTCCATCAGGGTGAGATAGTCCTCCAGATAGCTTTGAAACTCCTCCTGGGTGAACAGCAGGTTCTGCCCGGCGTAATCGGCGGGCCTGCCGAAATAGCTGCTGGGATTCAAAAACGTCAGGTAAAAGGCCTGCCCTTTCAGCGTTTCCTCGCCGCTTTGGAGCAGCTCTTCCAGAGAGGAGAAGGTGAAATCCGGGTCGCTGAGGGCAGACTTCTCAATGGCCAAGGCAGGATAGGTGTACTGAATGGGCAGCAGGAACCGGCCCTCCTCTGTTTTACCCGCGTCCATCACCATCTGATTGCAGGATTCCAGGTCCACCATGTCACTTTCCTGGACCATGTCCTCCAGGTCCAGGAACAAGTGGGAGTACATGCTTTTCTCCACGTTGGGGAACAGGCTTTCCGGCACGTCCACATAGGCGGTGGGGACAAGGTCCAGAAGAAACGCGTCCGGTCCCTCTCCCGCCATAATCTCCGTGCGCAGGCGGGTCAACTCCGGTTCCCGCTCTTCCGGGTTGGAGGGCAGCACCAGCAGCTCGTATTTCGTTTCCACCCCTATGGCAGACAGGTACCCGAGCAGCTCGTTGGCATCCGTGCGGAAACTGTCCTCAATGCAGAGCACCACTGTGTCCTCTGGGGATTCCTCCGTTTGGGACACAAGGCTTTCCGTCCCGCTGGAGGGGGTGTTCTCGTTTTGACAGCCTCCCGCTGTGAAAACAAGCGCCAGTGAAAGCAGCAAAGCGACAAACTTTTTCATAGGTGGTTCCTCCTTTATATGCGTCCCTGCGGCAAGGGAAATTCCTCACGCAAGTGACGATAATTTTCAAGAAACAATTATAATTCTTATTGACAAAAGACAGAAATCTCTGTTTTTTTCATTATAAAAGATAGCCCGATGCTTTGTCAATGTAAAACTGTAAAGCGTATTTACAACATCCGTTTCCCGCGATATAATAGCAAAAGAGTCGAATCAACAAGGAGGAGTCATCCATGAATTTGGAAAACATGAAACGAAAGTATGCCTACACCCTGGCAAGAGTGGGCCTGAACGTCCAGAAGGGCCAGACCGTTCTGGTGGAGGCCGCCATCGAGGGGTGGGAGTTCACCAGCATCTTCGCGGAGGAGTGCTACAAGCTGGGCGCCGGCAACGTGGTGGTCCACTACCTGGACCTGCCCAACATGAAGGTGGCCGCCCAGTACCGTTCCGATGAGGACATGCGCCATGTGGAGGATTGGGAATACGCCATGCACCAGGGCTACCTGGACGAGGGCGCCTGCTACGTCCGGCTGGAGGGCGTGAACCCCCAGCTGATGGAGGGCGTCAGCGAGAAGAACTCCAACGCCATTTTCGCCCATGTGGACACGGTTCGCAACGTGATGCGCAAGGCCAGCCGGGAGAAGCACTGCCAGTGGCTCATCGCCATGGTGCCCACGGTGGAGTGGGCGGAGTACATCCTGGACAAACAGGGAGAGGAAGCTTTGGAGGAACTGTGGGAGATTCTGCTGAAGCTGTGCTACATTGACGAGACCAACGACGTGGTGAAAACCTGGGAGGACCTGAAAGCCCAGAAGGCCGCCCGGGGCAAGGCTGTGGACGACCTGCACCTGACCAAGCTTCACTACACCGCCTCCAACGGCACGGACCTGACCGTGGGCCTGACCCCCTGGTCCAAGTTTGGTTACGAGGGCAGAGAGGGCATCCCCTTCTGCCCCAACATCCCCACCGAGGAGATCTGCACCACCCCCAGCAAGTTCGAGACCAACGGCGTGGTTTACGCTTCCCGTCCCCTGGTGCTGGGCGGCAAGAAGATCGAGAACTTCGGCTTCCGGTTTGAAAACGGCAAGGTGGTGGAAGTGCTGGCCGACGAGGGCAGGGAGATGCTGGAAGCCCTGGTCAGCACCGACGAGAACGCCGGGTACCTGGGAGAGGCTGCCCTGGTGGAGTACCATTCGCCCATCAGCATGAGCGGCCTGGTTTACTACACCACCCTGATCGACGAGAACGCCAGCTGCCATCTGGCCCTGGGCCGCGGCCTGGGCGCAGCCCCTGCCGGCCAGGAGGGTCTGTTCAACGACTCCACCATCCACATCGACTTCATGATCGGCACGCCCGACATGAAGATCGTGGGCACCACTCAGTCCGGGGAAGAGGTGGAAATCTTCCGGGACGGGGATTTCGCCATTTGAGCGGCTGCTGTACACGTTAAAAAGGACCTCGCTGCGGCGGGGTCCTTTTTGTATTCTGTGGTTTTTATCCTTCCATGGCCGGAACCGGCGCACAAGCTTTCGGGTTCTCCGCCTCCGCCTGCTGTTCCGCGGCTTTTACGGTATTCATGGTGCGGCGCAGAACGGGGATGGCCAGCGCCAGGCTGAGCACGTCTGCCAGGGCCTGGATGGAAGCCGCGCCCACCGCCTTGAACAGGTAGCAGACCAGGTGGACAAAGGGGATGAAGCAGGTGCCTTGCCGGGCGGTGGAAAGCAGCAGCGCCCCCTTGGCATCCCCCAGGCCGGCGCACATCATGTTCACCACGGCCACCCAGCCGTGGACCGGCAGCACCAGGCATTGCAGCCGAATGCACAGCTCGCCGATCTCCAGCATCTCCTGGGAGCTTTTCCCGAACAGCCCGATGATGGGCCCGGCGAAAATGGCTGCGGTCACCCCCATGACAGCCCCACCGATGGCGGCGGTCCAGGCGGAGAACCGGAAAGCGGCCCGCACCCGATCATAGCGCTTGGCGCCCCAGCAAAAGCCCACCACCGGCTGAAACCCTGTGCCGAAGCCCAGAATGATGCCGAAGGGGAACATCATCACCTTGGTGGAGACCCCAATGCCGGCCAGCACCGCGTCGGAGATCTGCCCTGCAATGTTGTTGAGCATGATGGCTGCCACCACGGACAACCCTGAACGGAACATGGAGGAAGACCCCACCTTGATGATCTGGGAGAGAATGTCCCGGGTGGGATGAAAGCATTTCCAGGAAATCCGCAGGATGCTCCGATGGGTAAGGTAGGGGAAAATAAGGATGGAGAAGCTCACCAGCTTGGAGATGGCGGTGGCCATGGAGGCGCCTGCCACCCCAAGGTTCAGCCCCATGATGAAGATGGGGTCCAGCACGCAGTTCAGAATGCCACCGAAGCCCATGCCGATCATGGAGAGCATGGCGCTGCCCTCCGCCCGGAGGCATTGGTTCATCACGAAACTGGCAGCCATAAAAGGGGCGGCAAGCAGAATGTAGGTGGCATAGTCGATGGAGTACTGCTCGCAGGTGGGGGTAGCGCCCAGCAGCCGCACCATGGGCCGCATGAAAACCGTCCCCAGGACCATCACCGCCACACCGAACACCACTGCCAGCAGGAAGGCGGTGGAAAGCACCTGGCTGGCCTTTTTCTCGTCCTTGGCTCCCAGAAGCCGGGCGATGTAGCTGTTGGCGCCCACTGCCAGCAGGGAGCCGGCCATCATGATGATCTGGTCCAGAGAGGTGTTTACACTCACTGCCGCCGTGGCGTTGATTCCCAGTCCGCTGACGAAATAGGTGTCCGCCATGCTGTAAATGGAATTGATGAGAAAGGCGATGATAGAGGGCACCGCCATGCTGGTGATGATCTTGGGAATGGGCTCGGTGAGCATTTTTGTCTTGCGGTATTCCTGGCTGTTTTCCCTAGCCATCTTGTTTCTTCTCCCCTTTTCGGCCCTGTGCGGCAGCTGTATATAGACTAAGTATACTGAATTTTCGCCGGAATTGTCAACAATTTCCGAGAATAGTCACAAAAGGGGCTCTCGGCGCCAGCCAGATATTCCTGCCTGGCTGGAACATGTTGCTGCCACAAGGACCGTATGAGGCGCGTTGGATCCAGGCTGCAGGGGAAAATGGGCAGCCAAATGGTTTTCGCCTGGATAAGAAACAGCTGGCGCTGCTTTCTTGGATACGGCTGGGTCCAGCCAGGCACAATAGTGAATAGTCTATTTTAAAGGAGGCATTGACTTTGAAGGAATATAGATTGTCCCAGCAGCAGATCGTTTTATATGGAGGATATCTGCTGGCAGAAGAGCGCAGTCCCGGAACCATTGAAAAGTATCAGCAGGACACAAAGGCGTTTGCCTGCTGGCTGAAAGGAAGACCTGTTACAAAAGAGGCTGCCGCGGAGTGGAAAAACCATCTGCAGGCCCAGGGTTACGCCCCTGTGACCATCAACTCCATGCTGGCAGCGCTGAATGGTTTGTTCCGGTTTTTGGGCTGGGAAGACTGCCGGGTGAAGTTTTTGAAAATTCAGCGGAAGCTTTTTCGGGAGTCCAGCCGGGAACTGACACGTCAGGAATACGACCGGCTTCATACCTGCGCAGATCATCTGGGCAGAGACCGCCTTGCGCTGCTTATAGAAACCATCTGCTCCAAAGGCATTCGGGTACACCAAGGCCTTGAACCCCTGCATCGTGTTCAGCACCAGCGGCAGCGCGGTGGACCCCTTCACCGCCGCGAAAGACACGGATATTACCAGCGACCTCGAGGCGCACATCCAAAAGTATACCGGCGAAAACGCCCCCACCAAGCCTGGCTATGGAGACCCGGGTGCTCAATACCCGGGAATCGGGATTCCGGTATTATCAGCAGTCCGGCGATTTATCGGAGAACGCCTTTCAAGAGCTGCTTACCTGGCTGACAGAAAACGCCTTGTACGACACGGGAATCAAGCCAGAATACGGAGAGCAGGTGGTTTTGCTTTCTACCTGCAGCTACCATACAGAAAATGGAAGATTCCTGGTGGCAGCAAAGAAGGTTGGCTCTGAATAGCAAGTGCAAATCAGATCAACTTTACATAAAGCTTTAGGAAAACCCCAGCGTTTTCCTGGGGTTGCATCAAACTGACAAGTAAAACAGCATTACAGCAAAAAGGCTTCAGCCAGGTGTGTTTTCCGGCGGAAGCCTTTTTTCAGCCCAGCACTCCCGCTCTGTCACAGTTTCTCCAAACCCGGAAGAAGCGGAACGGCCTCTTCCTCCCGGACCATTTTTCTTCTCCGAGCCAAACCCAGCAGGACCGCCAGCCCGGTAGACAGCAGGTCGCTGACTGCCCCTGCGAAAATGAGCCCGGTCAGTCCTCCCAGAAGGTTCATCCCGTAGAGAGCCGGAATGTAGAGAATCCCCTGCCGGAGCAGGGAGACAAAGGTGGCGGCGCCCACGTTTCCGGTGCTTTGAAGGTAGCAGCTGCTGATCTGGTACAGCCCGAAAAAGGGAGCCGCGCACAGAACGCCCCAAAGCATCCGTTTTCCCATGGCTACCACCTGCGGGTCGGCAAGGAATCCGGGGAGCCAGCTGTCCCGGAACAGGAGAAACAGGGCAGAGAGCACCAGGCCGGTTAAAACGGTGGCAAGCCCCGTCCCCCTGACAATGCGGTCCATGCGACGGTGGTTTCCCGCCCCGAACGCGTAGGACAGGGCCGGCTGGATGCCCATGCACATCCCCATGGACACCAGTGTGACCACCGTCCCTGCCATGGAGGCCACCCCGTTGGCGGCGGCCACGTGGCTGCCGTAGCTCATGCGAAGGTTATTTCCAAACATGTGGGAGAAACTCATCAGCAGAGTGCCTGCGGCCATGGGCAGTCCCAGGCGGATCACCTTCCAGGAGACCTGGGGCTTTGCGGAAAAAACCCGGAGGCTGCGGGAAAATCCCTTTTTCTTTCCCATAGCAAGGGTGAGATAGAGGGCACTGACCACATTCCCCAGAAGGGTGGCAACTGCGGCGCCCCGAATGCCTCCGTTCAGGGAAAGGATCAGCAGCGGGTCCAGGAGCACGTTGGTGCCGGTCCCCAGCAAGCTGGAGATCATGGAGGGCTTTACAGAGCCGTCTGCGCGGAGGATGTTGGCCAGAACATTGGAAAGCATGAGAACAGGTGCCCCCAGGGAGAGAATCCGCAAGTATGCCTGGGCGTAGGGCGCCGTTTCCTGGTCGGCGCCCAGCAGGCGGACCAGGGGGTCCATCAGCAGATTCCCTGCCCCCATCAGTACTACCCCCACCCCCAGGGCGGCCCAAAAGCAGAAGGAGGAGTAGAGCTTTACCTTTTCCCGGTGGCCCTGGCCCAGGGCGATGGCTATGGCAGTGCAGCCGCCCATGCCCAGCAGCGTGCCAAGGGCAGAAATGCAGGAAAACGCCGGGCTGACCAGGGAGATGGCGGCAACCTGGAGGGTCTCTCCCGTCTGCCCCATGAAAAAGATGTCCACAAAGTTGTAGAAAACGGTGATCATGGTGATCACCACGGCGGGAATGCTGAGCCGCACCAGCAGTTTCCCAATGGAACCGTTTTGAATCAGTTGTTCGTTGTTCATGACACTATCTCCTTCCCACTGACCAGAACATTAACACAACACTTGTCATGTTTTCCAAGTTCCAGTATAATAGGGGACAAAGGGAAGTTCAATCATCAATAAATCAACTTATGTTGTGTTAATGAGGTGCCCATGAATACCAAGGGAAACGCGAAAGCCCAACAGACCACCCGGAGGATCATCCAGGCGTTTTATCAGGTCTACCGGGAAAAGGGCCAGGTCTCAAAAGTCACGGTTCGGGAGATCTGCCAGCTGGCGCAGATCAACCGCACCTCCTTTTACCTTCACTTTCAGGATGTGTTCGACTTGCTGGAGAAGGTGGAAAAGACCATGGAAGTGACCATGACGGAGACCTTCCTGCGGGAGATGAAGGCAGAACAAGACCTGGGAGCGGGCTTCGAGGCACTGTTCCGGTTTGTGGGGGAGCATCGGGAGTTCTATGCCATCTATCTGGCGGAGGCGGCCCACCCTGTGCTGAATATTGCCCGGGAGCTGTACCAGGCCCAGCGGCAGGCGGTGCATTTCACCCAGTTCGGCTATGTGAGCAAGGAGGAGCTGGAGTACCACGAGGCGTTTTTCCTCAGCGGCCTGACGGCTATGCTGCGCCGGTGGCTGCTGACCGGCTGCCGGGAATCCCCCGGGGAGATGGCGGAGATCCTTGGCCGGGAATACACCGCCGACCGCCGGCATTTCCAGTGGCGCCGTTCCGAACCGTGACCCGGAAGGGGCAGGCTTGGGGCAAAAAAAGCCCCTTCCCCGGGGCGCTGACTCATCAGTCCGGGAGAAGGGGCGAAAGGTTGTTTCAAAAGGTCAGCCGATGACGATCTCCGTGAAGGAGAAGCGGGGCATGGGGAAGGTTTGGGGAAGGGCTGTGTCCAAAGCGCAGTAGCGGTGGGACTGGACAATGTTCCCCTGGCTCTTCACCGTCTCCTGGGTGGTGCCCTCCGCGGCGGTCATCAGGTGGAGGGAGGCCTGCCCGCAGGGAAGGTCCAGTCCGCTGAGATCCAAGGTGACGGCGGTGTTCTCATCGGTGCGGTTGAGCAGGTAGACCACCAGCTTGGTCTTGTCCTGGTTCCAGGCTGCCTGGATCTGCACGTCGTTCCGGGCGGAGGGGGTGTAGCCCTCAATCTCCACCGGCCACTTGGCGAGAGTCCGGGACATGCGCTGGTACACCAGGCCGCAGGCGGGGAGCATGGCCCCTTCCTTGGGCGTCTCAATGCAGGACTGGCCGGAGGTGTTTGCCAGGTTGTTGAAGCACATGAACCGGACGATCCCTCCGAAGCGATGGTCCATCATCAGGTTGGACACTAGGTTCAGGGCGTAGATCCAGGTGCGCCGGGTGCTGCGGTAGGTGATGCCCTGTTCCGCGAAGTACCGTTCCACAAAGGGCGCAGGGGAGGGGTCCCGATTCTGCAGGGCTTCCGTGTCGGCATAGAAGATCTTGTGGTCGTGGGTGGCGTTGTACTGGCGCACCATCTCCACCTTCCGGGACAGGTTGTCCGGCTCGCAGACACGGTCCGCCAGGAAGTCCACGTCCTCTCCGCAGAGCTCCAGCATCTGGGGGATGTAGTCCCGGAAGAAGTGGTAGGCGCACAGGCCGATTTTGATGGTGGGGTCCACCGCCTTCATGGCCTTGGAATACCGGGACACGGTTTTGGCGTAGTCCTCCCAGGTGAACCATCGGAAAGTCTCGTTGTCCATCTCCCAATACTGGGCGTGGTAAGGTTCCGGATGGCCGTTTTTGGCCCGGAGGGCGCCGTATTCGCTGGTGATCGGCCCATTGCAGTACTCCACCCACTGGGCTGCGCAGCGGATGCCCTCCTCAATGTCGGTGATCCGATCCAACTGGAAGCCGTGGGGTTCTTTCCCGTTTTCGTACTGGTTGACCCCGTTGTTGGCGTACAGGAGCTTGTCCGGGTGGAACATGTTCACCACCAGCATGGCCTGGGAGCCCAGCACCTCGCACAGCTGGAGAAACTCGTCGGTGCCCACGTCGTTGTAGTTCAGGTCTCCCCAGAAGTAGGAGGGTTCCGGTTTGCGCTGGTCCATGGGGCCCACGCCGTCCTTCCACAGATGGAAGGAGGCAAAGCAGCCGCCGGGGAAGCGGATCAGCTTGGGGTTCACCCGCTGCAGTCCCTCCACCACGTCCCTGCGCCAGCCGTGGACCGTGTCGGCGGGCTTTAAGGAGAAGGCGTCCATGCCCACCTTGGTGCCGGGGGCCAGAAAGACGCAGAAATTGCACCACACAGGCTCTTCCCCCTCGTAGGAGAAGGCGGCCTCCACCAGGCCTCCCTCTCGGGAAAGCCCCTCCAGAGGCACGGTCACCAGGGGCTGGGACCAGTCAATCTCATCCCGGCCGGGATACAGCCGCAGCTCCGCGGCCCCCTGCTCGGAGAGCAGCTGAAAATAGCCCCGGAACTGGTAGGCGCCTTTGCGCAGGTATTTTCCATTCTGGGCCATGCCGCACCAGCGCTCTTCCTCGTAGTTGTGGGCCACCACCCACTGTTCCCCGTGGATGCCCCCCTTTTCCTGCTCCAGGGTCAGGGCGTAGAAGGGGGCGTGCTCCACCAGGTAGGTGCTGTCCGGCGCCAGCGCCTGGGGCACATCCTGGGCAGGGCAGGCGTACCAGCGGTTGTGTTCGTAGACAGAGTGGTACCACTCCTCCCCCCGCCAGTCCTGGCCGGTAAGATGCAGCCCGCCGAACCAGTCGTAGGTGGCGGGGGTGAGCTGGGGGATCTTTTCAAAGCTGCGGTTGAAGAGCATCTCGGACCACATGCCCTCCACCTGGAAGCCAAAGCCCAGCTCGATGAAATTGCTGCAAAGCATGTCGCTGACAGGCTGATCCACCGTCACCCGGTCCGTGACCCGGAAGATCTTCTCGCCCGCTTGAAAGTCGGAAAGGTTCGCTTTAGGTTTCATCATGGTTTCTCTCCCTGTAGGTTAGCGGGGCTCACTCCAGGCAGCCGTAGGCCACGGAGCGCACCCGGTGATGGTGGTATTCCTCGTTGTTGGGAAGGGTCTGGTGCATGTACACCACGGAAAAGCCCTCGGAGGGGTCAATGGACACCCAGGTGCCGCAGACGCCGGTCCAGCCGAATTCCCCCACGGACATGTTGGTGACTCCCTCCGGCCGGACCATGGTGCGCACTCCCAGCCCGTAGCCGTAGCCCTCGTTGTAGGAGTTTTCAAAGTCCAGCTGCTGGGCGGGGTTCAGTGCGTTGCGGCGCATCAGGTCAATGGTCTTCCGCCCGATGTTCCCCAATCCTCCCTGGGCCAGTGCCTGGGCGAAGCGGGAATAGTCCCGGGCCGTGGAGAACAGCCCGGCGCCGCCCCCCTCGTACAGGGCGTCCGGTTCGTGGTTGGCATCCGCAGGGCCGGGAATGGGGGTGAAGGTGCCGTCCTCTTCCGGACGGTACAGGGTGGCCATCCGCTCCCGGATGTTCCCGAAGTACCGGTAGCCGGTGCTCTCCATGCCCAGGGGCTGGAAGATCTCTTTCTTCAGAAATTCCCCTATGGTCATTCCGGAGGTCTGCTCCACCAGGGCTGCCACCATCTCATGGCCGAAGCCGTAGGACCAGTGGGTGCCGGGGTCGTAGCGAATGGGCACCGAGGCCATGGCCTTCACGTCGTCCTGGAGGGTGTAAGGGCCCTTTGCCCCCAGGGAGGCCCGCACTTCCCGCATTTTCTGGGCGGTGAGGGAATCCCCGCTGGGGTAGGGCAGGCCCACGGCCATCATAAAGGCGTCCCGCACCAGCATGGGATTCTTGGCGGGCCGCAGGACCACCTCCCCATTGGGCCGGACCTCAGCCACCTGAACGTTCTTGTACTCGGGGAAATAGTTGGAATAGGGCTCGTTCAACAGGAATTTCCCCCGCTCGAACTGGATCATGGCCGCGGTGCACACAATCACTTTTGTCATGGAGAACAGGCGGAATACCGTGTCCTCCGTTATGGGCCGCCCTGTTTCCAGGTCCGCCATGCCGAAATACCCCTCGTACAGGGTCTTTCCGTTCTGGGCCGCCACACAAGCGCAGCCCGGGACAGTCTTCCCGGCGAACCCCTCCAGCAGACGGTCCATGTCGCTGAATTTTGCCATACAACGTTCCTCCCAAAAGTATGATAGACTCCCCCGGGCCCCGCCTCAAAGTTTGCGGAACTGACCCGGAGTTTCAGGGGCGTTTCTTGCAAACGTCCCTTTCTCTATTATATATGGTATGTCCGGGTTGTCAAAAGAAAATGGCAGCGCGGACTTCTCTTCCCGGGGACGCCTCTCCGGGCTGGGGGAGCCGTCCGGAGCCGCTCAGCCGCCGCACCGGTACAGGCGGCCGCTGAAAGGGGGAAGGCTGCCACGCAGGGACGTTTCCTCTTGCCGCTCCGTCCCACCGTAGGTCTCCCAAGCGGTGTCCAGAAGCAGGCGGCACGTTTTTGCCTCGGGAAGGTCCAGTTCCTTCCGCTGGTCCGAAAAGTTGAACAGCGCCAGAACGCGGCTGCAGCTTCCCTGACGGTAAAAGCCCAGCGTCCGGGGGTCTTGGCCGGCCCCTTCCGCCCAGGAAAACCCTTCCCGGCGGTAATCCAGCTCCCACAGGGCAGGCTCCTCCAGGTACAGCTTGTTCAGCGCTGCCATGAAGCGCCGGAAGGCGTCATGCATGGGCATTTTCAAAAGCTCCCAGTCTATTTGGCGCTGTTCGTCCCACTCCCGGAACATGGCCAGCTCGCTGCCCATAAAGCTCAGCTTTTTCCCGGGGTGGGCCATCATGTACAGGAACAGCGCTCTGGTTTGGTCAAACTTTTCCCGGTAGGTTCCGGGCATTTTGTCCAGGATGGTCTTTTTTCCGTGGACCACCTCGTCGTGGGAAAGGGGAAGAAGATACCGCTCGTTGGGGAAGTATTCCATGGAAAAGGCAAACTTGGGCCGGAGTTCTGCCCGCTGGCCGGGGAGCCGCTGGAGCTGGTCCAGGGTGTCGTGCATCCAGCCCAGGTCCCACTTGTAGTCGAAGCCCAGACCTCCCTCCTCCACCGGCCGGGTGACCCTAGGGTAGTTGGTGGAATCCTCGGCAATGAGCATGGCGGTGGGGTGCAGCGCGTGGAGACCCCGGTTCATCCTTTTGAGAAAGTCCACCGCGGGACCGTTCACTCCCCTGCGTTCGTCCCCCTGCCAGTACAGAAGCCGGCTGACCGCGTCCATCCTCAGCCCGTCAAAGTGGTATTCTTCCAGCCAGAAGTGGGCGGCGGACTGGAGAAAACAGGCCACTTCCCGCCGGGAGTGGATAAAGTTATAGCTGCCCCACTCGCTTTCCCCCACATCCCTGCTGGGGTATTCGTAAAGGGGCGTGCCGTCAAACTTGGCCAGACCGTAGCCGTCCACCGCGAAGTGCACCGGGACAAAATCCAGAATCGCCCCAATTCCCGCCTGGTGCAGCCGGTCCACCAGCTCCATCAGCTGAAGGGGTGTGCCGTACCGGGAGGTGGGAGCGAAAAAGCCTGTGTTCTGGTAGCCCCAGCTCCCGTCAAAGGGATGTTCCGACAGGGGCAGGAACTCCACATAGTTGTAGCCGTTTTCCAGCAGGTAGGGGATCAGCTCCCCAGCGGTTTCCCGGTAGGTGTACCATTCGCCCCCTGCGCGCCGTTTCCAGGAGCCCAGGTGGAGCTCGTAAATGTTCAAAGGCTTGTCCAGGCAGCGGGACCGCGACTCCATCCAGGCCTGGTCGCCAAAGGTGTAGGAGGACAGCTCCCGCAGGATGGAGCAGGCGCCGGGGCGGAGCTCCATGCCGAACCCGTAGGGGTCACAGTGCTCGGCGCGGCCATTCTGCCCGTACACCACGTACTTATACATCTGGCCTTCCCGGGCGCCGGGGAGAGTCAGCTCCCATACCCCGCTCCGGTACAGGGGGGCCAGGGCCACTTCCCGCCAGCCGGTGAATTCCCCCTCCACAGCCACCCCTTGGGCGTTGGGGGCATAGGTGCGGAAAACGGCCCCTTCTTCCGTAAGGTGGGCTCCAAAGTACTGGTAAGCGTCAAAGGTCTCGCCGCTGTAAAATTGTTGCAGATCCATAAGTCACCTCTCGTTTCCGATACACTTGTGTCGCTTTTGCTTGTGTGCTATCATAGCATAGAGGCAAAACACCTGCAAGAGACCAGAGGCAACTGACACAGTCCAAACAGAAGTGAGGCGGTTTTTATGTATCTGCGGCAGGCAAACAAAACGGCGCGGCAAAGCCAGGAACTGATTGCGGAAGGACTGTTCCGCCTGATGGACCGCAAGCCTTTTTCCCAGATCAGGATCACGGAGCTCTGCCAGGAGGCGGGAGTGGGGAGAAAGACGTTTTATCGGAACTTCCAAACCAAAGAGGACGTGGTGGAGTTCCGGCTGGACCAGATGCAGCAGGAGTACCTGGCGGAAATGACACCCTGTCCCTGGGAGGGGCGGCTGCGGCAGCACTTCACCTATGTGCAGCAGCGCATGAAGGTGTTTCTCACCCTGTATGACCAGGGGTTTTACGGCCGCATCCACCGGAAATTCGGGGAGGTGGCTCCGGCGTTTCTGCCGGTGGGCCGGAAGGACCAGGTGGAATGGGAGTACCGCAGCCAGTTTCTCATCGAGGGGCTGGAGGCCCTGGAGAGGGTTTGGGTGGAGCGGAATTTTCAGGAGAGCCTGGACCAGGTGGTGGAGATGGCCCGGAAGCTTACAGAAACTCTGGTGTAGCCGGCCCATTGGAGAAAAAAGAAAAGGTCCGCACCAGTTTGAGGGAAAAAGAAAAGGTGATTGGAGATTTAACACAATTATTTACAACATTACAAAAAGTATTTATCGCTTTTTGTTGACAAATAGTTCGGCTCGGTATATAATCCAACTGTCCAGTCAAAAAATCACTATTTTTAGAGAGAGGAGGAAAGCGGGGCGCCCGCTCCCCAGCCAGCGGGAGAAGGTTCAAACTTTTTGGGAGATTGTTATTGAAAATACCATGAAATGGAGAAATGAGGCGATTTTTGTGAAAAAGGAAGTTGGAAGAAAGAGCAGAAAGGTGCTTGCCATCCTGATGGTGCTGATGCTGTGCCTTTCTCTGATTCCAGCAACTTCTGCCTATGCGGAGACCACCATCTCGTTTGATGTGCTTCGCACGGCAATTAACCCGGGGTATTATTTTTCTGGCGCATTGATCGACATGGGTGTGCCTCTGAAAGCAGGGGACGTGGATAAAGACACGTTTACTGCCATTGCGAAGGTGACGGAAGCCAACGGAAACGTGCAGGGCTCCTTCGGCAACTTCGCTTGGGATCCTGAGAAAGAAGACTATGCTGTAGATGAAAACTGGGCTGAATGGAATATTCTGGATGCCTATGTGGCAGATGCCCAGGGCAACAAAGCCGCCCAGGGAAACTACGTAAAGCTTGAAATCGAGTGGGGGACCCGGACCGAGCAGAGCGGTGAAAGCGATGCCAGCCGGTACGATGTTCCCGCCACCCGGGCCTCCTGGTACACGCTGAACGGTTTCCACGCCCTTGCCACCGTGGAGGTCAAGCTCACCCAGGAAAAGGACATTCCAGGTGTGGCAGACGCGGTTTACGTGCAGAAGGACATTCGGCACGACCCCTTGTTCGCTGCGTTTGACCTTTCCCTGGAAGTGCCCGGCGGCGGCAAAGCCCCCCTGTACACCCCCGCAAATGCCAGCAAGGACAATCTGCGTCCCCTGATCGTCTGGTTCCATGGAACCGGTGAGCGGTATGCGGAGGGTACTGTCAATGATGCGGCGGTGAACAATGCGGGAGCCAACCTGGTGGGCAACCGGGCGCTGTCCTTTGCAGACGAGGAATTCCAGAGCATCATGGGAGGCGCCTATGTGTTGGCTCCTCAGTCCACCACTGCCGGCTGGAGTGCCCGCAGGCTGGACGACATGGAGGCTCTCATCCGTCAGGTGGTTGCCGAAAACTATGTGGATCCTGACCGGATTTACGTGGGCGGCCTTTCCATGGGCACCGGCATGACCACTCCTCTGATCACTTCCACCACGGACAACCGCATTCAGTTTGCCGCAGCCATGCTGGTTTCCGGCGGAAACCTGAATGAGTCTCAGGCCAAGATCATTGCGGACAAAGGCTTCCCGGTGTACCTGGTGGGCAGCGCTTCCGACAGGGCTGCCAGCGGCCTGCCCGGCACATACGACCGGCTTGTGGCCGCGGGAGTGGACGCCAAACTGAAGCTCTATCCCGAAGGGCCTGTGTTCGACGGCGAATACTATTACGGCGCCCACGATGCCTGGAACTATGTGTACAACAACCTGGTGGAGGACGAAGAGGGCCAGACGATTTTCCAGTGGATGTCCCAGCAAGTCAAGCAGCCCACTCTTTCCTTCCTCGATGTGAAGCCCGGCAGCTGGTATTACGGCGCTGTGGAATACGTTTACGACAACCAGATTATGGCCGGCACAGGCGAAACCAGTTTCGAGCCTGAACAGAAGCTGAACCGGGCCATGGTCATGCAGATCCTGTACAATCTGGAAGGCAAGCCGGAAGTGACCGGAGAGACCAGCTTTACCGATGCCGGCAACGCAGGGGAATGGGCGCAGGATGCCCTTCTCTGGGCAGAACAGAACAAGGTGGCAACCGGATATGGAGACGGCACCTTCCAGCCCGAACGGCTGGTGAGCCGGGAAGAGTTTGCTCAGATGATGTACAATTACGCTGTCTACAAGCAGCTGGACGTCACCGTGAGCGGCGACCTGACCAAGTTCCCCGATGGCAAGAAGGTCCAGTCCTGGGCCAAAACCGCCATGGGATGGGCCAACGGCTTCGGCCTGATCAATGGCAGCGAGCAGGCGGACGGCACTCTGCTTCTGAATCCTCAGGGCACCGCCATCCGCGGCGAGGCGGCCAGCATACTGAAAAACTTTGACCTGAATCTGGTAAAATAATCGGGACCCTTTTGGGACAAGGGGCTGTCGCTGTGTGCGGCGGCCCCTTTTTCAGCGGCATGGGAAAAGGAATCCCCGTTTTTTTAAGGCGGAATCTGACGGATCTTGCGGAATCTTGTTGACATGTGTCGAGTTGAATGATATAATTCCAAGTTATCACAATTCCATAGGAAATAAGCCGGGAGAGACCCTGCAAGTGCGGCGGGCCTGTTTCGGCGGCCGCGTATCTGGTTTGAGAGGAGTAGGAAGCATGGAGGAAATGAAACAGCGCATCCTGACCCAGGGAGAGGTGCTGCCTGGACACATTTTAAAGGTGGGCAGTTTTCTCAACCAGCAGATTGACTGCGCATTTCTGGAACGAATGGGCCGGGAGGTGGCGTCCCTGTTTGCCGGCTGCGGCGTCACCAAAGTTCTGACCATTGAATCCTCGGGGATTGCCATTGCGGCTTCCGTGGGCATGGCCATGAATGTGCCCATGATCTTTGCCAAAAAGCATCAGACCTCCAATGTGAGCGGCAGGGTCCTGTCCACGGTAATCCACTCCTACACCCATGGAAATGATTACACCGCTGTGGTCAGCGCCGAGTACCTCCTGCCCGGGGACAGAGTGCTGCTGGTGGACGATTTCCTGGCAAACGGCAATGCTTTGGAGGGCCTCATCCGCATGGTGGAGGGGGCCGGGGCCACGGTGGTTGGCGCTGCCTGTGCCATTGAGAAGGGATTCCAGCATGGCGGGGACAAGCTCCGGGAGAGAGGGTACCGGGTTGAGAGCCTGGCCATTGTGGAGACAATGGAGGATGACGGGACCGTCACGTTTCGCCCGTAAAAATTGAATACTTCTTGGGATATTTTGACATTCCACCTTGTTTCTATTATAATTTTATAATATAGAAACAAGGTGGATTTTTTTACGCAATCCACCGGATAGGAAGGAACGAATATCCATGAACAGACTGTATCTGACAAACCGTGTGATCGCCTTTGTGCTGGTTTTGGCAATGGTCCTTTCCCTTGCCGCCTGCGGAACGGCTTCGGACCAGAGTTCTGCCCAGACTTCCCAGTCCCAATCCAGCCAGTCTCAGCAGGAGACTGAGGTTTCCCAGGAAGCCTCTCAGGAAGTCTCCTCGGAGCCCCAGGACGCAGCTTCCGGCACTACCGTCACCCTGACGGATCAGGCAGGGCGGGAGATCGTAATGGAACCCGCTCAAACCATTGTCAGCTGCTACTACATCACCACCTATGCCACCATTGCCCTGGGGCTTTCCGACCGGGTCATCGGTCTGGAAATGAAGGCGGATTCCCGGCCCATTTACCAGATGGCGGCGCCCCAGCTGCTGGACCTTCCCAATGTGGGCTCCCTGAAGGAGTTCAACGTGGAAGCGGCCGCGGCCCTGGAGCCGGACCTGGTGCTGATGCCCGTCAAGCTGAGCAGCTACGCCGACACCCTGACGGACCTGGGCATCAACGTGCTGGTGGTGGACCCGGAGACCCAGGAGCAGATGGAGGAGATGCTCACCCTTATCGCCGCCGCCTGCGGTGTGGAGGACCGCGCTCAGGCGCTTCTGGATTACTACGACGAAAAACTGGAGCAGGTGGGTTCCTACACCTATGAAGCCCTTCCCCGGGTCTACATGGGAAGCAACTCCTCTTACCTGGAGACAGCTCCCGGGGCCATGTACCAGTCTGACCTGATCGCCCTGGCGGGGGGCGAGAACGTGGCCCAGGACCTGGAGGGGGATTATTGGACAGAGGTTTCCTACGAGACGATTCTGAGCATGGACCCTGAGGTGATCATCGTTCCCTGCGGGGCCGCCTACACCGCAGAAGATATCAGCGGGGACGCCCAGCTGGCGGAGGTCACCGCTGTGAAAAACGGCCAGGTGTACCAGATGCCTCAGGAGATTGAGGAGTGGGATTCTCCGGTTCCTTCCGGCATTCTGGGGGTGCTGTGGCTCACCAGTGTGCTTCATGACGACGTGTACAGCTTTGAGACATTCCAGGCGGATGCGGTGGACTACTATGAGCAGTTCTACGGCTTTTCCTTGAACACCGGGCTGATCACCAAGTGAAACCGGTGAAAAAAGGCGTTATTCTGGGAGGGGTTCTGCTTCTGGCAGGCTTGGCTGCGCTGTCCGCCTGCGTGGGCAGCTATCCCCTTTCTCCAGGGGAAATCTGGCGGATCCTTCTGGGTCAGGCCGGAGATACCATGGAGGCCCGGGTGTTCTGGCAGCTGCGCCTTCCCCGGGTGGTGATGGGTGTGATGGCCGGAGGAGTGATGAGCCTTTCCGGCGCGGTGTACCAGACCATTTTCTCCAATCCCCTGGCATCGCCGGACCTGACGGGGGTTGCCTCCGGAGCCTCTCTGGGGGCGGCCTGCGCCATTGTGCTGGGCAACGGGGGAGCCCTGCAGCTGATGCTGGGCGCTTTCGCCGCGGGAATGCTCTCGGCGGTTTTCGTCCTGCTGCTGGTGTGGGCTTCCCGGTTCCGGCAGACAGCCAGCTATATCCTGGCGGGCATCATTGTTTCCTCAGTGGCGGACGCCGGGCTGATGTGCCTGAAGGTTATGGCGGACCCGGAACGGGAGCTGGCCGCCATTGAGTTCTGGACCATGGGCAGTCTGGGGTCCATCACTGCGGGGAAGCTTTTCCCCAACCTGCTGGTGATGGGGGTGCCCTTTGTGCTTCTGCTGCTGTTCCATCGCCAGGCGGTCATGCTCTCCCTGGGGGAGGAGCAGGCCCGGTCCATGGGGTTGAATCCCTCCCTGTGGCGGGGGATCTTTCTCACGCTCAGCACCCTGATGATCGCAGCGCTGGTGTCGGTCACAGGAGTGATCTCCTTTGTGGGCCTGATCGGTCCCCACATTGCCTTTCGGGTTCACCGACGGAGAGACCGGGGATTTTTCCTTCTATCCTCCCTGGTGGGGGCGGTTCTGGTGCTGGCGGCGGACATGCTGGCGCGGAGCCTGTGGAAAGGAGCGGAGCTGCCCTTGAGCATCCTGACGGTGTTCTTGGCGGTGCCGGTGCTGATATCACTTCTGCGGGGCAGGAAAGGAGAGTTCCATGGAACCGGTGCTTGAGGTGCGGGGGCTTACCCTGGGATACAGGGCGCCCCTGGTGAAAGAAATCTCCTTCGCTCTCATGCCTGGAGAGCTGGTGGGAATTCTGGGCCGCAACGGCTGCGGGAAGACCACCTTGCTCCGGGGCATTTGCGGAGGAGTGCGCCGGTTTTCCGGGGAAGTGCGGGTTCTGGGCCGGGACTGCGGGAAGCTCTCTCAGAAGGAGCGTGCCCGGCGCATGGCGGTTCTGCCTCAGCAGACCTGGATTCTGGAGGGCATCACCGTCCGGGAGGTGCTGGCTATGGGCCGCTATCCCTATGGGAGCCCGTTTCTCACCGGGGCGGACCAGGAGCGCATCCGGGAAGCGGCGGCTGTATTCGGGGTGGAGGAGAAGCTGGAGGAGGACTGTTCCCGGCTGAGTCAGGGCCAGCGGCAGCTGGTGCTTCTGGCGGAGGTTTTGGTGCAGGACACCCCGGTGATGCTTCTGGACGAGCCGGACACAGCCCTGGACTACGACAATGCCTATGCCATGTTCGATTCCCTGCAGGACCTGGTGAGGGAACGGGAAAAAGGGGCGCTTCTGGTGCTTCACGATCCGGAACGGGCCCTGCGCTGGTGCGACCGGCTGCTGCTTTTAAAAGACGGAGAGCAGGCGGCAGCGCTGTGTACCCGGGAGGCGGACGCCCACCAGGTCCAGGCTGCCCTGAGGAAACTGTACCCGAAGATCCAGGTGTGGAGAGATTCCCATTCCGGGGAGTTTCGGTGTGCCACGGAACGGTAAGAAATGTGAGGAGGTTTACCATGGGAAAGCTGATCAAAACAAAGGAACAAACGAAAGAATACAGTACACCCTACCAGTTTGAGGGGAGGCTGCCCCTGGCGCAGGCCATCCCCCTGGGGCTGCAGCATGTCCTTGCCATGTTTGTGGGCAACCTGACGCCCATTCTCATCATCACCGCTGTCTGCAACTGTGCGGAGCTGGCGGCGCTTCAGGTGTCCCTGCTGCAGAACGCCATGCTTATGGCAGGTGTGGTCACCCTGATCCAGCTGTTCGCCATTGGCCCGGTGGGAGGCAAAGTGCCCATCATCATGGGCACCAGCTCCGGATTTATCGGGGTGTTCCGGGGCGTGGTGGACACCATGGGCGGCGGCATTCTGGCCTATGGGGCCATTATGGGGGCCAGCATCATCGGCGGCCTGTTCGAGACAGTGCTGGGGGCATTCCTGAAACCTCTGCGGCGGTTTTTCCCCGCCATTGTCACCGGCACGGTGGTGCTGTCTATCGGGCTTTCCCTCATCAGTGTGGGGGTGGCCTCCTTTGGCGGCGGCGACTCCGCCCCGGACTACGGTTCCGTGGAGAACCTGCTCATCGGTCTTTCGGTGATGGTGGTCATTCTGGTGCTCAAGCACGGCACCAAGGGCATGACCAGCGCCTCCTGCATTCTGTTTGGCATTATCTTCGGGTACATTGTGTGTTCCATTCTGCCCCTGTTTTTACCCACCACCGGAGTCACCGCCGACGGGGTGGAGTACACCAAGGCCTGGGTGCTCAACTGGGACAAAGTGGCGGAGGCCAAATGGTTCGCCATTCCCGATTTCATGCCGGTGAAGCCTGTGTTTGACCTGCGGGCCATTCTGCCGGTGCTCATCATGTTCATCGTCACTGCGGTGGAGACCGTGGGTGACATTTCCGGCTGCATGGAGGGAGGCATGGGCCGGGAGGCCACGGACAAGGAGCTGTCCGGGGGCATTATGTGCGACGGCCTGGGCTCCTCTTTGGCGGCCCTGTTCGGCGTGCTTCCCAACACCTCCTTCAGTCAGAATGTGGGCCTTGTCACCATGACAAAGATCGTCAACCGGTTCGCCCTGGCCTGCGGCGCCGTGTTCCTGGTGCTGTGCGGCCTGCTGCCCAAGCTTGCGGCGGTGGTGTCCATCATGCCCCAGTCCGTGCTGGGAGGAGCGGCGGTGATCATGTTCTCCTCCATTGTCATCAGCGGCATCCAGTTGATCACCAAGGACCCGCTCACCGGCCGGAACATGACCATCGTCTCTGTGGCTTTGGGCCTGGGCTACGGCCTGGGCGCCAACAGCGGCGTGCTGAGCAGCCTTCCGGAGGCTGTGGGGCTGATCTTCGGCGGCAGCGGCATTGTGCCCGCGGCGGTGGTTGCCATTGTATTGAATCTGCTGCTTCCCAAGGAAGCGCCAAAGGGGGAAAAACCATGCTGAAAATCGGCAGTTACGTCCGGGCGAAAAGCCTGGAGGAAGCCTACACCTTAAGTCAGAAGCGCAGCAGCGTGATCTTGGGCGGCATGCTGTGGCTGAAAATGCAGAACCGTTCCGTCCAGACGGCGGTGGACCTGTGCGACCTGGGATTGGACAAGATTGAGGAGCAGGAGGACTGCTTTTCCATTGGCGCCATGGTGCCGCTCCGCGCCCTGGAGATTCACCCCGGGCTGCAGGCCCTCACCCAGGGGGCCATGGCGGAGGCGCTGAAGCACATTGTGGGGGTGCAGTTTCGCAACGTGGCCACCCTCGGCGGCAGCCTGTACGGCCGGTTTGGCTTCTCCGATGTGCTCACCCTGTTCCAGGTGCTGGACGCCAAGGTGGAACTGTACCACCACGGCGTGATGAGCATCCGGGAGTTTGCAGAATTTCCCCGGAATACCCGGGACCTGCTGGTGCGGGTCACAGTGCCCAAAGGGGAGAGACGTGTCTGTTACCTTTCCCAGCGGAACACCGCCACGGACTTCCCCGTGCTGGCCTGCGCCGTGTCGGAGGCTGGGGGACACTACACCTGCGCCGTGGGGGCAAGGCCCGGACCTGCAGTGGTGTTCACCGATGAAGAAGGCCTGCTGAAAAACGGCGTCTCCCGGGAGAGCGGGGAAGCCTTCGGCGCCTGGGTGGCCAACCGGGCCGTGTTTGGAAGCAACATGCGGGGCAGCGCAGAGTACCGCAGAAAGATCTGTGCCGTGCTGGTGCGCCGGTGCCTGATGCAGCTGGAGGAGGTGTGACCATGGAGATTCAACTGACCTTAAACGGGAAAAAGCTCACCTGTGCCATAGAGTCCGATACCCTGCTCATCGACCTGGTGCGGCAGCAGGGGTGCTTCTCTGTGAAGCGGGGCTGCGAGACCTCCAACTGCGGGCTGTGCACCGTGCTGCTGGACGGGACTCCGGTGCTTTCCTGCTCGGTGCTGGCCGCCAGAGCGGCCGGGCATCAGGTCCAAACCCTGGAGGGGCTCCAGGAGGAGGCCGAGGAGTTTGTGGGATTCATCGCCGACCAGGGAGCGGAGCAGTGCGGCTTCTGCAATCCCGGCTATGTGATCAACACCATTGCCCTGCTCCGGGAAAACCCCGACCCCACCGACGACCAGATCCGGGCCTACCTGGCGGGGAACCTGTGCCGCTGTTCCGGGTATGAAGGCCAGCTGCGGGGGATCCGGAATTATCTGAACTGGAGAAAGGAGGAGCGTCATGGCAACGTATAAGGTAGTGGGAACATCCATGCGGAAGAAGGACTCCATGCAGCTGCTTCTGGGAAAGCCTCTCTTTGTGGACGACATCACCCCCCAGGACGCTCTGGTGGTAAAGGTGCTTCGCAGCCCTCATCCCAACGCTCTGGTGGAGGAGATTGACAGTTCCAAAGCCCTGCTGGTGCCCGGCATGGTGGCGGTGTACACCTACCAGGATTCCCCCCAGGAGCGGTTTACCATGGCGGGGCAGACCTACCCGGAGCCCTCTCCCCGGGACCGGCTGCTGCTGGACCGGCATGTCCGCTTTGTGGGTGACGCCGTGGCCATTGTGGCCGGGGAAACGGAAAAGGCTGTGGACAGGGCCATGAAGCTGATCAAGGTCCGCTACCAGGTGCTGGAGCCCCTGCTGGACTTCCACAAGGCCAAGGACAACCCCATTTTGATCCACCCGGAGGACAGCTGGAACGCTCCCTGCCCGGTGGGCGCCGACAACAAGCGGAACCTGTGCGCCAGCGACACCTGCGGCGACGGGGATGTAGAGGCGGTGCTTTCCCGGTGTGACTATGTGGTGGAGCACACCTACCAGGTGAAAGCCTGTCAGCAGGCCATGATGGAGACCTTCCGCACCTATACGGAGATGGACCGCTACGGCCGGCTTCACGTGGTGTCCTCCACCCAGATCGTCTTTCACTGCCGGAGGATTATCGCCAATGCCCTGGGGATTCCCAAGTCCAAGGTCCACGTGGAAAAGCCACGGATCGGCGGGGGCTTCGGCGCCAAGCAGACCGTGGTGGCGGAGGTCTACCCGGCCTTTGTCACCTGGAAGACCGGCCGTCCCGCCAAGATGATCTACACCCGGCAGGAGTGCCAGACAGCCGGCTCTCCCCGCCACGCCATGGATGTCACCGTGCGGCTGGGAGCCACGAAAGACGGCACCATCCGGGCCCTGGATGTGTACACCCTTTCCAACACCGGCGCCTATGGAGAGCACGGCCCCACCACCGTGGGGCTTTCGGGTCACAAGTCCATCCCCCTGTACACCGGCGGGCTGGAGGCCTTTCGGTTCTCCTACGACGTGGTCTACACCAATGTCCAGTCCTCCGGAGCCTACCGGGGCTATGGTGCCACCCAGGGCATTTTCGCAGTGGAGAGCGCCGTCAACGAGCTGGCGGATATCCTCCACATGGACCCGGCGGCTTTGCGGGAGAAGAATATTGTCCGGGAAGGCATGGTCATGCCCGCCTACTACTACGAGGTGGCCAACGCCTGCGCCCTGGACCAGTGCATCAGCCGGTGCAAGGAGATCTTCAACTGGGATGCCAAATACCCGATCCGGGACATGGGCAACGGGAAAGTCCGGGCTGCCGGCATGGCCCTGAGCATGCAGGGCTCCGCCATCTCCAACTGCGATGTGGGCTCCGCCACCATCAAGCTGGGGGACGAGGGCTTTTACAACCTGATTATCGGCGCCGCGGACATGGGCACCGGCTGTGACACCATTCTGGCCATGATCGCTGCCGAGACCCTGGAGTGCAGTCCGGACGACATTGTGGTGTTCGGCGCGGACACCGACGCTTCCCCCTACGACTCCGGTTCCTACGCCTCCTCCACTACCTACCTGACCGGCAAGGCCACGGAGAAGGCATGCCTGGAGCTTCGGGACAACATGTGCGCCATTGCGGCTTCGATGCTTAAGTGCGATGTTTCCCAGCTGGAATTCCAGGGCGACGGCGTCTATCGACTGGATGGCACCGGCTTTGTCTCCCGGGGAGACATCGCCACTGCCTCCATGGTGAACAACTGCGTCCCGGCCCAGGCCACGGTCACCCACTCCTCGCCGGTTTCGCCTCCCCCCTTTATGGTGGGCATGGTGGAGATCGAGCTGGACCGGGAAACCGGCAGCGTGGAAGTGCTCAACTATTCCTCCGTGGTAGACTGCGGCATCCCCATTGCCGAGAACCTGGCCCGCATTCAGGCGGAGGGGGGCATTGTCCAGGGCATTGGCATGGCCCTGTGGGAAAACGTGACCTATACACCCCAGGGCAGGGTGCTGGAAGACTCCTTCATGCAGTACAAGATTCCCACCCGGCTGGATATGGGGACCCTTCATGTGGAGTTCGCTTACAGCCACGAGCCCACCGGGCCTTACGGGGCAAAATCCATTGGCGAGGTGGTGATCAACACCCCGGCTCCCGCCATTGCCCACGCCATTTTCCGGGCCACCGGAGTCTGGCACCGCAGCCTTCCCATCACCCCGGAAAAAATCCTGATGGAGACCGGCCATGGGTAACCACTTGATCTACCTGGCTGCGGGAAGCAGCCGCCGGTTTGGGGAGAACAAGCTGCTCTACCCGGTAAACGGCAGGCCCATGTACCTGTGGACTCTGGAAACGCTGGAAAACCTGGTGAAACACAGGGGAGACTGCCGGCTGCTGGTGGTCTCTCGGTACCGGGAAATCCTCCGGGAAGCGGAGGGTCGGGGCATTCAGGCTGTGGACAGCCCGGAGAGCGAGAAGGGAATTTCCCACTCCATCCGAGCGGGGATCTCCGCCCTGGGTAAGGTGGAAGAGGACGATTTTCTCCTCTTTGCGGTGGCGGACCAGCCCTACCTGACGGAGGATTCGGTGAACCGTCTGCTGGACTGCGCCGGAGAAGGAGTGGAGGGCGCCAGTCTCTGCTGGGGGCAGCGGCCGGGGAATCCCACCTTGTTTTCCGCGAAACTTCTGCCGGAACTGCTGGCGCTGGAGGGCGATACCGGCGGCAGGGCAGTCCTGCGCCGCCACAAGTGCCTGTTCGTCCAGGCCTTGTCCCCGCAGGAGCTGGAGGATATGGACACGCCTGTAACACAGGGATGAAGCCAGGTTTTTCGGCCGCTTTGCCCCCTCCAGCCATCCTGAGAACCCCCGGTGTCCTGGCGGCAGTATCTGGAAGAAAGCGGCGCCCATAGAGAAAGACCGGGAGTGACCCGGTCTTTTTTTGTATTTAGAAAACCACTCGCTAGGCGAGTGGTTCCAAAGAAGGCTTGTGCCGATGATGAAGACAGAAAAACT
>CALWCD010000022.1 GCA_944376265.1 uncultured Clostridia bacterium | reverse complement strand
GACTTCATCTACACCCATCCCAAGGTCCGGGACGTGCAGGTCATCGGCGTGCCCGATGAGCAGTACGGCGAGGAGATCATGGCCTGCGTCATCCTCAAGGAGGGGGAGACCTCTTCGGAGGAGGAGATCAAGGAGTATGTGCTCAGCCACATGGCCAAGCACAAAGTGCCCCGGTACGTGACCTTTGTGGAGGAGTTCCCCATGAACGCCGCCGGCAAGATTTTGAAGTACAAGATGCGGGAGAACGCTGTGGAGCTGCTGAAGCTGCAAAAGGCGGATTCCATTGTCACCGCGTAAGAGATTTTTTGTAAATCCAATGGGAACGGGAAAGGGAAGGCTCTTTCCCGTTTTCTTTTTCGCGGGAGGCGCTGTCCTGCCGCACCCCAAGAACAACGAGAGAAAGAGGGAGTTTTGATGAAAGCGCCTGTGACCTTTGCCATTGCCGGTTTCGGCGACCGGGGCAGCACCTATGCCTCCATGGAAAAGCAGTTCCCAGACAAGATGAAAGTGGTGGCCGTGGCGGACCTGGACCCGGCCAAGGTGGAAAAAGCCAGAAACCTCTACCAGATCCCGGAAGAGAACTGCTTTTCCAGCGCCGAGGAAATGCTGGAACAGGACCGGCTCGCGGACGTGATGGTGGTCTCCACCATGGACCGGCAGCATGTGGGCCACGCCATTCCTGCTCTGCGGAAGGGGTATCACATCCTGCTGGAAAAGCCCATTTCCCCGGAGCTTTCCAAGTGCCGGGAGCTGTTGGAGGTGGCTTCCCAATGCCCCGGGAAGATCATTGTCTGCCACGTGCTGCGGTACACGGTGTTTTACAACACCCTGAAAGATTTGATCCAAAGGGGACGCATCGGGGACGTGGTTGCCATCTGCGCCAACGAGAACGTGGGCTACTGGCACCAGGCCCATTCCTTTGTCCGGGGCAACTGGCGCAACTCCACCCAGACCAGCCCCATGATTCTGCAAAAGTCCTGCCACGACATGGACATCCTCACCTGGCTGCTGGGGAAGAGGTGCAAGGCGGTGTCCTCTTTCGGCAGCACCCAGCTGTTCAAGCCGGAACGGGCGCCGGAAGGCGCCGCCCTGCGCTGTCTGGACGGCTGCAAGGTGAAGGACACCTGCCCCTTTGACGCGGAGAAGATCTACATCACCAGCCCTAAGACGGGCCTTGCCACAGGGGACAGCTGGATCAGCTCTGTGCTCAGCGTAGAGCACACCCTGGAAAGTACCTACAAGGCCCTTCGGGAAGGTCCCTACGGCCGCTGCGTCTACCACTGCGACAACGACGTGGTGGACCACCAGCAGACCAATTTGCTCATGGAGGACGGCTCCACCATCAGCTTTACCATGTGCGCCTTTACCGAGAACTGCTACCGCACGTTCAAGGCCATGGGCACCAAAGGGGAGATCGAGGCGGACATGAAGTCCAACCTGATCCATGTGCGGGTGTTCGGGCAAGAGGAGGAGATCATCGACGTGGGCAAGCTCTCCTCCGACCTGAAGGGCCACGGCGGCGGAGACAGCGGCATCGTGGAGGATTTCCTGAACATGCTTCTCACCGATTCCCAGCCCAACCAGCGGACCACCACCCTGGAGCATTCCATGGAGAGCCATTTCATCGCCCTGGCGGCAGAGGAGTCCCGGCTGGCGGGAGGCAAAGTCATCCACCTGGAGACGTTTAAGGCACAGTGATAAAAAAAGACCGGGAGGGAATCCTCTCGGTCTTTTTGCGTTGTCACCGCTGGGAAAGCTCCTGTTCCGTCTGCTTCCGAAGGGTCTCCTCCGCTGTGGAGGCCAGAAACCGGTACACCGGGAACAGCAGCCGCAGGTCCTGGGCCAGCTTTTGAGGCAGGTCCTTGGAAAAGAGCAGGGGGAAGTCGTGGCTGTCGGCGGAAAAGCCAATGTTCCTCCGTTCCAGCCAGATCTGCTCCTCGGGCGTCCGATGGCCGTACCGGGGCCGCTTGAAACAGTCCCCTTCCATGGTAAACACCTTCTGCCCCAGGTAGGCTTTCTGGGCGGCCTGGAATTCCTGGTCGCCTGCAAGAATCCGGGCCCGCAGGTTGTTCATGTAGGCGGTGGAGGCGTGGTAAAACCCGCAGCCGTAGGAGAAGCCGTCCAGGCTGATCTCAAAGTAGACCCCGGGGTAATCGGTGCCGTGCATCCGGCCGCCCCGCTTGAAGATGATCCACATGTGGTCCCGGTAGAGGGAAGGGTCCTTGGTGTAGCGGGTGTCCCGCCAGATGCGGCAGATGGTCTTGTCCACCCGGGGCTCTGTCTGAAACTCCGGGTCCAGTTCCAGCATGGTGGGAGTCAGGTCCACCACCAGCTGGCGCAGGGGCTGGATCACCAGGGACTGGTACTCCGTTTTGTGCTCTCCAAACCAGATGCGGCTGTCCTGGAGCCGGTTCTCAAAGAGAAAATCCAGCGTTTGCTGGGAAAATGGGATATCCATGGCAAAGTTCCTTTCCGTGAAAGAAAAGGGCTCCCCAAGCGCTTCGCCGGGGAGCCCTTTGACTGTGCGGCTCAGTTCAGGTCCAGCAGCTTGGCGGTAACGCCTTCCAGACCGTTGAAAGCCTCCACCATCCGGTTGATGGTCTCCTGGTCGCCGCAGGCTTGCAGCATAATGACCCCGTCATCGGAGCAGAAGTTCTCCCCGGTTTCGTGGAGCCCCACCCGCAGCTTGATGTTGCAGCCAAATTCGGTGAGAGCCTTCTGGAGGTTCAAAGCGTTGGCGTGGCGGTGATCCACCCGCAGGCCGATGATATAGTAGCTGTTCATGGCAATCCCTCGTTTCATTAATGTGCCGGGCTGGTCCGGCTGTGAAACTAGTATACCATTTTTTCCCGGAAGATACAAGGGAACTGCCGAAGGAATGACGGGGCTGAAAGTTTTTTCGGTTTCCTCTTGACGGGAGAGAAAATTTCCTGTACAATAGGCTCAGTTAGTTTAAACTAACACTTGAAATACAAGCGCCGGCATGGCGCATTTTTCTCCCTTTGTAGTTAGTTTAAGCTAACTTAGAGACAGCCTGTTCTGGGGAGCCTGGAACAGGACGGGAAGATCCTAAACAGGGATGACAAAAAAAGGAGCGAGCCTATGAGCGTTGTGATTGTGGGAGGGAACGAACGGATGGCGGCCCAGTATGAGGGTATCTGCAGGGAACACGGCTGCAAGGCCAAGGTGTTCACCAAGGAAAACGGGTCCTTAAAGCGGAAACTGGGAACCCCGGACCTGCTGATCCTGTTTATCAGCACGGTGTCCCACAAGATGGTCATCAGCGTGACCCAGGAGGCCAAAAAGAACCAGATCCCTGTGGCAAGGGTCCATACCAGCAGCGCCACGGCCCTTCGCGCGGCCTTGGCGGAGTGGACGGTGGGCTGAGATGGTGGAGCGGTATCTGATCCAACACGGGTCTCCCACCCTGGCGGGGCTGAAAACAGCCAGCATGTTCTGTGTCCCTCTTGAAGAGGACTGGGAGACGGAGACAGCGCTGTGGAACAGGCGACTGGCGCAGAAGGGCCTTTCACTTACGGTGCTGCGGCGGCAGAACGGGCGGGCGCTGCTGTACCTTTACAGGCCCTCCCAGCTTGCCCGGGACCTAGAAGAGCCGGGAGTGAAGGCGTTTTTGGCGGACCGTGGCTACGAGAGCATGCAGCCGGATAGAGCCCTGTCCAGACTCCGGGCCCGTCTGGGTGAGACTCAGAGGTTTCCCCATGAGGTAGGTCTGTTTTTGGGTTATCCTCTGGGGGATGTGACCGGGTTTATCCAAAACCAGGGCCGAAACTGCAAGTGCAGCGGCTGCTGGAAGGTTTACTGCAACGAGCTGGAAGCCCAGAAACGGTTTGCCCGATTTCGGAAATGTCGGGAGGTGTACACCCGGCTGTGGAGCCAGGGCAGAACGGTTTGGCAGCTGACGGTAGCCGCCTGACAAAGAAGTATTTTTAAAGACGAAAGGATGTTTGCACCATGAGTAAAATCGCGGTAGTGTACTGGAGCGGAACAGGCAACACGGAGGCCATGGCAGCTATGGTGGCGGAAGGCGCCAAAGAGGCGGGGGCGGAAGTGGTGGTGTTCACCGCGGCGGAATTCTCCCCGGACTTGATGGACCAGTTCGACGCCATTGCGTTCGGCTGCCCCTCCATGGGGGCGGAGCAGTTGGAAGAAGGGGAGTTCGAGCCCATGTTCCAGGCCTGCGAGGAAAAGCTCTCCGGGAAGAAAATCGGCCTGTTTGGTTCCTACGGATGGGGAGACGGTGAATGGATGCGCACCTGGGAAGATACCTGCCGTGGAGACGGTGCCAACCTGGTCAGCGAAGGCGTTATTTGCAACGAGGCGCCTGACAGCGACGGGGAAGCCGCCTGCCAGGCCTTGGGAAAAGCGCTGGCGTAACGCTTCTTTTCCTCCTGTGGGAAGCATGCCGGCGGGGACGGGGCAGAAGAGCCTCGTCCCTTTGCTTTTCAGGCGGAAAGGCATTGACACAAGGGAAGACCCGTGATATGATTACGGTAGTTAGCAATATCTAACTGCATTTTGGAACATGGAGAAAGAAGGGGATTCAGATGGAAGGGATGGGACCCACCATTGTCATCTGTTTGGCGCTGGGAGTGATCTGTGTGCTGGGAGTGCGCAGCTATCTGAAAAAACTGAAGACAGGCTGCTGCGGCTCCGGTGGTGATGAGGTGAAGCGGGTGCGTCCCGTTGACGGGGACAAGTCCCACTATCCCTGTGCCAAAGTGGTGCGCATTGAGGGAATGCACTGCCAGAACTGCGTAAAACGGGTGGAGAATGCGTTCCATGCTCGGGAAGGGTTTTACGTCAAGGCAGACCTTGCCAAGGGAACGGCCCTGGTGCGCTCCAAGCAGGAGGTTCCCGATGAGGAACTGAAACAGACGGTGCGGAAACTGGGGTACAGTCCCGTAAGTGTGGAGCCCCTTAAAAAATGAGAGGCAGGCCAAAGCCTTTAGACGCTTTCCGGGAGACGGGAGCGTCTTTTTTCGCCTTGCGTCCCGGAGGGAAAGGAGGTACAATAGGGGAAAACAGGTGGAAGAAGGGTGCTCATGGGAAAAGTGGACCGTCCCGGAAAGGGGGAAAGCCGGCTGTGCCTTCCCCGGGACTACACGGTGGTGGACACGGAAACCACCGGCCTTTCCAGCGAGACCTGCGGGCTCATCGAGGTGGGAGCTCTGCGGGTGCGCAGCGGACAGGTGACCGACACCTTTTCCACCCTGATCCGTCCCCCCTGGCGGGAGGTGCTGCGGGGCGGGGAGTGGACCGAGGGCTACGTGGATGACTTTATTCAGAACCTTACGGGCATCGATGACGAGATGCTGGAGAACGCCCCTCTGCCGGAGGACGCTCTGCCCCAGGTGGAGGCGTTTTTGGGGGAGGACTTGATCCTGGGCCACAACGTGGGGTTCGACATGGCCTTCCTCTACGATTCCTTTCAGAAATACCTGGGCCGGCCCTGCAAAAACGACTCTCTGGACCATCTCCGCATCGCCAAAAAGCTGCTGCCGGAAATGCCCCACCATCGGCTGGGGGACGTGGCGGAAGCTTTGGGGGTCTCCTATCAGGGTGCCCACCGTGCCCTGGCCGACTGCTGGATCACCTACCGCTGCTACGAGAAGCTTCGGGAGAAAGCCCTTTCTCAGGGCACGGAGGAGGACTTCCTCCGGCTGTTTGAGAAAAAGCGGCCGCCCAAGTACCCCGGCGTCCCCGGCCACCCCTTCTATAAAAAGCGGCTGGCCTTTGCGGGGGAGCTGAAATCCCTTCCCCGGGCAAAGGCGGCGGAGCTGGTCCTGCGTGCCGGGGGCAGGGTGGAGAAAGAGGTCTCTGGGAAAACCGACTTTTTGGTGGTGGCCGTGCCGGGAGACAAGGCGCTTCCCGGGAAACAGGGCGGCCCCGCCATTCTGCCGGAAGGGGCTTTCCTGAAGCTGCTGGGGAAGGTGTGACCCTGTGAGAGGAATCTTCGGAAAGCGTTGACTTGAGAAAGCTGTCCCACTATAATGGAACCAAAGCGCGTTTCCTCAGGGATGGCGCGGAAGGAGGAATGGCAGTGGACGGACGGTTTGGCGCGGTGATTGTGGCGGCGGGAAATTCCACCCGCATGGGAGGAACCGGCTCCAAGGTGCTGGAGGACCTGGGCGGCAAACCGGTGCTGCTCTACTCCTTTGAAGTGCTGGCCCAGTGCCCCTGGGTGGAAGAGCTGTGCGTGGTGTGCCGGGAAGAGGACCGGCAGCTGATCCAGGAGCTGGTCAGCGGGAAAACGGACAAGCCTGTGACAGTGGTCCCCGGAGGCAAAGAGCGGCAGGACTCTGTCCTGGCCGGTGTGGACGCCCTGTCCCCGGAGTGCTCCTACCTGCTCATCCACGACGGAGCCCGTCCTTTTGTCACCCCGGAAATGGCCGACGCAGTGTGCAAAGACGCGGTGGCCTATGGGGCCGCCACGGCGGCGGTGCCCTCCAAGGATACCTGCAAGCTGTCCGACGGTCAGGGCTTTGTGGGGTCCACTCCGCCCCGGGACCGGCTGATGGCCGTCCAGACGCCTCAGGCCTTCGAGCGGGAGATGTACCTTTACGCGGTTCGGAAAGCCCAGAGCGCCGGGTGCACTTACACCGACGACTGCCAGCTCATTGAGGCGGCGGGGGGCCGGGTGCGGTTCAGCCCGGGGGACTATCGGAACATCAAGCTCACCACCCCGGAGGACCGTTTGGCTGCCCGGGCCTATCTTGGAAAGGGGGAACGCTCCATGCGCGTGGGATACGGATACGACGTACACAAGCTGGTGGAAGGCCGAAAGCTGATTCTGGGCGGGGTGGAGGTGCCCTATGAGAAGGGGCTCCTGGGCCACTCCGACGCGGATGTGCTGGCCCACGCCATTTCCGACGCCCTGCTGGGGGCGGCCGCCCTGGGGGACATCGGCAAGCTGTTTCCCGACAACGACCCTGCCTACGAGGGGGCAGACAGCCTGGTGCTGCTGGAGCAGGTGTGCGCCTTGCTGCGGGAGAAAGGGTATTCCATTGGCAGCATCGACGCCACGGTGATTGCCCAGCGGCCCAAACTGGCGCCCTTTATCCTCTCCATGCGGGAGAACCTGGCGAAGGCCTGCGGAGTGGAAGTCTCCCGGGTCAGCGTGAAGGCCACCACAGAGGAGGGCCTGGGCTTTACCGGCACCGGCCAGGGCATGGCGGCCTCGGCGGTGTGTCTGCTGGAACAGTGAGAGAAAGGCTCCCTGGGGGGCCTTCTTTTTTTGCCTTTCGGAACTGTTCACCGGAACAGCCTTCCCGCATAGAATGAATTGAGATTTCATTTCGTGGAAAAGGTATGAGGTGATATGATGGGCAAGCCTTTGATTGTGGTCAGTTCGGTGACCTATGCCATGAAAGGCCGTGACCTGCTGTTCCGCCACGGGATCCGGGGCTATGTGGAGCGCATTCCCAGAACCCAGGAGACCGGCTGCGGGTACGGCATCTATGTTCCCCAGGGATCGGACGCGGCGGAACGCATTTTGCGGGAAAATCACATCCGGGTGCTGCGGCGCATGGAACAGGACGGTGACCTGCCATGATCTACCTGGACAACAGCGCCACCACCTACCCCAAACCCCAGGGAGTGCGGCAGGCAATGCAGCGGGCGCTGGTGGAACACGGGGCAAACCCAGGCCGAAGCGGGTACCGGATGTGTCTGCGCACCACCCAGGCGGTGTACGACTGCCGCAGTCTGGCGGCGGAGTTCTTTGGTGCCCCGGGGCCGGAATGCGTGCTGTTCCAGCCCAGCTGCACCCAGGCGCTGAACCTGGTGCTCAAAGGGACTTTGAAAGAGGGAGACCACGTGGTGGTCTCGGACCTGGAACACAACGCGGTGATGCGTCCCCTGGCAGCGCTGGCTGGCCGGGGGATTACCTATACGGTGGCCAAAGTGACCCCCGGGGACAGCGACGCCACCCTGGAAGCGTTCCGAAAGGCCCTGGGGCCCAAAACGAAACTGGCGGTGTGCACCATGGCCTCCAACGTGTTCGGCATTCGGGTGCCGGTAGAGCGAATTGCCGCCCTGGTCCACCAGTACGGGGTAAAGCTGTGTGTGGACGCCGCCCAGGGAGCGGGGCTCATCCCCATCCACATGGGGGAAAGCGGCATCGACTACCTGTGCTGCGCCGGACACAAAGGACTGTATGGTCCTATGGGCACGGGGCTTCTGGTGCTCCGGGAGCCGGAAGAACTGCTGGGCACCCTGGTGGAAGGGGGCACCGGCACCCAGTCTCGAAACCTCCAGCAGCCGGAGGAGCTTCCGGAGCGGTATGAGAGCGGCACCCAGAACGTGCCCGGCATTCTGGGACTGGAGGCGGGAATTCAGTTCGTCCGCCGCCGGGGCCCGGAGCGGATCTGCCGGGAGGAGCTGCAAAAGCTCCACCACCTGTACGACCGCCTGTCCCGGATGCGCCGGGTGGTCCTGTACACCCCTTCCCCGGAGGAGCGCTGGTCTGTGCCGGTGCTCTCCTTTAACCTGGAAGGGGTCCCCAGCGAGCGGGTGGGGGAATTTCTGGCGAAGGGAGGCATCGCTGTGCGGTGCGGACTTCACTGCGCTCCCCTGGCCCACGAGAAGATGGGCACCTTGGAAACGGGCACTGTGCGGGTTTCCCCCTCGGCGTTCACACGGAAGGAAGATCTGGACGCCCTGGTTCTGCGCCTTTCCCACTGGCGGGAATAATTTCTGGGGAATCTCTAAAAACTTCTTTTATTTGCGGGCTGTTTATGCTAAAATGAATTCTGGAAAGGCTTGCCGCGAAATGCCGCGGGGTTTCTGCCCCACGGCATTTCCGCTGTTTTCAAAGAAGTACAAAGGAAAGGGGTGGTGGCCATGGAGTCCGCCATGGAATATATCTCCCAAACGGGACAGCTCATCCTCAGCCTGGCCCGGGAGTTTACCCTGAAGGACGCACTGGATGTGGCTATCGTGACGGTGCTGCTGTACAGCGTCATCAAACTGGTGCGGGAGACCCGGGCGGGACAGCTGGTAAAGGGCATTATTCTGCTGGTGGTCCTCTTCGTGATCTCCTCGGAAATGGACCTTTTGATGCTCAACGCCATTCTGCGGGCATTCCTCCAATCCGGTATTGCCATAGTGGTCATCCTGTTTCAGCCTGAGATCCGCAAAGCCCTGGAGCAGGTGGGGCACAGCAAAGTGGCCCAGTCCCTGGTCAGCGCGGTGGCTGTGAAGGACCGGGAGGACAGAGCCAAGACCCGGAAAGCCATTGAGGGCGTGGTGGATGCCACCCAGATTCTCCAGCAGCTGCGCATGGGCGCCCTGATCGTGTTTGAGCGCCAGACCAAGCTGGGGGAGATTGTGGCCACCGGCACCGTGGTGGAGGCGGCCCCCTCCAGCCAGCTGATCGCCAATATCTTTTTCAACAAGGCTCCCCTTCACGACGGGGCCATGATCATTCGGGAAGGGCAGGTTTACGCCGCCGGGTGCATCCTGCCCCTGACCAGCAACGAGAACGTCAGCGCCGAGCTGGGCACCCGCCACCGGGCGGCTTTGGGCATCAGCGAAAACTCCGACGCGCTGGTGGTGGTGGTCTCTGAAGAGACCGGTCAGATCTCCATCGCTTCCGAGGGGAAACTCACCCGCAACTACAACCGGGTCACCCTGCGGGAAGTGCTGGAGAGAGAACTGATGGGCGCTTCGGAAGAGGCTTCCAACGGAAAGCGGATCCTGGGCAAGCTGGGCTTCGGTGACCGCGCCGCCAGAAAGGGGGAGTGACGGATGAACGAAGAGAAAAAGCGTCCGGAAGAGTCCAAAGGGGACTCCCAAAAGAAGCGCTTCTCCCTGGGGAAGATCTTTTACCACAACACCTTTGTGCTGGTGTTTTCCTTCGTGGTGGCTTTGGTAAGCTGGTTCCTCATGTACGCCAACAGCTCCGACCTGGGCGTGGTGGTGGAGGACGTGCCCATCGAGATCCGGTATTCCTCCGCTGCGGAAGAGGAGGGGCTCCAGGTATTCCACATGTCCAGCAACACCGTGGATCTCCAGGTTACGGGAAACACCATGCTCACCAGCCAGCTCACCGCTTCCGACTTTATGGTGACAGTCACCCTGAACCCCACCTCCACTTCTGTCACGGGGAACACCCTGCAGAAGCTTACGGCACAGGTGCGGGCCGTGAAGAACAACTCCCTGGCCAATTTCGAGATCACCCGGATCAGCCCGGAGGAAGTCACTCTGGAGTACGACCGCTCCAAGGAAGTGAACCTGCCCATTGAAAGCAATATCCAGTGCAGGTCCGGGGACGGCTATTACGCCTCCACCCCCATCCTCTCCGCCGACAACGTGACCATCTCCGGACCGGAATCCTCCGTGGCCCGGATCAGCAAGGTGGCGGTAAGCCGCACGCTGGACTCCCCCCTGAAAGAGGAGACCAGCTTTTCCTGCCCCCTGATTTTCTATGACAAGAACAACCAGATCATCAACGACACCTCCAGCCTGTACCTGACCATGAATGTGGAAACAGTGGATGTCACCATTCCCGTCATTCCCGTCAAGACGGTGAAGCTGGCTGCCACCACCCTCCACCAGCCCGATGGGTTCCTTCAGGACAGGATCACCATCGACCCCGCGGAGATCACCATTGCCGGGTCCTCGGAGGTGCTGTCCGGCATCAGTGAGATCCAGCTGGACGAGGTTATCGACTTTGCCCGGCTGAAAGCGGGCACCACCAATACCATCACCACGGACATCCCCCTGCCCTCGGGTGTGAGGAACATCAGCAGCGTGGGTGAGACCACCAGTCAGGCAACGGTGACCATCAACCTGAATGGCTACGAGGAAGCGCCTGTGCAGGTGAGCTCCTCCAATATCCAGATCACCAACAAGCCCGACGGCATGAATGTGGACCTGGCCACCAATTCCCTGTCGGTGACGGTGGTGGGTCCGGAAGCTCAGGTGAAGAAGCTCACCGGGGACTCTGTGGCAGTCCAGGTGAACCTGTCCAACTTCCAGGACCAGACCGGTACGGTGGACGTGCCTGCCACCGTGTCCCTCATCGGCAGCGCAGCGGATTCCTGCTGGGTGACAGGGGAGTACACCGTGTCGGTGACCATCTCCTCCGCCTTGGAGACCACAGCCGCGCGCATCACCAGAGCCTCCAACAGCGAAGAGGAGGACGAAACCTTCGCGGCCACTCCTCAGGACTAGCCGAACCAGCGAAATGGAGTTTTTCAAGAGCGTCTCCCGGATTTTTTCTCCGGAGACGCTCTTTTCTTTGCAAATGTCCGGGAAAGGGTGTATAATAATAAATTAGTTTTCGCCCGGAGGCTGCGGGCCGCCGCGGCGGGGAGACAAATGGGAAAGGATGAGACATATGGACATCCAGGTGGGCGATGTGCTCCGGATGAAGAAGCCTCATCCCTGCGGCAGTTTGGAATTTACCGTGCTGCGGGTGGGCATGGATTTTAAAATCCGGTGCAACGGCTGCGGCCGGGAGGTGATGATCCCCCGGCTGAAGTGCGAGAAGAACGTGAGGAAGATCCTTCGCCCGGAGGGAACGGAGTAGGCGGCTGTTCCAAAGGGGAGATCACGTTTCTGGAAAGGCTGTGTTTGCTTTGTTTGAAAATCTGCGGGTGTTTGAAAACCGCTACGAAGAATTGAATTTGAAACTGTACGACCCTGCCACCGCGGCCCAGCGGGACCTGTACGCCTCCCTGATGAAGGAGCACAAGGAGCTGGAGCCCATTGTGGAGACGTACCGGGCCTACTGCCGGTGCCAGGAGGACCTGGCGGGAGCCAGGGAGCTTCTGGAGGAAGGCCAGCGGGAGCTTCGGGAAATGGCCCAGCAGGAGATCCGGGAAAAGGGGGAAGAGCTTTCCCGGCTGGAGGAAGAGCTGAAGCTGCTGCTGCTGCCCAAGGACCCCAACGACGAGAAAAACGTCATTGTGGAGATCCGGGGCGGCGCCGGCGGGGAAGAGGCCGCCCTGTTCGCCTACACCCTGTACCGGATGTACACCATGTATGCCGAGAAAAAGGGCTGGAAGACGGAGATTGTGGGCTTGAACGAGACGGAGCTGGGTGGCTTTAAGGAAGTGAGCTTCCTCATCGACGGGGAAGGGGCCTACTCCAGGCTGAAGTATGAAAGCGGCGTCCACCGGGTGCAGCGGGTGCCGGAGACGGAAGCCCAGGGCCGCATCCACACTTCCACGGCCACGGTGGCGGTGCTGCCGGAAGCGGAAGAGGTGGACGTGGACATCGACCCCAAAGACCTGCAGATCGACACCTTCCGCTCCAGCGGCGCCGGCGGCCAGCACATCAACAAGACCTCCTCCGCCATTCGGGTGACCCACCTGCCCACAGGCATGGTGGTGGAGTGCCAGGACGAGCGGAGTCAGTACAAGAACAAGGAGAAGGCCCTGAAGGTGCTCCGGGCGCGCCTGCTGGACCAGGAGCGGAAAAAGGCCAGCGACCAGGTGGCCCAGGAGCGGCGAAGCCAGGTGGGCACCGGGGACCGGTCCGAACGGATCCGCACCTACAACTTCCCCCAGGGCCGGGTGACGGACCACCGCATTGGGCTGACCCTTTACAAGCTGGATGAGATTGTGGGGGGCGCCCTGGATGAGATTATCGACAGCCTGGCGGCAGCGGACCGGGCTGCTCAGCTGGAAGCGTCCCAGGGATAAGGAGGGAACCACATGGAAACGTTATTGTTGAGCGACCGGTGTGCCGGTGACATTTCCCGGGCGGGAGAGATCCTCCGCCGGGGAGGCCTGGTGGCCATTCCCACGGAGACGGTGTACGGCCTTGCCGCCAACGCTCTGGACGAGGAAGCGGTGAAAGGGATTTATCGGGCCAAGGGGCGCCCCTCCGACAACCCCCTGATTGTCCACATCAGCCATGTGTCCCAGCTTGCCCCCCTGGTGCGGGAAGTGCCGGAGGCCGCGAAGCGGCTGGCGGCGGTGTTCTGGCCGGGACCTCTCACCATGATTCTGCCCAAGTCGGACCTGGTGCCCCGCACCACCAGCGGCGGGCTGGATACTGTGGCGGTGCGCTGCCCCTCCCATCCCACGGCCCGGGCGGTGATCGACGCGGCGGGGGTGCCCTTGGCGGCGCCCTCCGCCAACCTGTCCGGACGGCCCAGTCCCACCACCTTCTGCCATGTGCAGGAGGACTTGACCGGCCGGGTGGACGCCCTGCTGGACGGGGGCGACTGCGCGGTGGGGGTGGAGTCCACCGTGCTGACCCTGGCCCAAGGGACTCCCAGAATCCTTCGTCCCGGCGGAGTCACCCTTTCCCAGCTCCGCTCCGTGCTGGGAGAGGTGGAAGTGGACCCGGCAGTGGTCCACCAGCTGGAGGAGGGCAGGCGGGCCGCCTCCCCGGGGATGAAGTACAAACACTACTCCCCCGCCGCGGACGTGGTGATTGTGGACGCCTCCCCCGAGGAATATGTGAGCTTTGTGAACCGGAAGGGGGACGGATGGGCCCTGTGCTTTGAGGAGGACGTTCCCTTCCTCCAGGTGCCCACCGTGCCCTACGGCTCCCGATACGACAGCAGCGCCCAGGCCCACCGCCTGTTTGACGCCCTGCACTGCCTGGACCAGGTGGGGGCGAAAAAAGCCTACGCCCGCATGCCCTCCAAGCGGGGGGTGGGTCTGGCGGTGTTCAACCGGCTGATCCGTGCGGCCGCCTTTCAGGTGGTCAATCCCACCGGGGTGCAGGTGGTGGGGCTTACAGGTCCCACAGGCGCGGGGAAATCCACCGTGGGGAAGGTTCTGCGGGAGCGGGGCTGCTATGTGATCGACTGCGACCAGGTCACCCGCAGCGCCCAGGTGTACGATTCCGCCTGCCTGGAGGAGCTTTCCGGCGCCTTTGGCCCGGAGGTCTGTCCCTGCGGGGTACTGAACCGGGCGGAGCTGGCCAAGCGTGCCTTTGCCTCCGAGGAGGCAAGAAACCGGCTGGGAGAGATCACCTTCCCTCGGATTATCCGCCGGGTGCGGCAGCTTTTGGAGGAGGGGAGAGCCCAGGGGTTCAAGATCCTGGTGCTGGATGCCCCCACCCTGTTCGAGTCCGGACTGGACAGCGCCTGCTCCCGGATTCTGGTGGTGGATGCTCCCAAGGAGGAGCGGCTGGCACGGATTCTCCGGCGGGACGGCCTGACCAAAGAGGCTGCCCTCAGCCGGCTGGAAGCCCAGCCCTCCCCGGACTTTTACACTTCTAAAGCCGACTGGGTGGTGGAGAACGGCCCCGGTGCGGAGGTGAATTCCGCGGTGGAGACTCTGCTGAGAGATCTGCTGGAAGAAAGGGAGAACACTTGCCTATGAGGAAAGGTTGTCTTGCAGGCGTGGTCCTGACCTTGGTTCTGGTGGGGGCGGTGGTGCTGTTCGGGCCGCGGCTGGCGGAAGCCGGACTGAAGCTGCTGTATCCCAAGTCCTATTCCCAGCTGGTGGAGCAGGAGGCCCGGGAGTTCAACCTGGACCCGGACCTGGTGTACGCCGTGATCAACACCGAAAGCGGCTTTGACCCGGAGGCTCGCTCCAGCGCCGACGCCATGGGCCTGATGCAGCTGACCCAGGGCACCTTTGACTGGATTGTCTCCCTGTATCCCCTGGAGGATCCCTCCGCCGGGGTGTACGATCCCAAGGCCAACGTCCACTGCGGCTGCGCCCTGCTGCGCTTGCTGCTGGATCAGTACGGCAGCGTGGAGGTGGCCCTGGCGGCCTACAACGCGGGCATGGGCAATGTGTCGGACTGGCTTCAAAGCGGGGATTATTCCCACGACGGGGAAACCCTTCACACCATCCCTTACCCGGAGACCGACGCCTATGTGAAAAAGGTGCTGCGGGCGTATGAACTCTATCAAAAGCTGTACCCCTAGGAGAAAACCGGTTGCTTTCTCCGGGATTTCATGATACAGTGGTCTGGAAAGGACCGTCCCTTCTCAATAAGACCAGGGAATCACCCCAAACAATAGGAGGTCAACTAGAAATGTCCAAGAAAGAGGAAAAGATCGACGCCAAGGAGCTGGCGAAAGAGCTTCTCAACGACCGGACCCACGGCGCTGTTAAAGTGGGCGCCAAGGAGCTGGGCAAGGCCGACAAGTTCGCCGAGGGCTACAAGGCGTTCCTGAACGCCGCCAAGACCGAGCGGGAAACGGTTTCCTGGGCTGTGAAAGCCGCCGAGGAAGCCGGCTTCGTGCCCTTTGATCCCGAGAAGAAGTACCAGGCCGGCGACAAGGTCTACTACAACAACCGGGGCAAGGCCATGTGCCTGGCGGTCATCGGCAAGAAGGGCGCCAAGAAGGGCGTGCGCATCGCCGCCGCCCACATCGACAGCCCTCGGGTGGATCTGAAGCCCATCCCCCTGTACGAGGCAAATGAGCTGGCTCTGCTGAAGACCCATTACTACGGGGGCATCAAGAAGTACCAGTGGACCGCCATTCCCCTGTCCATGCACGGGAAAATCGTCCGCAGGGACGGCTCCGAGATCACCGTGAACGTGGGAGAAAAGCCGGAGGATCCCCAGTTCTGCATCACTGACATCCTGCCCCACCTGGGCAAGGACCAGCTGGGCAAGAAGCTGGGGGAGGCCTTCACCGGCGAGGACCTGAACGTGCTGGTGGGCAGCCTGCCCCTCGCCGACGGGGAAGGGGAGCAGCTGTTCAAGCTGAACATTATGAACATCCTGCATCAGCAGTACGGCATTGTGGAGAGCGACCTGATCTCCGCGGAGATTGAGTTTGTGCCCGCTTTCAAAGCGGTGGACATCGGCTTTGACCGGAGCATGATCGGCGCCTACGGCCACGATGACCGTGTCTGCGCTTATCCCGCCCTGGAAGCCATCTTCAAGTGCAAGACCCCTGAGTACACCTCCATCACCGTGCTGGCGGACAAGGAGGAGATCGGCAGCGTGGGCAACACGGGCCTGGCCTCCGAGTTCCTGAACTACTTTGTGGCGGATCTGGCTGCCGCGGAGGGCCTGGAGGCCCGCCACGTGTATTCCAAGTCCACCTGCCTTTCCGCGGACGTGACTGCCGCTTACGATCCCACCTACGCCTCTGCCTACGAGCCTGGAAACTCCTGCTACCTGAACCGTGGCGTGGGCGTGGCCAAGTACACCGGCCGGGCCGGCAAGGGCGGCAGCAACGACGCCAACGCCGAGTTCGTGGGCTTTGTGCGCCGTGTCTTTGAGGACAACGACGTGCTGTGGCAGATTGGCGAGCTGGGCAAGGTGGACCAGGGCGGCGGCGGCACCGTGGCTTTGGACATCTCCCGGATGAATGCGGACGTGATCGACGTGGGCGTGCCCGTGCTGTCCATGCACGCTCCCTTCGAGGTGGTCTCCAAGCTGGACGTGTATATGGCCTACAAGGCTTTCAAAGCCTACTTCGAGGCGGAATAAAACTCATTGGCATAGAGAAAGGGCCCTCGGCGTTTTGCCGGGGGCCCTTTTGCGCAGGCGCAGAATGGTTTGGGGAGATCAGTCGTTCATGTCGCTGCGTTCGGGGGAGACTTCCTGGGCCTCCACCGTGTGGGAGACCATGCCCTTGCCGCCGGTCTCGCCGCCGGGGATGATCAGGTTCAGGATGATGCCCACGATGATGCCAAGGCCGATGTTGGAGAAGCTGAACACCGCGTTGCCAATGGCAGCGCCGCCAATCGCCAGCACCAGCATCACTGCGGCGATGCACAGGTTCCGGTTCTTGGTGAAGTCCACATGGTTCTCCACCAGCGTCCGCAGGCCCACGGAAGCGATCATGCCGTAGAGCACAATGCAGGCGCCGCCCAGCACGCAGTTGGGCACAGACTGAATAACGCCGATGGCCTTGCCGAAGAAGCTGACCACAATGGCGATCAGCGCGGCGATCCGCAGGGAGGCGGGGTTGTAGTTTCCGGTGGCGGCCAGCACGGCGGTGTTCTCGGAGTAGGTGGTGTTGGCGGGGCCGCCCACCAGGCCGGCGAACACAGTGGCCAGGCCGTCGCCCAGCATGGTGCGGTGGAGGCCGGGCTTCCGGGTGAACTTCTTGCCCACCACGGCGCCGTTTGCGTACACATCGCCCACATGCTCCACGCAGGTGACAATGGCGATGGGAGCGATCATGCCGATGGCGGTGATGTTAAAGCTGGGGAGCACAAAGTGGGGCACCTGCAGCCAGTTGTAGGTGGCGATGACCCCGGTGTCCATCAGGGAGGCGGGGGCCAGGCCGGTTTTGGTCACCAGCAGGGTGAACAGATAGCCGGTAACCAGGGCGATGACGATGGAGGACATCTTCACCATGCCCTTGCCGCAGCTGGAGAGGAACACCGCCAGCAGGCACACAATCCCAGCGATGACCCAGGCCCACACGTAAGCGCTCATGGAGAAGCCTTCTCCAAACAGGGCCAGGGTGCTTCCGTCCGGACCGTACTGAGTCTGGATGTTGCTGATGGCGCTGCTGGACAGGTTCAGACCGATGAGGGTGATGCCCACGCCCCGGACCACCGGGGGAAACAGCTTGTCGATCAGGCCCTTGCCGAAGATCCTGATCACGAGGGCCAGCACCAGGTAAAAGGCGCCTGCCACAATGATGCCGCCCATGGCCGCGGAGATCTGCTCGTCCTTGGTGGCGCCGAAGGCGTTGTTGCCGATGACCCCCGCCAGGGCGGAGATAAAGGCGAAGGAGCTGCCCAGGAAGGTGGGCATCCGGCCGCCGGTGCACAGGTGGAAGATCAGGGTGCCAACGCCGGCGCAGAACAGGGCCACGCCCACGTCCAAACCGGTGAGCAGGGGCACCAGGATGGTGGCGCAGCTCATGGCGAAAGCATGCTGGAAGCCCAGTGCCAGGGCGCGCTTGGCGCCCAGCTTCTCATATTCCCCAGAATAGGGGAAGAGGAAGCGGTTGATTTTGGAAAAGATGTTCATTCGGGTTCCTCCAATGCGGATTTTGATAAAATTCTTACCCATTCTAGCATCGCGGTGGGGAAAAGTCCAGACAGAAAGAGACGCTTTTTTCTTTTTTACCGTTTCTTTTTTCCGGGAACTTGTGTATAATAATTTAGTTCACCCATTGCGGCAGCCGGATTCGGCTTTTTTGAGATAGATTGTGAGGGACTCCTTTGCGGAACAAGCGTACGAAACGAGTGGTGCTGGATCGCACCGACCACCGCATCAACATCGGCCCGGCGGGCCGGAACCTGTTCATTTCCCGGGACAAGCAGCTCCAGTCCCGGCAGGCACGGCGCATCCAGCTGTGGATGCGGTTTGTCATGGTGCTTGCCGCCCTGGTGGTGGCCGCAGGCGTGGGCCTGTTTGTGGCGCTTTATATGGTGCCCTATTTTCAAAGCGAGATGATCCTGGACAGCTCCAGCACCTCCGGAACCGCCAGCGGTTCCCAGGTCAGCTCGGTGGAGATCCCCACCTACGACGACATGGGCCTGCCCCTCTATTCCAACGAGGTGAGCCTGTTTGTCATCAACCAGAACTCCCCCCAGGACGAGACCTATGTGCCCAACACAGTGGAGGCCTGCGGCGTCCAGGTGGAAGCCCATATTGCCAGCTCGCTGGAAATGCTTTCCGAAGCCGCCAAAGCCGACGGCCTGGCCCTGGTGTTCACCGAGGGGTACGTCTCCTACCAGGAGCAGGAGCAGCGGTACAATGAGAAAGTGACCCAGCTGATGGAGACCGAGGGCCTCACCACGGTGATGGCCCGCACCCAGGCCAAGCTGGTGGTGCCCGTGGCGGGGGAGAGCGACCAGCAGACCGGCATGTGCGTGCGGATTCAGGGGGACGTGGAAACCTTTAAAGAGTCCCGCACCTTTACCTGGCTTCGGTCCAACATGGGCAAATACGGTTTTGTGTTCCGCTACCCAGAGGGAAAGGACGACTACACCGGATGCTCGGAGGATTATACCGTGATCCGCTACGTGGGCAGTGACAATGCCACCGCCATGCAGCAGCGCTCCTTGTGTTTGGAGGAGTATATCAGCTACCTGAACAGCCAGTGAGAGGTTTTTGGAAAAATAAAACTTTCCCTTGCATTTTAAAAGAACATGTGATACAATATCTTGCGATTGAGTTTCAAGCATCCCAACCGTAAAGAGGTGAAATCGAAGATGAAGCAGAATATACATCCCGACTACCAGGAGACCACCATCACCTGTGCCTGCGGCAATGTGATCAAGACCCGGTCTACCAAGAAGGATATCAAAGTCGAAATATGTTCGAAGTGCCACCCGTTCTTTACGGGCAAGCAGAAGCTGGTGGACACCAGCGGCCGCGTGGATATGTTCAAGAAGCGCTACGGCCTGGACAAGTAAGCTTGCTTGTGGCCTAGCGTTCACTGGCGAAATACCGGGCCTTGTGCCCCAGGATGGGCGGTGCGATATGCACCGCCTGTCTTTGTTTTCACAGCGGAAAGGGGAAACACTATGGAATACGTCACCGTGGAAAGAGAAGCCGCCGACGAGTTCATCGAAAAGAAGTCCCGGTTTATCGGCTCCTGCCGGCCGGTGAAAACCGAGGAGGAAGCGTTGGAATTCATCGGCCGGCTCAGGTCCCGGTACTGGGACGCCAGCCACAACGTGTACGCCTACATCCTGCGGGAGGGGAATATCCAGCGGTTCTCCGACGACGGCGAGCCTCAGGGCACGGCGGGCATCCCGTTGATCGACACCCTGAAGAAGGCCGGCGTGGTGGACGCGGTGGTGGTGGCCACCCGTTATTTCGGCGGCATTCTGCTGGGAGGGGGCGGGCTGATCCGAGCCTACTCCCATACCGCGTCCATCGCCTTGGCGGCGGCAAAGAAGATCACCATGCGGGAGTGCCTGCTGCTCAGCCTTTCCTGCGACTACTCCGCCTACGGGAAGGTGGCGGCCCTGGTGCCGGAATGCGGGGGCGTGGTGGACGACACGGAGTTCCTGGAGCGGGTGCGGCTTGGGTTCCACATGGACCCGGCGCTGCTGCCCGCCCTGGAAAAACGCCTGGCAGACGCCACCAGCGGCCGGTGTGCCGTGACGGAGGAGGGAAAGCGGTTTTTCCCCTTCGACTGATTTTTCAAAAATTTTTCCTTCCGGGACAAGTATTTTTCTCGGGATATGCGTATATAGTAACAGAAGCTGTTGTGGCTTTTTAAGAGGAGGACCGAGAAACAACTGGGACAACCGCATAAGGAAAGGGTGTGGAAATGGTATGACCATCCGAGAGCAGACCCAACAACTGGAACGGGAAATTCTGGCCCCGTACGCCGCGTTTTCCGAAGAGACGAAAGGCCGTCAGCGTCCCGAGGAGGAGTGCGAGATGCGCACCCCCTACCAGCGGGACAGGGACAGGATCATTCACTGCAAGTCGTTTCGCCGCCTGAAGCACAAGACTCAAGTGTTCCTCTCTCCGGAAGGGGACCACTACCGCACCCGGCTGACTCACACCCTGGAGGTGTCTCAGATTGCCCGGACCATTGCCAGGGCGCTGCGCCTTAACGAGGACCTGACCGAGGCGGTGGCTTTGGCCCACGACCTGGGACACACCCCCTTCGGCCACGCGGGGGAACGGGCGTTGAACGCCCTGCTGCCCCACGGGTTCCGCCACTACGAGCAGAGCGTTCGGGTGGTGGAGCGGCTGGAAAAGGACGGCCAGGGCCTGAACCTTACATACGAGGTGCGCAACGGCGTCCTGTGCCACACCACGGGCCTGGAGGCGGAGACCGCCGAGGGCCGGGTGATCCGCTGGGCGGACAAGATCGCCTACATGAACCACGACATTGACGACGCCATCCGGGCTGGGGTGCTCCGGGAGGAGGACATTCCCCAGTCCATCACCCAGGTGCTGGGCAACTCCAAGACAAAGCGCATCACCGCGCTGATCCGTTCCGTGGTGGAGAGCAGCCGGGAGGGGGACATTCAGATGGACCCGGTCACCTACCGTGCCTACGAGGAGCTGAGCGACTTCATGTACCAGGCGGTGTACCTGAACGAGTACGCCAAAAAGGAGGAGCGGAAGGTGCCCCACATTATCCAGAGTTTGTTCCTCCATTTCCGCAACCCGGACAACCTGCCGGATTACATGAAGCGGATCGCAGAGGAGGAAGGGGAGGACACCGCCTCCTGCGACTACGTGGCCGGCATGACGGACCACTACGCGGTGGCGTGTTATCAGGAACTGTTCATCCCCAAAGCCTGGAATTTGGGAATTGGAACTTGAACTGGGCGGGCCTGAAGGCCCCAGTGTGAAAAGGAGGGATTGGAACCATGGCGTTTCCCCCGGAATTCCTGCGGGAACTGGGAGAGCGGAGCCGGATTGAGGATATCGCTCCATCTTATGTAAACTTGCGCAGGCGGGGGAAAAACCTGGTGGGCCTGTGCCCCTTCCACAACGAAAAGACCCCCTCCTTCTGTGTGTACCCGGAAAACAATTCCTTTTACTGCTTCGGGTGCAACAAGGGCGGGGACATTATCTCCTTCATCATGGGCGTGGAGAACCTGGACTTTGCCGAGGCGGTGAAGTTCCTGGCCCAGCGGGCGGGGATGGCCCTTCCCGAAGAGGGAGCCGACCTGAGCATGTCCCGGCTGCGCACCAGGATTCTGGAAATCAACCGGGAGTCGGGCAGGTTCTTTTTCGGGGTCCTTTCCACCCCGGAGGGAAAGCCCGGGCTGGACTATTTGAAGCGCCGGGGTCTGGACCCTAAGACCATCCGCCACTTTGGCCTGGGGTACGCTCCGGACAGCGGGTTCGCCCTGGTGAACCACCTGAAAAAGCTGGGCTTTTCCCAGGAGGAGCTGCTCCAGTCCGACATGGTGCGGCGCTCCCAAAAGGGCAATCTCTACGACCGGTACCGGGGCCGGGTGATGTTCCCCATCTTCGACCTGCGGGGGAACGTGGTGGCCTTCGGCGGGCGGATCCTCACCGACGAGAAGCCCAAGTACCTGAACACCTCCGACACCCCCGTGTACCACAAGAGCAGCGGCCTGTTCGCCATGAATTTCGCCAAGGACTCCGGCTCCCGGCAGCTGATCCTGGCGGAGGGCTATATGGATGTGATCGCCCTGCACCGGGCGGGCTTCACCAACGCCATCGCCTCCCTGGGGACGTCGCTGACGGAGGAGCAGGCCAGAGTTATCCGCCGGTACGCAGACGAGGCGGTGATCTGCTACGACTCCGACGAGGCGGGCAGGCGGGCGACCCAGCGCGCCATCCCCATTTTGAAAAACGCCGGGCTTCTGGTGCGGGTCATCACCGTGCCGGGAGGAAAAGACCCGGACGAGTTCTTCCGGGCAGACCCCCAGGACGGCCCCCTCCGGTTCAAAAAGCTGATCCAGGAGAGCGGCAACGACACGGAGTACCGGCTGAGCGTCACCCGGGACAAGTACGACCTTTCCACGGAGGACGGGAAAAAGCGGTATCTTCAGGAGGCGGTGGTCCAGGTGCTGGCCCCCATTCGGGACAGCATCGAGCGAGACGTGTATGCCGGGAAGCTGGCGGAAGAGACCGGCGTGGGGAAGGAGAGCATCCTGGCCTCGGCCAGACGGGCCGCTGCCATCCAGGGGAAGCAGCGGAAAAAGGAAGAGCTGAAAGCCCAGGGAGAGGTGGTGGCAGCCCGAACGGTGGCCAACCCGGACAAGAAACGCCACATGCGGGCCGCGTTGGCGGAGGAGGGAATCCTCTGCTACCTGTTCCGGCACCAGGACAAGATTCGGCTGCTGGAAGAGCGTCTGCCTCCGGAAAAGTGGGTCACCCCCTGGGGGCGCAGAGTATATGCCCTTCTGCTGGGCAAGACTAATCACGGCGAGATCACGCTGTCGGACCTGGCAGGGGAGCTGAGCTCCGAGGAGCTCTCCGAGCTGACACGGGTGCTGGCGGAGCGCCGGGAGGTGCCCCCCGCCTGGGAGGACGTGGAGGAATATTGCAGGATCATCCAGGACGAAGGGGGATTTTCCGACCCGGAGAAGATCCGGGAGGCTTCTCACGACGACCTGAAACGATATTTGGAAGAATTGAAACGCCGAAAATAAGGGAAATTAGACAGGGCGCTAGACAAGAAAGGAATGGTTAAGACTATGGCGGCACAACCGGATAAGCGGACCGTGATCAAGGATCTTCTGGAACTGGGCAAGAGCAAGGGCCAGCTGAGCACCAAGGAGATTCTGGACGCTTTGGGCGAACTGGATTTCGACCCGGAGCAGATCGAGAAATTCTACGACACCCTGGAGTCCCAGGGCGTGGAGATTGTGGAGGACTTTGACGACATCACCATCGACGATGAGGAGCTGGTGAAAGCCGAGGGGATCGACTCCCTGGAGCCGGGCCTGGGCACCGACGGCGTGTCCATCGACGACCCGGTGAAGGTCTACCTGAAGGAGATCGGCCGGGTGCCCCTGCTCACGCCGGAAGAGGAGATCGACCTGGCTGTGCGGATCTCCAACGGGGACGACGCCGCCAAAAAGCGCCTGTCGGAAGCCAACCTCCGTCTGGTGGTGAGCATTGCCAAGCGCTACCTGGGCCGGGGCATGCAGTTTTTGGACCTGATCCAGGAAGGCAACCTGGGTCTGATTAAAGCTGTGGAGAAGTTCGACTACACCAAGGGATTCAAGTTCTCCACCTATGCCACCTGGTGGATCCGTCAGGCCATCACCCGGGCCATTGCCGACCAGGCCCGGACCATCCGCATTCCCGTGCACATGGTGGAGACCATCAACAAGGTGAAGAAGGTCTCCTCTCAGCTGCTCCACGCCAACGGCCGGGAGCCCAGCGCCGAGGAGATCGCCGAGGAGCTGGATATGCCCGTGGAAAAGGTGCGGGAGATCATGCGGGTAGCCCAGGAGCCCGTGTCCCTGGAGACCCCTATCGGCGAGGAGGAGGACAGCCATCTGGGCGACTTCATCCCCGATGACGACGCCCCCGCCCCGGCGGACGCCGCCTCCCACACCTTGCTCAAGGAGACTCTCAGCAGCGTGCTGGACTCTCTCACTCCCCGTGAGGAGAAGGTGCTGCGCCTGCGCTTCGGCCTGGAGGACGGCCGCACCCGCACCCTGGAAGAGGTGGGCAAGGAGTTTAACGTCACCCGAGAGCGCATTCGGCAGATCGAGGCGAAAGCCCTGCGGAAGCTGCGCCATCCCAGCCGCAGCAAGAAGCTGAAGGACTTCCTGGACTGAGTTGGTCCCGGGTACGAAGAAAGGCACCGGGCGGCAGGACGCCGTCCTTAAAACAGTGGAGTTTGGAATGCTATGGTAATGACATTGGAGGCGGATTACGCGGTTCGGATCGTGGAATACCTGACCAAGCACCCGGAGCGCCGGGACGCCCGCCGCATCTCGGAGGAAACCCAGATCCCCCTGCGGTTCTCCCTGAAGATCCTGCGGGAGCTGGTGGCGGAGGGCTTTGTCTGCTCTTTCAAAGGGGCGAAGGGCGGGTACACTCTGGCCAAACCTCCGGAGGAGATCACCCTCCGGCAGGTGATTGAGCTGGTGGAGGGCCCTTACATGCTCAGCCGCTGCCAGAAGGAGGAGTACAGCTGCGGCCGGGAGCACTGCCGCCTGCACACCATTTACGAGAAGATCTCTCAGGATGTGCGGCGGGAGCTGGATTCCTACACCTTTGCCATGATCTGCGCCCAAACGCCCTGTTCCTGCGGTAACGGGGACGGGGGAGAGACAACATAAAAAAACGGGACCTTTCCCCAGAAACGGGGAGAGGTCCTTTTTTAAAGAAAAAATCCGCCCCAAAGGCGGAAAACTTTACAAAAGCCACTTGACAAAGGAAAAGAGTTGCATTATACTAATATACTGCATCATCATGGGTAGGAGTATCCCAAAAGCATTTTTTAAAGTATAGCACATGGTTCGTAAAGAATCAAGTGCAGAATGTAAAAATGTGATTTTTTGTGGAAAATGCTCTTTCCCTGGAAGTTGGGAAGCGGCTGCCGGCAACGGCGGGGCCGTGGGCAATTCAAAACTAAAAGGATTGGAGTGGCTGAACCAAATGGTGAATGTAAAACCGGTTCAATTGGGCAAGAATACTCGAATGAGCTTTGGCAAGATCGAGGAAGTCTTGAAAATGCCAAACCTCATTGAGATCCAGAAAAACTCGTACGAGTGGTTCCTTACGGAAGGTCTGAAAGAGGTTTTTAAGGACGTTTCGGGCATTACGGACTTCAACAACAATCTGGTGCTCGATTTTGTGGACTACAAGCTTGACGATAAGCCCAATTACAGCGTGTCCGAGTGCAAGGAGCGAGATGCCACTTACGCGGCGGCCCTTCGGGTGACCGCGCGGCTGCTGAACAAGGAGACCGGGGAGATCAAGGAGTCCGAGGTGTTCATGGGCGACTTCCCCCTGATGACTCCCAGCGGCACCTTTGTCATCAACGGCGCCGAGCGAGTGATTGTCTCTCAGTTGGTGCGTTCCCCCGGCGTGTACTTCAAGATGGACTACGACCGCTCTGGCAAAGAGCTGTTTTCCTCCACCATCATCCCCAACCGGGGCGCCTGGCTGGAGTATGAAAACGACGTGAACGATGTGTTCTACGTGCGCATCGACAAAAACCGGAAGATCCCCATCACTGTGTTTATCCGCTGCCTGGGCCTTGGCACCGACACGGAAATTCTGGAGTTCTTCGGCGATGACGATAGGATGCGCGCCACCATCGAGAAAGATACCTGTAAAACCATGGAAGAGGCGCTGTTCGAGATCTACCGCAAGCTGCGCCCCAGCGAGCCTCCCACCATTGAGAGCGCCCAGGCTCACATCCACGGCCTGTTCTTCGACCCCCGCCGGTACGACCTGTCCCGTGTGGGCCGTTACAAGTACAACAAGAAGCTGCGCCTGGAAGGCCGCCTGGTAGGCCAGGTGCTGGCCCGTCCCGTGGCCAACCCCACCACCGGTGAGCTGATGGCCGACGCCGGTACCACCGTCACCAAGGAAATGGCCGACGCCATGGACGACGCCGGCGTGATGGAGGCCGTGGTCACCCTCAACGACAAAGAAGTGAAGATCATTTCCAACGGCATGGTGGACATCCAGAAGTATGTGGATTTCGACGCCAAGGCCGAGTGTGGCATCAACGAGCGTGTGTGCTACCGGGTGCTCTCCGAGATTCTGGAGTCCGCCCAGAGCCAGGAGGAGCTGAAGGATGCGCTCCGTGCCCGCTATGCGGATTTGATCCCCAACCACATTACGGTGGACGACATTTTCGCCTCCATCAACTATATGAACTGCCTGGCCGTGGGCCTGGGCACCACCGACGACATCGACCACCTGGGCAACCGGCGCATCCGTTCCGTGGGCGAACTGCTCCAGAACCAGTTCCGCATCGGCTTCTCCCGTTTGGAGCGTGTCATTCGGGAGCGGATGACCCTGCAGGCTCAGGACCTGGAGACCCTCACCCCCCACAGCCTGATCAACATCCGGCCTGTGGTGGCGGCCATCAAGGAGTTCTTCGGCTCCTCGCCTCTGTCCCAGTTCATGGACCAGACCAACCCCCTGTCCGAGCTGACCCACAAGCGGCGTCTGTCCGCTCTGGGCCCCGGCGGCCTGTCCCGTGACCGCGCCTCCTTCGAAGTCCGTGACGTGCACTACACCCATTACGGCCGCATGTGCCCCATTGAGACTCCCGAAGGTCCCAACATCGGTCTGATTTCCTACCTGGCCACCTTTGCCCGGATCAACGAGTACGGCTTTATTGAGGCCCCCTACCGGAAGGTGGACAAGGAGACCGGCCGCGTCACCAAGGAAGTGGTCTACATGACCGCCGACATGGAGGACGAATTCATTGTGGCTCAGGCCAACGAGCCCCTGGACGAGGAAGGCCATTTCATCAACAGCAAGGTGGTGGGCCGTCACAAGGACGAGTTTGTGGAAGTGCCCGCCTCCAAGGCCGACTATATGGATATCTCTCCCCGTATGGTGGTTTCCGTGGCCACGGCCATGATCCCCTTCCTGGAGAACGACGACGCCAACCGCGCCCTGATGGGCTCCAACATGCAGAAGCAGGCTGTGCCGCTGCTGCGCACCGAGAGCCCCATTGTGGGTACCGGTATGGAATACAAGGCCGGCGTGGACTCCGGCGTGTGCGTGCTGGCTAAGCGGGCCGGCGTGGTGAAGTCCGTCAGCGCCAACCTGGTGCGGGTCACCGCGGATAACGGCGACATCGACGACTACGAGATCATCAAGTTCATGCGCTCCAACCAGAGCACCTGCATCAACCAGGTGCCTGTGGTCAGCGTGGGCGACCGTGTGGAGAAGGACGATGTCATCGCCGACGGCCCCGCCATCAAGAACGGCGAGATCAGTCTGGGCAAAAACGCCCTTATCGGCTTTATGACCTGGGAAGGCTACAACTACGAGGACGCTGTTCTGCTCAACGAGAAGATCGTGCGCAACGACGTGTATACCTCCATCCACATTGAGGAGTACGAGATCGAGGCCCGTGACACCAAGCTGGGGCCGGAAGAGATTACCCGCGACATCCCCAACGTGAACGAGGAGCTTTTGAAGGACCTGGACGACCGGGGCATCATCCGGGTGGGCGCCGACGTCCGTGCCGGTGACATCCTGGTGGGCAAGGTCACCCCCAAGGGCGAGACGGAGCTCACTGCGGAAGAGCGGCTGCTGCGGGCCATCTTCGGCGAGAAGGCCCGGGAAGTCCGTGACACCTCCCTCCGGGTGCCCCATGGCGAGTACGGCGTGGTGGTGGACGTGAAGGTGTTCACCAGAGAGAACAGCCACGACGAGCTGTCTCCCGGCGTCAACAAAGTGGTGCGCTGCTACATTGCCCAGAAGCGGAAGATCTCCGTGGGCGACAAGATGGCCGGCCGCCACGGCAACAAGGGTGTTGTGTCCCGGATTCTGCCGGAAGAGGAGATGCCCTTCCTGCCCGACGGCACTCCCCTGGACATTGTGCTCAACCCCCTGGGCGTGCCTTCCCGTATGAACATCGGTCAGGTGCTGGAGGTCCATCTGGGCATGGCCGCCAAGACCCTGGGCTGGAAGATTATGACCCCCGTGTTCGACGGCGCTCACGAAGCCGACATCCGGGAGGCCTTCCGTATGGGCGGCCTCCATGAGGACGGCAAGTTCTGGCTGCGGGACGGCCGCACCGGCGAGTATTTTGACAACCCTGTCACGGTGGGCTACATGTACTACCTGAAGCTCCACCACCTGGTGGATGATAAGATCCACGCCCGTTCCACCGGCCCCTACTCCTTGGTCACCCAGCAGCCTCTGGGCGGCAAGGCCCAGTTCGGCGGCCAGCGTTTCGGCGAAATGGAAGTGTGGGCCCTGGAGGCCTACGGCGCTGCCTACACCCTGCAGGAGATCCTCACGGTCAAGTCCGACGACGTGGTGGGCCGTGTCAAGACCTACGAGGCTATCGTCAAGGGCCAGAACATTCCCAAGCCCGGCATCCCCGAGTCCTTCAAGGTGCTCATTAAGGAACTCCAGTCCTTGGGCCTGGATGTGAAGGTGCTGGATAAGGACAACCAGGAGATCGACCTGAAACAGAACTTCGACGACGATGACGATATGGGCTTCCACCATGACGACGGCGTGTTCGACGAACAGAACGTGGCCGACGATCTGGACGGGTATTCCATGGAAGACGCCGACGGCGAGCCCCTGCTGGAGGATGAGGACGACGGCTATGAGGACGACGATTTCGACTTCGGCAGCGGTGACGACGACGATTTGATTTAAGAAGGGAGAAACACAGATATGGAATTTAACACCTTTGAATCGATCAAGATCGGCCTGGCTTCTCCCGACCAGATCCGCGAGTGGTCCCACGGCGAGGTGAAAAAGCCCGAGACCATCAACTACCGCACCTTGAAGCCCGAGCGGGACGGCCTGTTCTGCGAGCGCATTTTCGGGCCCACCAAGGACTGGGAGTGCCACTGCGGCAAGTACAAGCGCATCCGCTACAAGGGCAAGATCTGCGACCGCTGCGGCGTGGAAGTCACCCGGAGCAAGGTGCGCCGGGAGCGCATGGGCCACATTGAGCTGGCGGCCCCTGTGTCCCACATCTGGTATTTCAAGGGCATCCCCTCCCGGATGGGCCTGATTTTGGACCTGTCCCCCCGTGTGCTGGAGCGGGTGCTGTACTTCTCCATGTATATTGTCACCAACCCCGGAAGCGTGCGGGAGCTGTCCAAGATGCAGACCCTCACCGAGAAGGAGTATCGTGACCTGCGTGAAAAATACGAGGACGATTTCGAGGCCGGCATGGGCGCGGAAGCCATTAAGAAGCTGCTCTCCGAGATCGACGTGGAAAAGACCAGCCAGGAGCTGAAGGAAGAGCTGGAGACCGCCTCCGGCCAGAAGCGGGTGCGCATTCTGAAGCGGCTGGAAGTGGTGGAGGCCTTCCGGGTCTCCGGCAACCGCCCCGAGTGGATGGTGCTGGACGCTGTGCCCGTGTGCCCCCCCGACATTCGCCCCATGGTCCAGCTGGACGGCGGCCGGTTCGCCACCAGCGACCTGAACGACCTGTACCGCCGGGTCATCAACCGGAATAACCGTCTGAAGCGCCTGCTGGAGCTGGGCGCTCCCGACATCATTGTGCGCAACGAGAAGCGCATGCTCCAGGAGGCTGTGGATGCCCTCATTGACAACGGCCGCCGGGGCCGTCCTGTCACCGGCCCCAACAACCGTCCCCTGAAGTCCCTGTCCGACATGCTCAAGGGCAAGCAGGGCCGGTTCCGTCAGAACCTGCTGGGCAAGCGCGTGGACTACTCCGGCCGTTCCGTGATTGTGGTGGGCCCCGAGCTGAAAATGTATCAGTGCGGCCTGCCTAAGGAAATGGCGCTGGAGCTGTTCAAGCCCTTCGTGATGAAGCGCCTGGTGGAGACCGGCGCTGTGGGCAACATCAAGGCTGCCCGGAAGTCTGTGGAGCGGGCCAAGCCCGAGGTGTGGGACGCCCTGGAAGTGGTCATCAAGAACCACCCTGTGCTCCTGAACCGCGCGCCTACCCTGCACCGTCTGGGCATCCAGGCCTTCGAGCCCGTGCTGGTGGAAGGCCGCGCTCTGAAGCTGCATCCCCTGGTGTGTACCGCCTATAACGCCGACTTCGACGGCGACCAGATGGCCGTGCATGTTCCCCTGTCCGCGGAGGCGCAGGCGGAGGCCCGCTTCCTGATGCTGGCCGCCAACAACCTGCTGAAGCCCTCCGACGGCCGCCCCGTCACCGTGCCTACCCAGGACATGGTGCTGGGTTCCTACTACCTGACCCTGGACAAGGACGGCGAACCTGGGGAAGGCAAGGTGTTCCGCAATATGGACGAGGCCATGATGGCCTACGACGCCAAAGCTATTTCCCTCCATGCCAAGATCAAGGTGCGCCGCTCCGTGGAGTTCAACGGCACCACCGTCACCGGCCTGGTGGAGACCACCATGGGCCGCATGATCTTCAACCGTCCCATTCCCCAGGATCTGGGCTATGTGGACCGTTCCAGCCCCGATGAGGCCCTGAAGTTTGAGATCGACTTCCTGGTGGGCAAGAAGCAGCTGGGCCAGATCATCGACCGGTGCATCAAGGTCCACGGCACGGAGCACACCGCGGAAGTGTTGGACAACATCAAGGCTCAGGGCTACAAGTACTCCACCATCAGCGGCATCACCGTGGCCGTGTGCGACGCCACCATTCCCGCGGAGAAGGCTGACATGCTGAAAGCCGCCGACGCGGAAGTGGATGAGATCCGCGCTGAGTACAACGAAGGCTTCCTGTCCGAGAGCGAACGTTACCAGGCCGTGCTGAAGGTTTGGGACAAGTGCACCCGGGACGTGGCCGCCGCCCTCCAGAGAGGTTTGGACCGGTATAACCCCATCTTCATGATGGCCGACTCCGGCGCTCGAGGCAGCATCAGTAACCTGAACCAGCTGGCCGGTATGCGGGGCAACATCTCCAACACCTCTGGTAAAACCATTGAAATTCCCATTCGGGCCAACTACCGTGAAGGCCTGACCATTTTGGAATACTTCATCTCCTCTCGTGGCGCCCGGAAGGGCCTGGCCGACACCGCTCTGCGTACCGCGGACTCCGGTTACCTGACCCGCCGTCTGGTGGACGTTTCCCAGGAGGTTATCATCCTGGAGGACGACTGCGGCACCAAGGAAGGCCTGGAGGTCTTTGAGATCACCGCCGGCCCCGAGTCCATCGAGCCCTTGAAGGAGCGTCTGGTGGGCCGTTACCTGGTGGACGACTTCTGCGACGAGGATGGCACTGTGCTGGTTTCCAAGGATAAGCTTATGGACGATCACGACGCCGACCTGATCGTCAGCCGTGGCGTGGAGCGGATCAAGATCCGTTCCGTGCTCAACTGCCGGGCCAAGAACGGCGTGTGCCGCAAGTGCTACGGCGCTTCCCTGGCCAACGGCAAGCCTGTCACCGTGGGCGAGGCTGTGGGTATTATCGCCGCCCAGTCCATCGGTGAGCCCGGCACCCAGCTGACCATGCGTACCTTCCACACCGGCGGCGTGGCCAGTGCCGACGACATCACCCAGGGTCTTCCCCGCGTGGAAGAACTGTTTGAAGGCCGCAAGCCCAAGCACGTGGCCATCATCAATGAGATCGACGGCAAGGTCACCTTCCAGGAGATCAAGAAGAACCGCCATGTAGTGGTCACCGACGAGGAGACCGGCGATTCCCGCTCCTACCTCATTCCCTTCGGCAGCCGGCTGACGGTGAAGGAGGGCGAGTATATCAAGCGGGGCAAGCGCATCACCGAAGGCTCTGTCAACCCCCATGACGTGCTGGCCATCAGCGGCACCCAGGAGGTTCAGGACTACCTGATCCAGGAAGTCCAGCGGGTCTACCGGATGCAGGGCGTGGACATCAACGACAAGCACATTGAGATCATCGTGCGCCAGATGCTCCGGAAGGTGCGCATCGACGACGCCGGCGACACCGGGCTGCTGGTCAGCTCTCTGGCCGACAAGAACGAGGTGCTCCAGGCCAACGAGGAGATCCGGGAGCGCATCGCCAACGGGGAGACCGATCTCCAGGAAGCCACCTACACCCCCATTCTGCTGGGCATCACCAAGGCCTCTCTGGCCACCGATTCCTTCCTGTCCGCCGCCTCCTTCCAGGAGACCACCCGCGTCCTCACCGACGCCGCCATCAAGGGCAAGGTGGATAACCTGATCGGCCTGAAGGAGAACGTCATCATCGGCAAGCTGGTTCCCGCCGGCACCGGTATGAAGTGTTACAGCGAGGTGGAGATCCAGTCCATCAACGGTCCTGAGGACGATGGTCCCAAGGACCCCAAGGAGGAAAAGGAGCCCGCGCTGGACGAGGACTTCTCTCAGGAAGAGGACCTGGAGGAGGACATGGACCTGGAAGAAGAGGATCTCTTCGACGAGGAAGATGGGGAAGAGGACCAGGAAGACGAGCTGGAAGAGCCCGGCGCCTGATCGTTTCCCGCCAGTGGGAAGTCTCGAAAAAGCAGGAAATCCCTTGACAAATCTGAAAACCAAGTGCTATAATAAATAACTGAGCGGTTTTCAGGTAGTTTCTGCTCTTTTCCTCCAAAGGATGGGGGAAAAGAGAGATAGATTCTAGTAAAAATGGGAAACCGCGCTCCGGCAGAACCGCCGGGGCGCTTCCTGTTTTCTGGAAAAACCGCCGGATAACGTGGGTGCCAAGGCGAAAGCCAGCACATAGAAAAAACATTTTTTGTAAGGAGGTGCAATATGCCAACCTTTAATCAGCTGATCCACAACGGCCGTTCCGTTGCGGAAAAGAAGAGCAAAGCGCCTGCCCTGCTCAAGGGCTGGAACTCCAAGAAGAGAACCGCCATTGACCAGGACTCCCCCCAAAAGCGCGGTGTGTGCACGACCGTGAAGACCCAGACCCCCAAGAAGCCTAACTCCGCTCTGCGGAAGATCGCCAGAGTCCGGCTTTCCAACGGGATTGAAGTCACGGCCTATATCCCCGGCGTGGGGCACAACCTGCAGGAGCACAGCGTGGTGATGATCCGCGGCGGCCGTGTGCGCGACCTGCCCGGCGTGCGGTATCACATCATCCGCGGCACCCTGGA
>CALWCD010000021.1 GCA_944376265.1 uncultured Clostridia bacterium | reverse complement strand
CAACTGCATTGCCTTTTACGATTACACCCGGCCCTGGGTGACCCACTGCTCCATGCAGCGCCAGGACCTGTACCGCCATGTGGAGTACACCGACGACTACCGCACCCGCTACGGCAAGCCGGTGGTGTGGGACGAGATCGCCTACGAGGGGAACATCGACATGGGCTGGGGGAACATCTCCGGCCAGGAGCTGACCCGCCGGTTCTGGGAGGCCTCCCTCCGGGGCGGGTACGCCGGCCACGGGGAGACCTTCGTGGACCCGGAAAACGACGTTCTGTGGTGGAGCCACGGGGGAGAGCTCCACGGGGAAAGCCCTCAGCGGATCCGGTTCCTCCACCAGATCCTCTGCGAGACTCCCGGCCTGGGGCTCCGCCGGGGCGAGGGCGCCTTCGACGAGGTGGTGGGTGTGCCGGACATGCCCTTTAACCAGGAGGGCGGCTACGAGATCCACTACTACGGCTTCGGCCGGCCCACCTTCCGGGATTTCCGCAAGGAAGGAAACTGGCAGGTGGAGGTCATCGACACCTGGAACATGACCGTCACCGACCTGGGGGTCCACACCGGCAAATTCCGGGTGGAACTGCCCGGCAGGGAGTACCTGGCGGTGCGGCTGCGGAAAGTATAACCGTGAAAAAGGGACTGCCCCGTGGTGCGGCAGTCCCTTTTAGCCGGCGCGAAAAGACTTTACGCCTTTTTAACGGGGATCCAGATTTCGCTGTAATACCGGTCGTCCTGGGTGCCCTTCTCAAACTGGCCGGGGTCGCTGTACATCTCCACGTTGATCCCCGCGGCCATCTGGTACTCCCCGTTTTCAGGGAGCCACTGGGAAAAGATGCGCCGGTTTAGGTCCTGGAGAGCCTGGGGCATTTTCCCCACGCAGGGGAACACCGCCCAGGTAAACGCGGGAATGGTGCGGGTGACAAAGCCTTCCGGCACTTCCCGGGAGGGGTCCAGGTCATCGGCGATCAGGTATTCAAAGCTGCCCTCCGGGCCGCCTTCCTCCAGGCAGATGCCGTACATGCCGCAGATGACGCTCCCGCCGCCGGTGCGGTAATGCTCCTCCCAAAAGCCGGGGATGCGGGCCATGGCGTCCTCATAGCGGAACACCCTGGAGCGGGCCAGCACGGTAAAAGCCTCTTTGTTCACGATGTTGCAGCCCATAAGTTTCTCCACCTTCCAAAAAGTTTCGATTGGTTCGGGAGCCCGCAAAACAGAGCTGCTCCCGGGCAAACTTCCCGAAAACCTGCGGCGTCCCCCGGGAAAACTCCCTTACAGGTATCGGGAAAGCTTTGTCAGAATGACGGCGGCCTGACTCCGCTGGGTGTACCCCAGAGGGTCGATCAGCCCGCTGCTGTGGCCGTTCAGCAGGCCCACGCTGTTGGCCCATCCCAAAGCGGTGCGCGCCCAGGGCTGGACCTTGCCGCTGTCGGGATAGACGCTCAGGTCCCCGGCACCCCGAAGGTCCCATCCCTTGTAGGCCCCGTAGTTGTAGAGCATCTGGGCGAATTCCTGGCGGGTTACCCCTTTTTCCGGCCGGAAGGTGCCGTCCGGGTAGCCGCTTACCACTCCGTGCTCATGAGCCCACCCAATGGGCGCGGCCGCCCAGTGGCCCGCCGCGTCGGAAAAGCCGCTGTCACCGGAGGCTTCGGGCTTTCCCTCCAGGTTGTAAAAGATCTGGGCCGCCTGAGCCCGTGTGAGGGAAAGATTGGGGGAAAAGACGGTGGTCCCCGTGCCGTCCATCAGCCCCAGGTGCACTGCGGTGCTCACGCTGGGGTAAAACCACTGTTCCGCACCCACGTCGGTGAACAGCCGCCCGTAAAGGGTGAGGGTGCAGGTGACCACCGGGCTGTCCAGGTAGCCCTCGCCCGCGGCCACGCATTTGGTGGTCACCGTGGGGGGAAAGCTACCCGTGTACAGGGTGCTGGCGGAAGTGGGCTGGGACCCGTCGGAGGTGAAGTACACCTGGGTGCCCTGGGTGACCGCCGTCAGGGTGAGCAGGCCGTTTTCGTAGGAGATGCGGGGCGCGGCCGCCCGGGGCATGCCCGCCACGGTCTGGGTGACCGCCTGGGTGCGGGTGCCGTATTTGTCAATGCCCGCCACCGTGAAGGTGGTGTTCTTGGTGATGGAAATGGGCCCTGTGTACCGTTTGCTCCCCAGGTTTGGCAGAGACCCGTCGGTGGTATAGTAAAGGGGCAGCCCGTCCCCCGAGGAAAAGGTGACCTGCACGGCTGCGGAGCCGGGCTGAGAGGAGATGACAGGGGCCTGATAGGAGGGAAGGGTGGTCCCCTTGTTGGGGGCGCTGTTGTACACCTTGCCGTTCTCCGGTGTGATCCCCCGGCGGCGGAGCAGTTCCGCCACGGTGACAAACTCGTACCCCTGTTTCTGCAGGGTGTCCATGGCCCGGAGAGCCGCCTTCACGCTGGTGGAGTACAGGTCGTGGAGCAGCACGATGGACCCATCCCCTGCGGCGGACAGAATGTTGTGGTACACGGTGGTTTCGTTGCGGTACTTCCAGTCCAGGGTGTCCACGCTCCAGTTGATCAGAGGCGCGGGGACCGTCTGTTTCACCAGGCCTCCGGTGGCCCCGCCGGGGGTGCGCACCATGTCGGTGTAGCTGCCGCCCATGTGCTGGAACAGCAGCTCCTCCACCCGGCTGGCCTGGCTGCTGATGGTGGAAGCGGACTGGGCGTCAAAGGGCACAATGTGGCTGTAGGTGTGGTTTGCCAGCTGGTGGCCTTCGTCCCGCATCCGGTCCAGCAGGTGGGATTGATTGACGATGCCGCTGCTCCCGTTGACGCCTGCCATAAAGAAGGTGGCGTGGGCCCCTCGCTGCTTCAGGCCGTCCAGGAGGGTGGGGGTGTTGTAGGAGGGGCCGTCGTCAAAGGTGAAGGCGATCAGCTTTGTGCTGCCGGCGGCCCAGACTTTTTCCCCGGGCACGCCGGTGAAGATCCCGGCGCAGAGCAGTGTCAGCGCCAGGGCGAAACAAGACAGTTTTCTTCCCATGTTTTTCGCGCTCCTTTCTCAACTCTATTGTACCGCCGGGCGTATTCCCCGTCAATCCCGAGGATTCCCAAGTTTTCCCGGAATTTCGAGCTTATGGGGAGCGTCGGCCCCGGGCCCGCTCAATCTGCTAGTGTGGCTGAAAAGGCCGGGCATTAGTCGCCGGAACCATGCTTTTCACGGAAAAAGAAAAACCGGCCCCGGGGAATTCCCCCAGGGCCGTTTCCGTGTTCACAGAGCTGAGCATTCCGGTGTTTGCGGCAATCGAATTTAGGAGGCAAGGCGATACTCTATAAGAACACAGGCAGTATCATTGTCCATCACGGTCAATGTAAGGGTGCAGCGAGTGTTTTCTCCTATGCTCCACTCTTCGTACCAGTCTTGAATCTGGCCTTTTTCTACAGCGTGGTTCCATGTGTCCTCATCCAATGCCGAAAGGCGATTCAGTGAGCCGGGGTATGTGGTGGGCTCCCCATAGGATTCCTGTGCTTCTGACAGTATTCGATCCGCAGTTTGCAGAATCTGAGTTTCCTCTGTCCCTTGATACCTGTACCAGTACCCATACAACTCATCCGTTGTCACGTCAGACAGCAGGAACCACTCAAACTCCTGGTCGGCAATGCTGCGCTGTTCGCCTGTTTCCCACAATCCAGCCTCCGGACACGGGGTCACTTGGTTTTCCGAAAGGCCCAGCTCCTGGACTGCTGTGTCCCAGGGCTGCCCGTATGATTTTTCATAGGTGGCCAGGTCATCGCCTTTCAAAAGACCGGCAGCTGTCTGGTTTCCATGGTTTTCTTCCGCTCCAGGCAGTTCCACAGTAAAGTCAGCTGTGGAGAAGAACTGGACCGGGTCAATCTCAACCTTGGTCCAAATGGAGACGGTAAGGTGCAGGGAACCGGAGGTAGTCCCTTTCAGGCCGCTTTGTTCTAAGAAATCGGACGGGATAGGGATGGTCACCGGGGCGCTTCGATAGGTTTCTTCACCGGTTTGAGTCCATTGGGTCAGAGAGTCCAAATCGGCGCCGGCGTAGTCGCCAAGGTCCACATCCTGAGTGCTGTCCTTGCCCAAGTACAGACTGTAAAACCAAGAGTAGAAAAGCAGCTGAGCGGTTTCGTTGTCCAGTTCCATGTCGGTTTTGGCTTCCAGCGTGAGAACGATAGTCCCATTCGGCTGGTCAAAGGTTGCATCGGATACGGAAAGATCGAAATAGGTGGCGGTTGAGGGAGCGAAAGCGTCCAAAGGTGAGGGCAGATCCACCGTAAAGGGAGTTTCCGCCATCAGGTAGTTCTCCCGGGTGCCGATGGCGTTCTTCTCCCCAAAGTACGCGAACAGTTCCAGGTTCAGGTCCTGTTCTCCCATCAGCTGGTTCTGCGCCTGAAATACCGGATCGATTTCCAGAGTGATATTCTCGCAGCGGTAGGTGTCCTCCCCGGTCTCGGTCCAGTGGGTCAGGGCTTCCTGGTTCAGCCCCGCCAAGCTGCTCCGTGTGGAGCTTGTGGTCCGGCTCACATAAGCTGTCAAGTCGTACCCGGTGGGGGCGTCGGGGTGGTCCAGGTCCAGGTCGGTCTTGGCTTCCAGGTCCAGGACAACGGCCCACTGCTCCTGGTCAAAGGAGACCTTCGCCACGGCGCATTCCAGGTAGGTCCCAGCGGGGAGAGGCTCCTGGTGGGCGTTGGGAGTGAGCATGGGCCGCAGGGTAATGCCCACTCCCGCCAGCACGGCCAGCATGAGGCAGGCGGCAAGCACCGCCCAGGGACGGCGCCGGTAGGGGGTGGGGGAAACCCATTCCCCCTGGGGACGGGGGTGCTTGGCGGGCTGTTCCAGACCCAGTTTTTCAAAGGTTTTGGCGGCTACGGCTTTTTTGTCCACCAGAGCGGGAGGAACTTTTTTCAACTCTTCGGGAAACGTGTTTGTCAGCAGTCGATCCAGATCGCGCATGGTTAGTCCTCCTTTTTCAAAATGGTCCGCAGTTTGTCTCGGCCCCGTTTCAGGCGGCTCTTCACCGTGGATTCCTTCATGTCCAGCTCCAGGGCGATCTGGCGCACCCCATGACGCCAGAAATAGTGCCGAAGGAAGATCTCCTGATCCTGGGCGTCCAGCTGCAGCACGGCGTCCCGCACAGCCTGGGCCTCTTCCCGGCGCTCCCAGAACCGGCCGGGGGATTCTTCCCCGCCTGGGAGGATGTCCTCGTCCAGGGGCAGCTCCAGCCGAAGGCCCCGCAGGTGTTTCAGGGCCCGGTTGCGGGCCACCACCCCCAGCCACAGCTTCAGGTCGCTGTCCTCCCGAAGGGTTTCGGCGCCGCGCCACAATGCCACAAACACATCGGAGGCCAGTTCCTCCAGGTCCTCCCGGGTGCCCAGCGTTCCCAGCACTTTTCGGAGCACCCCGGCCACATAGGGGCTGTAACGGTCAATGGCGGATTCCAGGGCCCGTGGGTCCTGGGCTTTCAGGGTGGTGAGCAGTTTGCGGTCAATCTCCTTTTTCAAATCCTTCCCCTCCTTTGTTCCTCCGTCTATAAGAATCCGGAAAACGCCAGTTTGGTTGCAAAAAAAGCGGCCTTTCCGGCCGCCTTGTTTCAAAATTTAGTCCCCAGGGGTTATTTGTGGTACAGCTTTTTGGACTGGTACTGAGGCTCGCAGGTCAGGTTCATGCCCAGCCGCCGGAAGGTGTCCTCGTCCACGTGGGAGAGGATCACCGTGGAGTGGACCTCGCAGCCCCGCAGCTTGGGAAGCTGCTGCATGGCCAGCTCCGCAGTGGGATTGGTGGCCGCGCAGATGGACAGGGCAATGAGGATCTCGTCGGTGTGAAGCCGGGGATTCACGCTGCCCAGATGGGTGGTCTTCAGCTTCTGGATAGGCTCGATGATGATGGGGGAGATCAAATGGATGTCCTTCTGAATGCCTCCCAGGGCCTTTAAGGCGTTGAGCAGGGCCGCGGAAGAGGCGCCCAGCAGAGCGGAGGTCTTGCCGGTGACGATCTTCCCGTCGGGCAGCTGGATGGCCGCCGCGGGCAGGCCGGTCTGTTCCGCCCGCTCCAGGGCCGGGGCGATGACGGGCCGGTCCTCCGGGGAGACCCCTGCCTTGTTCATCAGCAGCTCCACCTTGTACACCTCGTCTCCGGTGAGGGCGCCCTCCTGGCGCTGGTCGCACAGGGCGCTGTAATACCGGCGAATGATCTCCTGGCAGGCGGCACGGCAGCAGACTTCATCGTCCACAATGCAGTTGCCCGCCATGTTCACCCCCATGTCCGTGGGAGATTTGTAGGGGGACTCCCCGGCGATCTTCTCCAGCATGGCGTTGAGCACCGGGAACACTTCCACGTCCCGGTTGTAGTTCACGGCAGTCTCCCCGTAGGCTTCCAGGTGGAAGGGGTCGATCATGTTCACGTCGTTGAGATCTGCGGTGGCGGCCTCGTAGGCCAGGTTTACCGGGTGGTTGAGGGGCAGGTTCCAAATGGGGAAGGTTTCGAACTTGGCGTAGCCGGCCTTTACCCCCCGCTTGTACTCGTGGTACAGCTGGGACAGGCAGGTGGCCATTTTGCCGCTGCCGGGGCCGGGAGCGGTGACCACCACCAGGCTGCGGCTGGTCTCCACATACTCGTTTTTGCCAAAGCCCTCGTCGCTGACGATGAAGGGAATATTGGAGGGGTAGCTGGGAATGGTGTAGTGGCGGAACACCTTCACGCCCAACGCCTCCAGCCGGTTCTGGAAGGCCTCGGCGGCGGGCTGGGCGGAGAACTGGGTCAGCACCACGCTGCCCACGTACAGGCCAATGCCCCGGAAGGCGTCGATAAGCCGCAACACGTCCACGTCGTAAGTGATGCCCAAATCGCCCCGCACCTTGTTCTTCTCAATGTCCGAAGCGTTGATGACAATGACAATCTCCGCCTGGTCCTTCAGCTGGAGCAGCATGTTCACCTTGCTGTCGGGCTTGAAGCCGGGCAGCACCCGGGAGGCGTGGTAGTCGTCGAACAGCTTGCCGCCGAACTCCAGGTAAAGCTTGCCTCCGAACATGTGGATGCGCTCCCGGATCTTCTCCGACTGCATCCGCAGGTATTTCTCGTTGTCAAAACCAATGGTGTTCCCCATTCCCATTCCCCCATTTATGCTAAAGTGTTCTTCACAAAAACAGACGCCTTTACGCGCCTGGAGACCATTATACCAGATTCCCGCCCTCAGGACAAGGCGATGGGCAAAGAAAATCCGGGGAAGGAACAGGACGGTTTTGGAAATATTTTTGCAAAAGGCAGGAAAACAGGTGCAAAACGCCGGGGAATGTGGTAAAATGTACATACCATTCAATTGCCAACGGGAGGTCATTCCGATTATGAAACTTGAAGAGATCAAAGAGGCTGTACGCCAGGGCCAGACCGCTCTGGGCATCGAGCTGGGCTCCACCCGCATCAAGGCGGTGCTCATTGGGCCGGACCACGCCCCCATCGCTTCCGGCGCCTTCGACTGGGAAAACAGTTTGAAGGACGGCGTGTGGACCTATCCCATGGAGCAGGCCTGGAAGGGCATTCAGAGCGCCTACGCCCAAATGGCCCAGGAGGTGCAGGAGAAGTACGGCGAGCCCTTGAAGCGCCTGGGCGCCCTGGGCTTTTCCGCCATGATGCACGGCTATCTCCCCTTTGACAAGAACGGGGAGCAGCTGTGCGAGTTCCGCACCTGGCGGAACACCATCACCGAAAAGGAGTCCGCCCAGCTGACGGAGCTTTTGGGCTTCAACATTCCCCAGCGGTGGAGCATTGCCCACCTGTACCGGGCCATCCGCCTGGGCGAGGACCATGTGGACAAGATCGGCTACCTGACCACCCTGGCCGGGTACATCCACTGGAAGCTCACCGGGGAAAAGGTGCTGGGCACCGGCGAGGCTTCTGGCGTGTTCCCCATTGACAGCAGCGCCGCCGGCTACGACATGGCCATGGTGGAGAAATTCGACAAGCTGGTGGAGGACAAGCACCTGCCCTGGAAGCTGATGGACATCCTGCCCAAGGTGGTGCCCGCCGGCGGCGAGGCGGGATGCCTCACTGCGGAAGGCGCCAAGCTGCTGGACCCCACCGGCACCCTGGAGCCCGGCGCTCCCCTGGCGCCTCCCGAGGGCGACGCGGGCACGGGCATGGTGGCCACCAACAGCGTCCGGGTGCGCACGGGCAACGTGTCCGCGGGCACGTCCGTGTTTGCCATGGTGGTGCTGGAGAAGCCCCTTTCCAAGGTGTATCCCGAAATCGACATGGTGACCACCCCCGACGGCATGCCGGTGGCCATGGTCCATGTGAACACCTGCACCTCCGATCTGGATGCCTGGGTGCGGCTGTTTGACCAGCTGCTGGAAGCTGCCGGCACCAAGCTGAAGAAGTGGGAGCTGTACGACCTGCTGTACTTCAAGGCGTTGGAGGGCGACCCCGACTGCGGCGGCCTTGTGAGCTACAACTGCTATTCCGGCGAGCCTGTCACCGGGCTGGAGGAAGGCCGTCCCCTGCTGGTGCGTCAGCCGGAGAACAAGCTCACCCTGGGCAACTTCATGCGGGCCCAGCTGTACGCCGCCATGGCGACCCTGCAGATCGGCATGGACATTTTGTGGAAGGAACAGGTGGAAGTGGAGAAGCTCTACGGCCACGGCGGCCTGTTCAAGACCAAGGGCGTGGGCCAGCAGCTGCTGGCGGGAGCCCTGGGCGTGCCGGTAGCCGTTATGGAGACCGCCGGCGAGGGCGGCCCCTGGGGCATGGCTCTGCTGGCCGCTTACCGGAAGAACCGCCAGGAGGGCGAGTCTCTGGCGGATTACCTGGAGCAGAAGGTGTTCGCCGGGGCGGCAGGGGACTGCGTGGCGCCCAAGGCGGAGGACCAGGAAGGCTTCGGCCGGTACATCCAGCGGTACAAGGCAGGTCTTGCCGTGGAAAAGGCAGCCGGAGAAGCGTTGAAATAAGGTGGAATTCGTCTGAAAAAGGCTCTCCTGCGGGGGAGCCTTTTTTCTTGCGGCCGTCTTTCCTTTGGGGTATAATGAAAGCCATCGCGTAAATTTAAGGAGGAGATCCCATGAACGAGAAGGAAGTGGCGGAGATCCGCCGCCGGTTCCGGCCGGAAAAGAGCAGCGTCACCCATGTGCGGGGGTGCTATGTCAGCGAGCAGGGGGAGATTGTCTCTCAGTTCGACCAGTCTCTGGCCCTGATGCCCCAGGAGGAGGGGGAGAACCTGCTTTCCCTGCTGCGGCGGACCCTGTCCGGCGGCCTGGGGCGGAACCTGATCGGCCTGTCTTTCTCCACCTCTCAGGTGGTAGACAGCCCGGAGCACAAGCTGCTGATGGCCCTGCGGGACTCGGAGTTAAAGGACGAAGAAGCGGCCGCGGCCTTGTTCCAGCAGGTGGCGGAAAGCTTCCGGCTGGAAGGGAGCGGCTATCTTATTCTGCTGGCCTACGACTCCTACGACGTGCCCTACCGGGGCAGGGACGGGGGCACTTTAGAGGACGCCTCCGACACGGTGTACTCCTACATTCTGTGCAGCCTGTGCCCGGTAAAGCAGACCAAGCCGGTGCTCAGCTACCACATCCCCGAAAACCTGTTCCGCAACCGGGACGTGGACTGGGTGGTGTCCCCTCCGGAAGCGGGGTTCCTGTTCCCCGCCTTTGACGACCGGTGCGCCAACCTGTACGAGACGCTGTACTACACCAAGAACACTGCCGAGAGCCACCAGGAGCTGGTGGACGCCCTGTTCCGCCGGGAGCTGCCCCCTCCCGCCGACGCCCAGAAGGAGACCTTTCAGTCCCTGCTCACAGAGACCCTGGAAAGCGACTGCAGCATGGAGGTGATCCAGTCGGTGCAGGGGCAGATCGTAAACCTGATGGAGGAGCACAAGGAAAACAAGGACCCGGAGCCTCTGGTGCTTTCCAAGGGCGCCCTGGAGCTGGTGCTTTCCGCCAGCGGCGTGGGAGAGGAGCACCGGGAAGCCTTCGCCCAGCGGTTTGAGGAGGAGTTCGGCGCGGACGCCCGGGTCTGCCCCCAGAACCTGGTGGACAAGAAGAAGTTCGAGGTGCGCACTCCCGACGTGACCATCAAGGTCAACCCGGAGCGGGCCGACCTGGTGGAAACCAGGATCATCGACGGGGCGGGGTACATCCTCATCCGGGCCGAGGGGGGCGTGGAGGTAAACGGGGTTCCCATCCGGCTGACGGAGGAATAAAGCCGGGCTCAGGCAGGTTTTCTCAGCGCTGGGGAGAATCTACGGCTTGACAATCGACAGGTTTCCCGATATACTTAACTTGTCATGGGATAGTCCTGAAAAGCTCCATGCAAATATCTTCTTTCAGACCACCCAGAGCGCTGGGTCAAGGCCATACGGACAGCCGGGTCGATCGCCGAGGGACGAAGGGCAGCGCCAGCTGCCGGGTTCGTCGTTATTGATTGAGTTAAAAGCTCAATTTTATAAGTTGGTCACTTTATAACCGGCGCATTTGCTGCGCATCAACTTGTAAAAGGTCAATAAGCGTGGTACAAAGTGAGGATTTGCACTGGAAACCAGAAGGATGCCCTCCGCGGCCCCTGCCTTGGGAAACAGGGGGGAACAGCGGGGTTTTGTTCCCGGGCGCTTTCTAAAAAATACCATGGACTTTGCAAGCGGTGCGTGTTGGGCGCACCGCTTTTTTATTTACTACTTCACGCAAAGGGGTTTGGGGTATGGGAGAAAAACTGAAGCTCTACGGATTCAACAACTTGACAAAAGCCCTCAGCTTTAACATCTACGACGTGTGCTACGCCAAAACGCCCCGGGAGCAGCGGGACTACATCGCCTATATCGACGAGCAGTACAACTCCGAGCGGCTCACCAATATCCTCACCACCCTGACGGAAAAGATCGGCGCCAAGGTGCTGAACATCGCCCGGCAGGACTACGACCCCCAGGGGGCTTCCGTCACCATTCTCATCGCGGAGGGGTCCATGGTGCCGGCGGGAGAGACCCAGCTGGCCCATCTGGATAAAAGCCATGTGACGGTGCACACCTACCCGGAGTACCATCCGGAGACCTGCCTTGCCACCTTCCGGGTGGACATCGACGTGGCCACCTGCGGGGAGATCACCCCCCTGTCCACGCTGGATTACCTCATCGGCTCCTTCGATTCTGACATCATCGTGATGGACTACCGGGTCCGGGGCTTCACCCGGGACCTGGACGGGAAAAAGCTGTTTTTAGACCACGACGTGGTGTCCATCCAGCACTATATCGACCCCGACACCCTGCGCCGTTACGACGCGGTGGACATCAACGTGTACGAGGCCAACCTGTTCCACACCAAGATGATGGTGAAGGACATTGACCTGCAGAACTACCTGTTCAACACCGACGTGTACGAGCTGCCTCCCCGGGTGCGGCTGGAGATTATGCAGAACCTGCGCCGGGAAATGATTGAGATCTTCAGCGGCAGGAACATCTATTGAAAAGGGGGAGAGACATGCTTTCACAGGAACGGGCGCCCATTTACGAGGCGCTGCGGGAATTCGAGCGCCGGCGGGTGGTGCCCTTCGACGTTCCCGGCCACAAGCGGGGACGGGGCAACCCGGAGCTGGCGGCTCTTCTGGGGGAACAGTGCGTGCGCATGGACGTGAACTCCATGAAGCCCCTGGACAACCTGTGCCATCCTGTTTCGGTCATCCGGGAGGCGGAAGAGCTGGCGGCGGAAGCCTTCGGCGCGGCCCACGCCTTTTTGATGGTGGGGGGGACCACCTCCGCGGTGCAGGCTATGATCCTTTCGGTGGTCAAGCGGGGGGAGAAGGTGATTCTTCCCCGGAACGTCCACCGCAGCGTTATGGGGGCCATGGTGCTGTGCGGGGCGGTGCCCGTGTACGTGGATCCCGCCTGCGACGACCGGCTGGGGATTCCCCTGGGGATGCGCCGGGAGGACGTGGAGCTGGCTATTAAGAAGCACCCCAACGCCAAGGCGGTGCTGGTGAACAACCCCACCTATTACGGCATCTGTTCCGACCTGAAAGCCATTGCAAAAATGGCCCACGACCACGGCATGCTCTGCCTGGCCGACGAGGCCCACGGCACCCACTTCTACTTCAGCGACCAGCTGCCCATGTCGGCCATGGAGGCCGGGGCGGATATGGCCGCCGTGTCCATGCACAAGTCCGGCGGCAGCCTGACACAAAGTTCCCTGCTTCTCACCGGTCCCGCCATGCAGGAGGGCCACGTGCGGCAGATTATCAACCTGACCCAGACCACCAGTGGGTCTTATCTTTTGCTTTCCAGCCTGGACATCTCCCGGCGGAACCTGGCACTGCGGGGGCGGGAGGCCTTCGCCCAGGTGGTGAAACTGGCGGACTACGCCCGGGAGGAGATTAACGGCATTGGCGGGTACTACGCCTTCTCCAAGGAGCTGATCAACGGGGACAGCGTGTTCGATTTCGACCGGACCAAGCTTTCCGTGAACACCCTGAACGTGGGTTTGGCGGGCATCGAGGTCTACGACCTTTTGCGGGACGAGTACGACATCCAGATCGAGTTCGGCGACCTGGGAAATTTCCTGGCCTACCTGTCCATCGGGGACCGGCCCCGGGAGATCGAGCGGCTGGTGAGCGCCCTGTCGGAGGTGCGCCGCCGGTTCGGAAAGCCGGACGCCGCCGGGCTGATGCGCCAGGAGTACATCGAGCCGGAGGTGGTCCTTTCTCCCCAGGACGCCTTCTACGCGGAAAAGACCAGTCTGCCTCTCACGGAGGCCGCGGGCCACGTGTGCAGCGAATTTGTCATGTGCTACCCGCCCGGGATTCCCATTCTGGCCCCGGGAGAGCGGATTACGGAAAAGATTGTGGAATATATCCAGTACGCCAAGGAAAAAGGATGCAGCATGACCGGCCCGGAAGATCCGGACATCCGGCGGCTGAACGTGTTGAAGGGAGTGTATTGACCCAGTGGAATTTTGGTTTTCAGAGCACCACACCCCCCATGTAAAGCTCTCCATCCGGGTGGACCGGCAGCTTTACAGCGGGAAAAGCGAGTTTCAGCGCATAGATGTGTTTGACTCCCCGGAGTTCGGCCGGTTCCTCACCCTGGACGGCTACATGATGCTCACGGAGAAGGACGAATTCATCTACCACGAGATGATCACCCACGTGCCCATGGCGGTCCATCCCCGGGTGAGGAAGGTGCTGGTCATCGGCGCCGGGGACGGTGGCGTCATCCGGGAGCTGACCCAGTACGCCGACCTGGAGCACATCGACATGGTGGAGATCGACCCCTTGGTGGTGGAGGTGTGCAAAAAGTACCTGCCCAAAACCGCCTGCCGGCTGGATGACCCCAGGCTTACCATCCACTTTGAGGACGGTCTCCGGTTTATCCGTTCCCGAAAGGACGAGTACGACCTGATCATCGTGGACTCCACCGACCCCTTCGGCCCCGGGGAAGGGCTGTTCACCCGGGAGTTTTACGGCAACTGCTACAAGGCTTTGAAGGAGGACGGCATCCTCATCAACCAGCACGAGAGTCCCTTCTATCCCGAGGACGCCGCCGCCTGCCAGCGGGCCCATAAAAATATTGTGGAGAGCTTTCCCATCAGCAAGGTGTACCAGGCCCACATCCCCACCTACCCCTCGGGGCATTGGCTGTTCGGGTTCGCCTCCAAGAAGTACCACCCTCTGAAGGATTTGAACGAGACAAAATGGAACATGCGGGGCATCCCTTGCCGGTACTACACCACCACCCTGCACAAGGGAGCCTTTTACATCCCCGCCTACGTGGAGGAGCTTTTGAAACATGTGGAATAAAAACGTGGAAACTTTTCTCTGCTGCGACAAGGAGTTCGAAGAGGCCAAAACCGTGCTCTACGGCGCCCCTTTCGACTCCACCACCTCCTACCGGCCCGGTTCCCGGTTCGGCAGTTCCGCCATCCGGCGGGAGTCCTACGGCATCGAAAGTTACAGTCCCTACCAGGACAAGGACCTGGAGGACTGCCCCGTGTTTGACAGCGGGGATATGGAACTGCCCTTGGGAGACGCATCCCTGTCCCTGGCTCAGATCGAGGAGCGGGCGGGGGCCATTCTGGACGCTGGCAAACGGCCCTTCCTGCTGGGAGGTGAGCACCTGGTGACCCTGGGGGCCTTCCGGGCTGTGTTTGAGCGCTGCCCCCAGGTGCACATTCTCCACTTTGACGCCCACGCCGACCTTCGGGACGACTACCTGGGAGTGAAGCTCTCCCACGCCTGCGTGCTGCGCCGGTGCTGGGAGCTTTGCGGCGACGGGAAGATTTTCCAGTTCGGCATTCGCTCCGGAGACCGGGAGGAGTTCCGCTGGGGGAAGGACCATGTGTCCACCCACAAGTTTGACCTGGAAGGGCTGGAGGAGACCCTGGCCCAGCTGGGGGACACCCCCCTGTATTTCACCCTGGACTTAGACGTGCTGGACCCGGGTGTGTTCCCGGGCACGGGTACTCCGGAACCTGGCGGGGTCAGTTTCGATACCCTGCGGAAAGCGGTGACCCTGGTGTGCGAAAGAGCCAACGTCATCGCCTGCGACGTAAACGAGCTGAGCCCTCCCTGCGACCAGAGCGGTGTGAGCACCATGGCGGCGTGTAAGATCGTAAGAGAAATGCTGCTGGCCTTGAACTGAAAGAAAACCGCGAAGCGGCGTAAAAGTTTTTGGGGCGCCTTTTTTCAAAAAGGCGCGACCTTAAAAACCGGCGCAGCCGGAAGAGAATTGCAGCTCCCAGGGCGCACGCGCCGCAGGCGATAGCCCCGGGAGCGGACGGTAAGCACCCGGTCCCCCTGGGCTTGCTCGGTGTAAGTTGTCCGGGGCGCACGCGCCGCAGGCGATAGCCCCGGGAGCGGACCTCTTCCAAGAAGTGGCAGTTGGAACAGGACGGCTTTTTGCCGGTCCCCGGGAAACCGGCCGCTCGGCTCGGCTACCGTCTGCGGTCTCGTCTGCCGGCTCGGTCAGCGCTGAACGCTCCCCACTGGGGAGCAGCGCCGTATGCGCCCTGCTCGCTGGTTTTATCCACCGGCTGCGCCGGTTAAGACCGCAGGGGCTTTGCCCCCGCACCCCCACGGCCTTTGAAAGAAGGCAAGTACGTCCTTCGGACGTACTGCGAAACTTTTACACGCTTCGCGTTCCCTCTATTTTACCATTATCTAAAGGAGTTGTTTTCCATGAGCAGAGTTTTGATCATCGGCTGCGGCGGCGTGGCCAATGTGGCTATCCGCAAGTGCTGCCAGTGCAGCGACGTGTTCACCGAAATCTGTATCGCTTCCCGCACCAAGTCCAAGTGCGACGCCCTGAAAGCCGACCTGGAAGGGAAAACCGCCACCAAAATCACCACCGCCCAGGTGGACGCCGACCATGCCGATCAGGTGGCCGCCCTCATCCGGGAGTACCAGCCGGACCTGGTGATGAACATCGCCCTGCCCTACCAGGACCTGGCCATTATGGACGCCTGCCTGGAGTGCGGCGTCAACTATCTGGACACCGCCAACTACGAGCCCGAGGATATCACCGATCCCGCCTGGAGGGAAGTCTACGAGAAGCGCTGCAAGGAAGAGGGATTCTCCGCCTATTTCGACTACTCCTGGCAGTGGGCCTACAAGGAGAAGTTTGAGAAGGCCGGCCTCACCGCCCTGCTGGGCACCGGCTTCGACCCCGGCGTCACCCAGGCCTACTGCGCCTACGCCCAGAAGCACCTGTTCGACGAGATCCACACCATCGACATTCTGGACTGCAACGGGGGTGACCACGGCTACCCCTTCGCCACCAACTTCAACCCGGAGATCAACCTGCGGGAAGTATCCGCCCCCGGCTCCTACTGGGAGAACGGCCACTGGGTGGAGATCCCCGCCATGTCCATCAAGCGGGAGTATGACTTTGACCAGGTGGGCCGCAAGGACATGTACCTGTTGCACCACGAGGAGATTGAGTCTTTGGCCAAGAACATTCCCGGCGTGAAGCGGATTCGGTTCTTCATGACCTTCGGCCAGAGCTACCTCACCCACATGAAGTGCCTGGAGAACGTGGGCATGCTGTCCACAGAGCCGGTGGAGTTCGAGGGCCATGAGATTGTCCCCATCCAGTTTTTGAAGGCTCTCCTTCCCGACCCCGCCACCCTGGGCCCCCGCACCGTGGGCAAGACCAACATCGGCTGCATTTTCACAGGTGTGAAGGACGGTGCGGAAAAGACCGCCTACATCTACAACGTGTGCGACCATCAGGAGTGCTACAAGGAGGTGGGCTCTCAGGCCATCTCCTACACCACCGGCGTGCCCGCCATGGTGGGGGCCATGATGCTCCTCACCGGCAAGTGGACCAAGCCCGGCGTGTACACCGTGGAGGAGTTGGACCCCGATCCCTACATGGACGCCCTGAACCAGTGGGGCCTGCCCTGGCAGATCGACAACGCCCCCGCCCTGGTGGACTAAATGAACGAGAAGCTGCGCACCCCCTGCTTCCTGGTGGACGAGGGGCTGCTGAAGAAAAACCTGGAAGTGCTCCGCTGTGTCTCGGAAGAGGCGGGCTGCAAGATTCTCCTGGCCCAGAAGGCCTTCTCCATGTTCGCCTGCTATCCTCTCATCAGCCGGTATCTGTCCGGCACCACCGCCAGCGGCCTGTATGAGGCCCGGCTGGGGAGGGAGGAGTTCCCCGGGGAGGTCCATGTGTTCTCCCCGGCCTACCAGGAACGGGAATGGGAGGAGCTGCTCACCTATGCCGACCACTTTGTGTTCAACTCCCCCAACCAGCTGCGGCGATTCGGGGAACGGGCCAAGGCTGCCGGCAAGCAGGTGGGCCTGCGGGTGAACCCGGAGTGCTCCACCCAGGAAGGCCACGCCATTTACGACCCTTGTGCCCCCGGTTCCCGGCTGGGCACCACTCGGGAGAACTTTGACGAAGGCCTGGTGCCCCTGCTGGACGGGCTTCACTTCCACACCCTGTGCGAACAGAACTCCGACGATTTGGAGACCACCGCCGCCGCCTTTGAGGAGAAGTTCGGGGAGTTTCTCCCCCGCATGAAGTGGCTGAACCTGGGGGGAGGCCACCACATCACCCGGGAGGACTACGACATCCCCCGGCTGATCCGGGTGGTGAAGCATTTTCGGGAGAAGTACGGGGTGGAGGTGTACCTGGAGCCGGGAGAGGCGGTGGTTTTAAACGCGGGATTCCTGGTGTCCACCGTGCTGGAAGTGGTCCATAACGGGATGGACATTGCCATTCTGGACACTTCCGCCGCCTGTCATATGCCCGACGTGCTGGAGATGCCCTACCGGCCGCCGGTGAAGGATTCCGGCAAGCCGGGAGAGAAGGCCTACACCTGCCGTCTGGCAGGCCCCACCTGCCTGGCTGGGGACGTGGTGGGGGACTATTCCTTCGACCAGCCCCTCACCGAGGGCAGCCAGGTGGTGCTGGAGGACATGGCCCTGTACACCATGGTGAAGACCAACACCTTTAACGGCATGCCCCTGCCGGACATGGCCCTGCGCCATGAGGACGGGACGGTGGAAGTGGTGAAAACCTTCGGGTACGAGGACTTTAAAAGCAGATTGTCTTAAAAAGAAAAAGGACGGCACTTCACAAAGCCGTCCTTTTTTGCGGTTATTTTTTCTGGAAAACGCCCCAAAGGGCCAGCCCAAGTCCCACAGCCGAGAGGACCAGGAAGCTGTAAAAGGGAAGGGTCATCTCCATTCCCAACAGGCAGCCCCACCAGCCGCTCACGCCATTGTAGGTCCAAGGGTTCAAAGGAGACAGCATTGCGGACACCAGAAGGGCAATGACTCCCAACACCCCCAGGGCCATCAAGGCAATGCCTAAAATCAGTTTTTTCACCGCTATTTTCCTCTTTATTATTACGGGTGAAATCGTGTGTTGGGGTTACAGAGAAGCCACAATGGCGTCCTTCAAGGCCTCCAGCTGGGCCTTGCTTTCGGCCTTCAGGGAGGACTTCAGGGTGACAGTGGGCTCCAGGATGGTCATGTCCTTGAGAGCCTCCAGCTGGGCCCGCATCAGCTTGCCGCTGGCAGGCGCCCAGCTGCCGTTCTCCACAATGCCCACGGTGCGGTTGCGCAGCTGCAAGGCGGCCATGTCGTGAAGCAGGTTGGCCATGGCGGGGTAGATGCCGTTGTTATAGGTGGGGGCGGCCAGCACAATGTGGCTGCACCGGAAGATTTCGGCAATCAGGTCGGAAACGTGGGTGGAGGACACATCGTACACCTTCACGTTCTTCACGCCGGCCTGGGCCAGGGAACTGGCAAGCAGGTTGGCGGCGTTTTCCGTGTTGCCGTACATGGAGGCGTAGAAGATGGCCACAGCCTTCTCCTCCGGCTCATAGCGGCTCCACAGGTCGTACTTGCCCAGCAGATAGCCCAGGTCGCTGCGCCAGATGGGACCGTGGAGGGGGCAGATGGTCTGGATGTCCAGGCCGGAAAGCTTCTTCAAAGCCGCCTGCACCTGGGGACCGTACTTGCCCACAATGTTGCCGTAGTAGCGGCGGGCGTCGAAGAGCCAATCCTTGTCAAAGTCCACCTGGTCGTTGAACAGGGCCCCGTCCACAGCGCCGAAGGTGCCGAAGGCGTCGGCGGAGAACAGGATTTTTTCGCTCTCCTCGTAGGAGACCATCACTTCCGGCCAGTGGACCATGGGGGCGGTGTAGAACCGCAGGGTGTGCCGTCCCAGCTCCAGAGCGTCCCCTTCCTTCACCACCACCGCGTGCTTGTCCACATCGAAGTCGTAGAACTGGCGGATCATCTGGAAGGTCTTCTGGTTGCCCACGATTTTCAGGTTGGGATAGTAGGGCAGCAGCATTTCAATGGTGGCGCAGTGGTCCGGCTCCATGTGGTTGACAATCAGGTAGTCCAGGGGCCGGTCCCCCAGGGTTTCCCGCACGTTCTGGAGAAACTGGAGGGCGATGGAGGAGTCCACCGTGTCCAGCAGGGCGGTTTTCTCGTCCAGAATCAGGTAGGAGTTGTAGGAGACGCCCCGGGGAATGGGGAACAAATTCTCAAACAGGGCCAGACGGCGGTCGCTGCCGCCCACCCACACCACGGCGTCGCTGATGTTTCTTGTATAGACCATAACGTTGCTCCTTTCGGCGTCAGGGGAGGAAAAGGCTCCCCAAGAGCGCGGTTTAGATTGATAAATTTTTGTCATACTCACACCCCAAACCGGGGCGGGACCAACTAAAAAGAGAGTACCATATTTTTGCCCAAATGGCAAGGGAATGGCCGGGGAAGGCCATGGAAATTTTTCGGGGAAAAACCGCGGTGCTTCTTGGCAAATGGACGGTTTTCTGGTACAGTGTTAAAGTGTATGGAGAATCTGCCAGAAGGAAGTGGAGCGTATGAAAGGAACATACCGGTGGTGGGGGAAAGGGGACATCGAGGCATCCTTGGGGGTGTTTTTCGACGGCTTTTCCAAAATTCTGTCCGGCACGGGGATCTTGCTGTTTGTGTTCGGCCTGCCGGCGGAGATCGTGCTGGGGAAGGTGGTGCCGGGAATCGGCCTGGCCATCTTTGCGGGGAATCTGTGGTATTTTTACGAGGCCTGGGCCCTGGCCAAAAAGGAGGGCCGCCAGGACGTGACCGCCCAGCCTTTCGGCATAGGCTCCTCCCAGCTTACCGGCTGGCTCTACCTGATTATGGGGCCGGTGTACTGGCAGACGGGGGACGGGGAGCTGGCCTTTCAGATCGGCCTGGCAGCCTCTCTGCTGGGAGGGGTGGTGGAGATCCTGGGGGGCTATATGGGCCGGTGGATCGTCCGGGTGGTGCCTCACAGCGCCCTCATGGGAAATATGGCCTCTTCGGCCCTGGTGTGGCTGTCCTTTGTGGGCATCGCCATGGTGTTCGACAAGCCGGTGTACGCCCTGCTGCCCTTCTGCCTGGTGGTCATCGACTACCTGGGAAAGGCGGACAAGCGCTTTCGGAAGATCCCCACCGGGGTGGTGGCCATTGTGCTGGGGTCGGCCATTGCCTGGGCCACCGGGTACCTGACCCCCCAGAACTTTGTCTCCGCCTTTTCCGGGCTGGGATTCTACCCCCCCACTTTCTGCGGGGGAGACATTCTCCGGGGGATTTCCGGTATTGTGCCCTTCCTGCCGGTGATTATCCCCCTGCAGATCAACAACTTCCTGTCCACCCTCCAGGGGATTGAATCCGCCAAGGCGGCGGGAGACTGCTACCCGGAGCGGCGGTGCATGGTGATGGACGGGGTCTCCACCATGCTGGGGGCTCTGTTTGGAAACCCCTTCCCCACCACGGTGTACTTCGGCCATCCCGGGTGGAAGGAGCTGGGGGCCCGGGCGGGCTTTACGGTGGTGAACGGGGTGGCCTACCTGGCCATCTGCCTGACGGGGCTTACCGGGGTGCTCATGGCGCTGATCCCCACGGAAGTGGTGATGGTGCTGCTGATCTTTGTGGGCTTCTCCGTGACGGCCAGCACCTTCCAGACCCTGGACAGGGGCCACGTCACGGTGGTGCTGCTGTCCCTGGTGCCCATTCTGTTCCAGTACATTCAGACCCTGATCAGCTCGGCGGTTCAGGCGGCGGGCACCACGGTGGAGGCCATCACCGCCGCCCAGTTCGGGGAGTTTTCCGTGCCCATCCAGGGGATCCAGTGCCTGGGGAACGGGGCGTTCCTTTCCAGCCTGCTGCTGGCGGGGCTGCTGGCCTGCGTGCTGGAAAAGCGCTACTTCTCCGCCGCCGGGTTTGGAGGGGCCTTGGCCTTCTGCTCCTTCATCGGGATGATCCACGCCCCGGAGGTGGCCCTGTTCCCCCTGGAGAGCCTGCCCTTTGGGCTGGTCTACCTGGCGGTGGCGGCGCTGCTGGTGGGGAAAGGGATGTTCTCCTGCGAAGGAGGCAGGAAGCTGTCTGGGGGGCTTTAAGGCAGCCTGGGGGAATTTTCCCAAAATACCGTTTCCTTTTTCGCCAAAACCCGTTATACTAGAAGCCAGAAAACAGGTGTTTCAGAGTGAATTCTGGAACCGTAAGGAGGATTTGTATGCCCACCATTGAAATTCAAACCAACGTGGAAGTCAACCAGACCGCTGCCCAGAACATCAAGAGCGCCCTGGGGCAGATTATCACCTGCATCCCCGGGAAAACCGAGTCCGGGCTGATGGTGCTGGTGGAGGACAAGCTGCGCATGTGGTTCCGGGGCACGGAGGAGACCCCCATGGCCATTGTGGAGGTGAAGATCTTCGGCAGCCAGGTGGACAAGGAGGGCGCCCAGAACATGACCCGGGAAGTGTGCGCCCTGCTGGAGAAGGAGCTCTCCCTGAACCCCAAGGACATTTACGTGCGCTATCTGGCCTTGCCGGATTGGGGCTGCAATGGCAGCAACTTCTAATTGCCCCGGCTCCCAAGGGGGTGAGCCCCTGTGACGGATGTGCTCATCACCCTTCCCGTGGCGGCCTTAAGCCTGGCGCTGGTCCTGCGGTGCCTGGAAGCCTGGGGCCTTGCCGGCAGGTTTTCCGGGGTGTTTGGTTCCCCGGGGGAAGAGGCGCCTCCCCCTTGCCGGGAGCTGCCCCTGTGGGGGGTGTTTCTGGCCGCCCTGGGAGTGCGGGCAGCCCTGCTGGCCGCCGGAATGATCGCCGTCATGCTCTTCTCTCAGGGAGGCATTTCCTGGGAGGAGTGCTTCCGCCAGCTGTGCCAGCGATGGGACGGCAACCACTACTGGAACCTGGTGGAACAGGGATACAAGGGGGACCAGGAAAACGGGGAGCAGCGGGTCCTGGTGTTTTTCCCGGGCTATGTGTGGGCAGTGCGGCTGCTGCGGCTGGTGATCCCCCACACACTGGGGGCTGGGGTCACCCTGTCCTGCCTGAGCTTTGCAGGGGCCTGCTGCTATCTCTATCGGCTGGGGCAGGAGTATTACGACGAAAAGACCGTCCGGGACGGCCTGCTGTACTTGTGCCTGTTCCCCTTTTCCTTCTTCTTCGGCACCATGATGACCGAGAGCCTGTTCCTGTTCCTCACCGCGGGGGCCTGCTGGTACGCCCGCAAGGGGAAGTGGGGGAGGTTCGCCCTGTTTGGGGTGGGTGCGGCCCTCACCAGGATGACCGGCGTGCTGGTCATTGCGCCGGCGCTGGTGGAGCTTCTCTCCCGGGAGCGGCCCCTGGGGCTTTCCCTGAGGCGCTGCTGGAAACGGGTGCTGGCCCGGCTGCCGTTGGTGTTCTCCCCCCTGCTGGGGACCGGGGGCTACCTGCTGCTGAATTACGCCGTGGACGGGGACCCCTTTGCCTTTGTCACCCACCAAAAACACTGGCACCAGGGATTCCTGTGGGTCTCCCGGGTGGTGGAATACCTGTTCCAGTACTTCTGGAGCAACCGAAATGGCTCCTTTGGGTGGGCTATCTGGTTCCCTGCCCTGGTTCTGTTCGGGGGGGTGCTGGTGCTGCTGTGCTGGGTGGTCCGGCAGCGGGAGCATCCTCCCAGCCTGCTGGTGTATGGGTTCGGGCTGTTTTTGTCCACCTACTGCCTTTCCTGGCTGCTCAGCGCGGGAAGGTACCTGGCCTGCTGTTTCCCCCTGTTTTTCATCCTGGCCAGGCTCACCAGGGACAGGTCCTTGTGGCGGGCGGTTCTCCTGGCGGGGGAAGGGGTGTTTTTGGGCATCTATCTGTGCGCCTATATTTCCGGGGCCCAGGTCATGTAAAAAAAGCGTCCTGCCAACCTTTGGGCAGGACGCTTTTCGCGCAGGGAGGGGAACTCTCCTCCCGGACAGGAAAAGAGGCTGCCGAAGCAGCCTCTTTTTTTGCAGGCATTTATTCCGCCAGCGCCCGGCTCAGCCAGGCCTCGGCAATGTCCAGGGCCAGGTACAGGCCGTTTTTCTCGCTGGTTTTCACGATCTGCTTGCGGGTGCGGATCTCCGGGTCGGTATACATCAGCTGGACCGTGACCTTGTCGGCCACCTCCAGGTCGCCCACTTTCTTCTTGGACTTGATATCCATCTTGATGACGTATTTGTCCTTCATGCTGCCATAGTAGATGGTATCCCCGCTGCGCACCAGGGGCTTTCCCTTGTAGGTGGGGAAGCTCTGCTTTTTCTGCTCGCTCAAAGAATCACCGCTCTTTCTCAGTTTTCTGTAACGATCACTCGCCCAGGTAGGAACGCACCATGGCTTTCAAAAGCTCGTCCCGGTCAATCCGGCGAATGAGGCTGCGGGCGTTGTTGTGGGTCGTGATATAGGTGGGGTCTTCCGAGAGGATGTATCCCACAATCTGACTGATGGGGTTATACCCCTTTTCCTTCAAGGCGTCGTACACCGTCAGCAGGATCCGCTTCATGTCCGCCTCGCGCACCTCTTCCAGGGAAAAGGTAATGGTGTTGTTGGAATAATCTTCCGGCATGGGGAACACCTCCGTATCGTCCTAAAATTTGCTACCTTATATCATACAGGAATTGCCCGGGGATTGCAACCCTTTTTTATTCTGCCCGGGAAGGGGGCGCTCAGGACCGGAGAACGGCCCCCACTTTGCCCACCTTTTCCACAATGGCGTCCACCCAGGGCTGCACCTCTTCCTTGGAGAGGGTGCGCTCCCCGGAGGAGAAGGCGAACCGCAGGGTGATGCTCTTCATGCCGTTTTGCTGGAAGGAGTCGATCAGGGTCACGCCGGTAAGGGTGTCCTGGTCCAGGTCCTCCCAGGCGGGGGTCAGCTGGGCGTAGGTCAGGCCCTGGGGCATCACCAGGGACAGGTCGATGTCAATGCCCGGGAACCGGGAGGGCTCCCGGTAGGCGATGTCGGCGGCGGTCAGAGCGGCGAAAGCGTCCATGTCCAGCTGAGCGCACACCACAGAGGCCTTCTTGTCCAGCTTGGCGGCCACGGCGGGATGAAGGGCGCACAGCCAGCCCAGCTCCTGGCCGTCAAAGGAGACGGAGGCGGTGTTTCGGGGATGCTGCCAGCCGTGGCGGGGCTCCACGTTCCGGAAGGTGAACTGGGCCCGCTTGATGTCCCGGCCCAAAGCGGTGAGGATCTCCAAAAGCTCCAGGTACAGCTCCTTCTCGCTGCGGGTGCGGCTGTACAGGGCCAGACCCAGTTTCTTCCGCTCGTTGCACAGGCCGTCCTCTTTCACGCCCTCGCACACCCGGCCAATCTCAAAAAGGCCGAAGTCCGGGGCAAAGGACTTGTTCTCGTTTACAAAGGACAGCAGGGTGGGGCCCATGTTGGTGCGCAGGGTCTCCAGGTCCGGGCTCTGGGGGGAGAGAAGCTTCACGTTTTCCTCCAGCGCCAGGCCCAGGTCCTTGCACTTTTTGGCGTCGAACCAAATGTAGGAGTGGACCTCGTGGAGGTGGAACCGCTGCACCAGAATGTCCTTGGCGAAGTTGTCGGTCTTGTTGCCGGGGCTGCGCTTTTCGGGGTACAGGGCGCTGTGGGTGGTGGTGATCTGAAAGTTGTCGTACCCGTAAATGCGGGTGATTTCCTCAATGATGTCCGCCTTGATGGTCACGTCCTTGGTGGAACGCCAGGAGGGCACGTCCACGTGGAACAGCTCCCCGTCGTAGGAGGCGCCGAAGCCCAGGGCATGGAGCGTCTCCAGAATCCGGTCGTTGGCAATTTCAATGCCGGTGTACCGGTCCACATAGGCCTTGTCAAACTCCAGGGAGACCGCGGGATACCGCTTGCAGTACACATCCGTCAGCCGGGAGATCACCTGGGCGCCGGGGTCGATGTCCAGCAGCAGCTTCAGGAACCGGCCGATGGCGGGCACGGTCATCTCCGGGTCCAGGGTCTTTTCGTAGCGCATGGAGGCGTCGGTGCGCAGGCCCAGCCGGGTGGAGGACTTCCGCACGCTGACCGCGTCGAAGTTGGCGCTTTCCAGCAGCAGGCTGTCGGTGTCATCCTCAATCTCGGAATCCAGGCCGCCCATAATGCCGGCAATGGCCACAGGCTCCCCCTTGGAGCAGATCATCAGGGTGTTTTCGTCCACCTGGCGCTCCTGACCGTCCAGAGTGGTGAACTGGAAGGGGGCCTCAAAGCGCTTCACTTCAATCTGGTCCACCTTGGCGCAGTCGAAAGCGTGCATGGGCTGGCCCATTTCCAGCATCAGGTAGTTGGTCAGGTCCGCCAGCAGGTTGATGGCCCGGCTGCCGCAGTAGAACAGGCGGATGCGCATGTCCACGGGGCTTACCTTCTTCTGGATGTTCCGCACCTTCAGGCCGGTGTACCGGTAGCACAGCTCCTGGTCTTTCACGTCGATCTGGATGGGTTCCAGCTGGTCGAAGGCCTCCAGGGAGACGGTCTCCAGGGGCTTGAGTTCCCGGCCGGACAGGGCGGCGAATTCCCGGGCAATGCCGTAGTGGCCCCACAGGTCGGGACGGTTTGTAAGGGACTTGTTGTCCACCTCGAACACCGTGTCCTTGATGGCGTACAGCTCACAGATGTCCCTGCCCACGGGGGTGTCCTCCGGCAGCTCCATCAGGCCGGAGTGGTCGTCGGAGATGCCCAGTTCCTTTTCGGAGCAGCACATGCCGTGGGATTCATATCCGGCAATGGCGGCGCAGGTGATCTCCTGGCCGGCCACCATGCCCCCCTCCTTGACAAAGGGGACGATCAGCCCTTCCCGCACGTTGGGGGCGCCGCAGACCACGTCGTAGATCTTGTCGCCGCCGTCCACTTTCAGCAGGTGGAGCTTTTTGGAATTGGGATGGTTCTCCACGGAGAGGATCTTGCCGGCAACCACGTCCCGCAGGTCCTCGCCCATGTGGTAAACGTCCTCCACCTCGGCAGTGGAGAGAGTGAAGCGATGGATCAGGGCCTCCAGGTCCAGGCCGGACAGGTCCACGAAATCCCCGATCCAGTTCATAGAAATCAGCATGGTAATTTTCCCCCTCTTATTCGTGCTTGAACTGGCTGAGAGCCTTCAGGCTGCCGCTGTTGAGATCCCGGATGTCCTTGATGCCGTACTTCATCATGGCCAGGCGGGTGAGGCCCAGGCCAAAGGCGAAGCCGGTGTACTCCTCGGGGTCGATGCCGCCCATTTTCAGCACGTTGGGATGGATCATGCCGCAGGGGCAGAGCTCCAGCCAACCGGAGTTCTTGCAGCTGGGGCAGCCCTCGCCGCCGCAGATCAGGCAGGAGATGTCCAGCTCGAAGCCGGGTTCCACAAAGGGGAAGAACCCGGGGCGCAGCCGCACAGTGATGTCCCGCTCGAACACCTGGGAGAGCATGGTCTTCATAAAGTAGATCAGATTGGAGATGGAGATGTTCTTGTCGATCATCAGGCCCTCCATCTGGAAGAAGGTGTTCTCGTGGCAGGCGTCGGTGGCCTCGTTGCGGAAGCAGCGGCCGGGGAACACCGCCCGCAGGGGCGCGCCGTACTTCTTCATAATGGCGTTCTGGGCGGCGGAGGTGTGGGTTTTCAGCAGCTGGCCGTTGGAGAGGTAGTAGGTGTCCTGCATGTCACGGGCGGGGTGATGCTTGGGAATGTTCACCGCCTCGAAGCACTCGTAGTCGGTGACGATCTCCTTGTAGTCCTCAATGGTAAAGCCCATGGAGGAGAAGATCTCCTCCAGCTGGCGCTGCACCAGGGTGATGGGATGATAGGAGCCCTCCGACTGGTTCACGGGCAGGGTGACGTCGTACTGCTCCGCGGAGGCGATCTGCCGCTCTTCCTCGGCGGCCCGGATGGCCTCCACCTGGCGGGCCACTCCCTCTTCCACCTGGCGCTTCAGCTGGTTGATCAGCTGGCCCATTTCCTTTTTCTGGTCGCCGGCCACGGACTTCAGGCCCTTGAGCAGCTCGGTGACGGATCCTTTTTTGCCCAGGTAGGCCACCCGCAGTTTTTCCACGGCGTCGCTGTTCTGAGCCTCCCGCAGCTCGCTTTCAAAGCGCTGCCGCAGGGCTTCGATGGTTTCTTTCATGTACTGACCTTCTTTCCTGATTGTGGGAACTTTTGGGGACAAAAAAACTCCGCCCCCAGCTAAGGGGCGAAGTGACTTCTTCGCGGTACCACCCAAATTCAGCGGGAAGCTCTCTGTGTAAAGGATAAACCTCCTGCCCTCTTCCGGCCTGTAACGGGACCGTTCCCCGTCGGCGCCTACCGGGCTGTGATCCAGCCGTTCAGCGCCGCCGCTCCGAAAGGAACTTCCCCCCGTCTGCCTCGGGACCGCGCTTGCAGCCGGTGACGCAGTCTCTCTGGCCGGGCGGGGCGGGGGTACTTTCTTTCATCGCCGCGTTTCGTCTATCATACCACAAAAGGCCGGGAAAATTCAAGAGGGGCGCCGTATTTTGTAAAGGGAGACGCCCCTTCGGGAAGGGGTGGTCCCCCCTGTTTTTCCTTCGTTCACAAAAGTTTTATTGAATCCTGGGGAAATTTGTGGTATGATACATTTCATGGAATGTCCCGGAGGCTGTTTGGGCCGGGGCAACGAGGAAAGGATGGAAACGAACAATGGGCGACGTGTTTATTGAACGCATGATCAAAAAGAAATTTGAATCCACCGACATGCTGATCCTGGTGGGGATCATTCTGGCCATGGTGGTTTTGGTATTTGTGGGGTTCGTGGTGGGAATGCTGATCGTCGGCATGCCCATGATTACCCTGCTGGTGGCCATGGGCGCAGGCTTCGGCGGCTACAAGCTGCTGACCATGCGGCTGCTGGAGTACGAGTACAGCCTGACCAACGGCTATGTGGCGGTGGACAAGATTATGAACCGTTCCAGCCGGAAGCGGATGACCGCCTTTGAGTGCAGCACCGCCGAGGACATCGGCCAGTACCCCCAGAACGAGGCCCGGCTGAAAAACCAGAGCTTCGACGCCCGGATCTTCGCCACCCAGTACAGCGACCATCGGGACGCCTGGTACATGATCGTGCGCAGCAACAAAACCGGCAAGACTTTGGTGGTGTTCAACCCCGACGAGGACCTGCTGGAAGGGATCAAAAAGTTTATCCCCCGTCCCCTGAAGTTCGAGAAGTTCGGCAGAAACTAAGCGTGAAAAAATCGGTCAGGCCCTCCCGGGTTTGACCGATTTTTCTATGTTCCCTTATTTCATGGTGCCTTTGATCAGGGGGGAGATCCGCTTGTAGATCACGATGGTGATGAGCACGCTGCACATGGCCTTGACGAAGGTGAAGGGCAGATTGAAGATGAGCAGCGCCTGGGGCAGGGTTTTGACCCAGGGGAGAATGGCCTGGTACATGGCCATGATCTTGTCGGTGGTCATGTTGTAGAACACCCCGTAAGCCGGGTAGCTGATGAACAGGTTGATGGGGAAGCTGAGCGCCGCCATCACCACCGCTCCCACCAGGGAGCCCACAATGGCGCCTTTTTGATTCTTGTGGTATTTGTAGATCAGCCCCGCAGGCACCACAAAGGTGATGCCCATCAGGAAGTTGCACAGCTCGCCTGCGCCGCCGGTGGAGCTGGTGGGCAGGTTCACCAGGTTTTTGATGAGGCACACCGTGGCCCCGCTGACCGGCCCCATGGAGAAGGAGGCAATGAGGGCAGGCAGCTCGGAGAAATCCATGGCCAGGAAGCTGGGAAGAATGACGGGGATGCTGAAGCTGAAGAACATCAGCACGGTGGCCACAGCGCCCAGAATGGCGGTCATGGCCAGGGTTCGAACGTTTACTTTCTTTTGCATGGAACCATCCCTTTCGGAAAAATTAGGTTCGCAAAAGACCGGTGGGGTGGAAAAGGGCGAAAAAAACCCGGAGCCGCCAAAGAGACGGTCCGGGGCCTTCGCGATGAAACTGGAATGGGTAGAGCACAGCCGTTTCCAATCTTCTATCATCCGGACTTTGCCGCGTAGAAACCACGGTTCACCGTCGGTACCGGAATTTCACCGGTTCGGCGGAGAGAGGACTCTCCGTTCGCAGACTGTACTGCCGGTCAGGAATTGCACCTTGCCCCGAAGATCATTTGCTGGTATCATTTTAGTACAGAGAACCGCGCCTGTCAAGGAGGAAGAAACATGAAGCTGTTTTGCCGCGATGAAATGCAGCGCCTGGAAATGGCCGCTGTCACGGCCGGGGTGCCCCTGGCCCAGCTGATGGAACATGCCGGGGAAGCCCTGGCCCAGGAAGTGGAGAGCCGCTGCCGTCCCCTGGGAGGGAAGCGGGCCGTGCTCCTGTGCGGCAAGGGCAACAATGGGGGGGACGGCTTTGTCTGCGCCGGACTGCTTGCCCAAAAGGGCATGGACTGCACTGTAATCCTCACCCAGGGCACCCCCAGGACCGACCTGGCTGGGGAGGCCTTTTCCCGGATGCCGGAGCAGGTGAACGTGCTCTCCGGCGCCGAGGAGCGGGAGCGTGCCCAGGCAGCCATGACCGCCGCGGACGTGGTGGTGGACTGCGTGTTCGGCTTCAGCTTCCGGGGGGAGCTTTCCGGGGTGCCCGCCCACTTTCTGGGCTACGCCGGGAACCTGACCTGTTTGAAGATTTCCGCCGACCTGCCCAGCGGGGTGGAGTGCGACAGCGGCCGGGTCAGCGCCGGGGCCTTCCGGGCGGACGTGACCGTTACCTTTACGGGAAAAAAGCCCGCCAACGTGTCCTACCCCGCCAAGGAGTTCTGCGGGGAGACGGTGGTGCGCCAGGTGGGGGTCCCTGCCGCCCTGGTGGAGGGGGCGGAGACCAGGCTCTTCGAGACCGACGATTCCTACCCCGCCCAGATGCTTGCCCCCCTGGACCCCCAGAGCAACAAGGGGGACCTGGGAAAGCTGCTGCTGGTGTGCGGCAGCTGGGGCATGGCCGGGGCCTGCATTATGGCGGCGAAAGCGGCCCTGCGGTGCGGCGTGGGGCTGCTGCAGATTGCCGTGGAGGAGCGGCTGTATCCCATCCTGGCCCAAGCGGTGCCCCAGGCGGTGTTCCTCATTCTGGACTGGGAAAACCGCCGGGAGGAAAGCGAGGCGCTGCTGCTGGATGCCTTGGGCAGGTGCACCGCCGTGGTCATGGGCTGCGGGCTTGGGGAGCGCTCGGAGCTGGTGTGCCCCCTGGTGTTTTCCCACTGCCAGCGGCCCCTGGTGGCCGATGCCGACGCGGTCAACTTCCTGGCCAGGCATCCCGGCTTTTTGGAAAGCGTCTCCGCGCCCCTGGTGCTGACTCCCCATCCCGGGGAAATGGCCCGGCTGTGTGACGACACCATTCCGGAGATCCAGTCGGACCGGATAGGGGCGGCACAGCAGAAGGCCCGGGAGACCGGGGCGGTGGTGGTGCTGAAAGGGGCCGCCACGGTGGTGGCCGCTCCCGACGGCCGGTGCGGGGTGAATCCCACGGGGAACCCGGGCATGGCAAAAGGGGGCAGCGGGGACGTGCTGGCAGGCATGGCAGGGGCGTTTCTGGCTCAGGGACTGCCTCCCTTCGAGACGGGAGTGCTGGCGGCTTACCTCCATGGAAAGGCGGGGGACCTGTGCGCCCGGCAGTACACCCAGCGAGCCATGCTGCCCACGGACCTGGTGGGAGCGCTTCCCCAGGTGTTTGCCACCCTTTCCCGGGAGGACGGCTGCCCCAAGGCTTTTTGACGGAAAGGTTGTTTTGCCCGGGGAAGGCACATATACCTAAGGGGAGCTTTGCCCCTTTACAAGGGGCGCTGGTTCTGCTAGACTGTTGTCTATCCCGGCGTTTTTCGACGGTTTCCGGGGAGAATCTTTCTTGAAACAGGGGAATGTGGATGTACACGTATCTGTGGAGTTTTTTCCTGTTTGCCTTTTTGGGGTGGTGCGGTGAAGTGGTCTTTGCCGCCGTGCGGGAAAAGCGGTTTGTAAACCGGGGCTTTCTAAACGGCCCCTTGTGCCCCATTTATGGGTTGGGCGTGGTGCTGATGGACTTTCTCCTGCGGCCCTTCGGGAAAAGCCTGGCGGTGCTGCTGGTGGGCTCCATGGTGCTGGGCTCGGCTCTGGAATGGCTGGCAGGGTATCTGCTGGAGAAGCTGTTCCACCAGAAATGGTGGGATTATTCCGACCACCGCCACAACCTGAACGGGTATATCTGCCTGAAGTTCAGCATTCTGTGGGGCGTGGCGGGAGCCGTGGTGGTGCGGTATCTCATGCCGTTGTCCCACCGGCTGTTCTCCTGGCTGCCCCAGACGCTGGGCTGGATTCTGCTGGCGGTGCTGGGCTGCCTGCTCCTGGCGGACTTCCTGGTGACCGTGGTGGGCCTGGTGGGCCTGAACCGGAAGCTGCGGAATCTGGAGTATGTCACCAGCAGGCTGCGGCAGAGCTCTGACCGGCTGGGGGAGGACCTTTCCAAGGGGGCCATCGCCCTCAACGAGAGGCGGCTGGCCGGGAAGAAGGCCCTGGAGAAGGACTGGCAGCGAGAGGCTTTGCGGCTGAAGGAGAAGTACGAGCAGAACCTGCAGAAAAACTGGCTCCGCCGCCGTCTGCGGAAGGCCTTCCCGGACCTGCAGGTCCTCAAGCACAACGAGCAGCTGGAGGAGCTGCGGCAGAACATGGATGTGCTCCGCCGGCGCTCCTGGGAGGCCATGCGCCGCCGCAACGAGGATGCCCGGGCCGCCTACGAGACCAGGCTGGCACCGGGACAGGAGCGGCCTTTCGCCTTTGGCCTGTGCTACTCCAAGCTGTTCTGGATCTTTATGACCGGCAACGTGGTGGGGTTTGTGCTGGAGACGGTGTACGCCTTTGTGACCACCCATGAGTTCCAGGTGCGGGTGGGCCTGGTGTTCGGACCTTTCATTCCGGTGTACGGTATGGGCGCCGTGGTCATCACCCTGGTGCTCTACCGGCTGTACAACCAGAAGGACGTTATGATCTTCCTGGCCAGCATGTTTATTGGCGGCGCCTTTGAATATCTGTGCAGCTTTTCCCAGCAGGCGGTGTTCGGCACGGTCTCCTGGGAGTACAGCGACACCCCCTTAAACGTGGGCGGGCGCACCAATCTGATGTACGCCTTCTTCTGGGGCATTCTGGGACTTGTGTGGGTGAAAGACCTGTATCCCGCCCTGTCCCGGCTCATCCAGAAGATCCCCAAACAGACGGGACGCGTCCTCACGGTGGTTTTCACGGTGTTCATGGTGGCGGACGTTCTCCTGTCCGCAGGGGCGGTGTACCGCCGCAGCGAGCGGGTGAACGAGATTACCGCCACCAATCCGGTGCAGGTGTTTTTCGACACCTACTTCCCCGACTCCTACCTGGATTTCATCTTTCCGCATATGGAGTATGTGGGAAAACCGAAGCTGCCGAAACTTCCTCAGGAATAAAAGCAAGGGGGGCTGTTGCGCATTGCAGCAGCCCCCCTTGGGTATGGGAAAATAGTTTGCCTTGAACTCTGTGGATGGGAAAGAACGCTCTTACACCTTAAACATCAAATCGCCGTAGCTGGGATAGGGCCAGGAGTGGGCGGAGGTGTCCACCTCCATCTGGTCCACCACAGCCCGCAGGGCCTCCATGGCAGGGATGATCACGTCCTTGTAGTAGGTGGCCGCCGTCAGGGCGTTGTGGCTTTCCGCCTTCCCGTCCGCCAGCAGGGCGTCCAGGGCTTCCACCTTCTGGTAAGTGCTGTCCAGCAAACCGGACAGCTTCTCTATCAGGCTGGTCTCCGCCTGGCAGGGCAGGTCCTTGCACACCGCGCGCTTGCTGGTCACCGCCTCCGCCAGGCCGGCGATGTACCCGCTCACCGAGGGCAGAATGTCCTTGCGCACCATGCTGCTCATGGTCAGCGCCTCAATGTTCAGCGTCTTGGAATACTCCTCCAGTATGGTCTCGTACCGGGCTTCCATCTCCGCCTCGGTGTAGATCTTGTGGCTGACAAACATCTGGACATTCTTCTGGTCCAGGTACCGGGGCAGGGCGTCCACCGTGGTGGCCAGGTTCAGCAGCCCTCGCCGACTGGCCTCTTCCGTCCAGGCCTGGGAGTACCCGTCCCCGTTGAAGATGATCCGCTTGTGTTCCCTCATCACCCGCTGTACGATCTTTCGGACATCTCCCTCCAGGTCCTGGGAGGTTTCCAGCTCATCGGCAAACTGCCGCAGCTCTTCCGCGGCAATGGTGTTCAGCATGATGTTGGGGCAGGAGATGGAAATGGCGGAACCCAGCATCCGGAACTCGAACTTGTTGCCGGTGAAGGCGAAGGGGGAGGTGCGGTTCCGGTCGGTGGTGTCCATGTTCAGGTCGGGCAGCACGTGGACGCCGGTCTGCAGGGTCTTTTCCTCCACCCCGGTGTAGGGCGCGTCGTTTTCAATGGCCTCCAGAATCCCGGTGAGCTCATCCCCCAGGAACATGGACACAATGGCAGGCGGGGCCTCGTTGGCGCCCAGCCGGTGGTCATTGCCGGCACTTGCCACAGAGATCCGCAGCAGGTCCTGGTATTCGTCCACGCCTTTGATGATGGCCGCCAAAAACAGCAGGAACTGAGCGTTCTTTTCCGGCTCCTTCCCCGGGTCCAGCAGGTTTTTGCCCGTGTCCGTGGAGATGGACCAGTTGTTGTGCTTGCCGCTGCCGTTGACCCCCTCGAAGGGCTTTTCATTTAACAGGCACACCAGCCCATGCCGCGCCGCCACGTTTTTCATGGTCTCCATGGTCAGCTGGTTGTGGTCCGTGGCGATGTTGGTGGTGGTGAAGATGGGCGCCAGCTCGTGCTGGGCGGGGGCCACCTCGTTGTGCTTGGTCTTGGCCAGAATCCCCAGCTTCCACAGCTCCTCGTCCAGCTCCTTCATAAAGGCCGCAACCCGGGGCTTGATGGCTCCGAAGTAGTGGTCCTCCAGCTCCTGACCCTTGGGAGCTTTGGCTCCGAACAGGGTCCGGCCGCAGAACTGCAGGTCCGGCCGCTGGTCGTACAGCTTTTTGTCCACCAGGAAGTACTCCTGCTCCGCGCCCACCGTGGTGATGACCCGCTTGGACTTCTGGTCCCCGAACAGCCGCAGAATCCGCACGGCCTGGCTGCTCAAGTCCTCCATGGAGCGGAGCAGGGGAGTCTTTTTGTCCAGCACCTCGCCGCTGTAGGAACAGAAGGCGGTGGGAATGTACAGGGAGTCCCCCTTCACGAAAGCGTAGGAGGTGGGGTCCCAGGCGGTGTAGCCCCGGGCCTCAAAGGTGGCCCGCAGGCCGCCGGAGGGGAAAGAGGAGGCGTCGGGCTCGCCCTTGACCAGCTCCTTGCCGGAGAACTG
>CALWCD010000020.1 GCA_944376265.1 uncultured Clostridia bacterium | reverse complement strand
TGGCTACCCCTATGTGGCCACCGGCCACTACGCCCGGGTGGAGCAGGACCAGGACACCGGCCGCTGGCTGCTGAAAAAGGGTCTGGACGAGAGCAAGGACCAAAGCTACATGCTCTACGCCCTGACCCAGTGGGAGCTTTCCCGGCTGCTGCTGCCTCTGGGGGAGCTGACCAAGGACCAGGTCCGGCAGCTGGCGGAGGAGTACGGTTTCATCAATGCCCGGAAGCGGGACAGCCAGGACATCTGCTTTGTCCCCGACGGGGACTACGCCGCCTTCATCCGCCGGTGGGAGCAGAGAAAAGCGTGCCCCAAGGAGTTCCCGCCCGGAGAGTTTGTGGGCACGGAGGGCCAGATCTACGGGGAGCACAAGGGGATTATCCACTACACCGTGGGCCAGCGGAAGGGCCTGGGGCTTTCCTTCCCCCAGCCCATGTACGTGTGCGGCATTGATCCCCGGCGCAACCGGGTGGTGCTGGGAAAGCAGGAAGAGCTGTTTTCCCGGGAGGCGGAGGCGGGAGACATCAACCTGATCTCCGTGGAGAAGCTGGAGGAACCACTGCGGGTGAAGGCCCGGGTGCGGTACCGCCAGAAAGAACAGCCCGCCACCGTGTACCAAACCGGCCCAGACCGGCTGAAGGTGGTGTTTGATGAGCCCCAGCGGGCCATCACTCCGGGGCAGTCCCTGGTGCTGTACCAGGGAGACGTGGTGGTGGGCGGAGGAAAGCTTCTGCCCCGGGAAGAATGACAGGAAATGGGAAGAAAGGGGCCGGGAATTGCCCGGAACGATTATGGAACTGAAAGACGCAGAAACCCTTGTGGTGAAGGTGGGAACTTCCACCCTGACCTATGAAAACGGAAAAGTAAACCTGGGGCGGCTGGAACAGCTCTGCCGCACCCTGTCGGACCTGCAGAACTCCGGAAAAAAGCTGGTGCTGGTGTCCTCCGGCGCCATCGGGGTGGGCATGGGCAAGCTGGGCCTGGCCCGCCGCCCGGAGGAGACGGAGAAAAAGCAGGCGCTGGCGGCCATTGGCCAGTGCGAGCTTATGTTTCTTTACGACAAATTCTTTGGGGAGTACAACCACACGGTGGCCCAGGTGCTGCTCACCGCGGACGTGGTGGACGAGAACCGGAGCCGCCGGAATGTACAGAACACCTTTGGAGAGCTGCTCTCCATGGGGGTGATCCCCGTGGTGAACGAAAACGACACGGTGGAGACCAGCGAGCTGGAGGGCAAGAACTTTGGCGACAACGACACCCTGTCCGCAGTGGTGGCGGGGCTGTGCGGCGCCCAGGGCCTGGTGATCCTGACGGACATCGACGGCCTGTACGACGGGGACCCCCGCCGGGACCCGGCTGCCCGGCGGATTTCCCGGGTGGAGAAGATCACCCCGGCCATTGAGGCGCTGGCGGGAGGAGCCGGTTCCAGCCGGGGCACGGGGGGCATGGCCACCAAGCTGAAGGCCGCCCGGATCGCCCACAGCCAGGGGATCGCCATGGCCATTGTCTCCGGCAGCGACCCCCAAAGCTTGTACCAGCTGCTAAACGGTGAGGACGTGGGCACCCTTTTCCCAGCAGGCTGAGCCTGCTTTCAAGCCGCAGCGCACGGCATCGCGACTTAAAACCGGCTAAGCTGCTGGCGCGGACGCGAGGTAACGTTTTGCACAGCGCGCAGCGAAGCAAGCCGCCCTAGGCGCGACACGTCCTGCGGGGTCACCCGCGAAAGGAGGAAATCATATGACTTTGGAAGAGATGGGCAGACGGGCCAAGGCGGCGGCCAGAGAACTGGCCCGCGCCGGAAGCCGGAAGGAAAGCGCCCTGCTCCACGCCGGGGAAGCGTTGTGGCTTCGCCGGGAGGAGCTGCTGGCCGCCAACGCCCTGGACCTGGAAGCCGGGAGAGAGGAGGGCATGTCCCAGGCCTTGCTGGACCGGCTGGCCCTCAGCGAGAGCCGCATCCAGGACATGGCCCAGGCCGTGAAAGAGGTGGCCAAGGCAAGCGACCCGGTGGGGAAGGTCCTCTCCGGGGGCGTGCTGGCAAACGGCCTGAAAATTGAGAAAGTCACCGTGCCCTTGGGAGTGATCGGCATCATCTACGAGGCCCGGCCCAACGTGACCAGCGACGCGGCGGCCCTGTGCCTGAAGGCGGGGAACACGGTGATTCTCCGCGGGGGCAAGGAGGCATTCCGGTCCAACCAGGCGGTGACCCGGGTCCTGCGGGAGGCTTTGGAGGAAAGGGGCCTGCCCGCCGACTGCGTCCAGCTGGTGGAGGACACCAGCCGCCAGTCCGCCCAGGAGCTGATGGCACTCACTGATTATCTGGATGTGCTCATCCCCCGGGGCGGGGCGGGGCTGATCCGCTCCGTGAAAGAAAACGCCCGGGTGCCGGTAATCGAGACCGGTGTGGGCAACTGCCACGTGTATGTGGACGATTCCGCCCAGGTGGACATGGCGGCGGACATTGTCTTTAACGCCAAAACCTCCCGGCCTTCTGTGTGCAACGCCATGGAGACCCTGCTGGTCCACAAGGACATTGCGGAAAAAGCCCTGCCCTTGATCCAGGCAAGGCTGGACGAAAAGCAGGTGGAGCTCCGGGGCTGTGAGCGGACCCGGGCCATTCTGCCGGGGATCAGAGCCGCCGGGGAGGAGGACTGGGAGACCGAGTACCTGGACTACATTCTGGCGGTGCGGGTGGTGGACTCTCTGGACCAGGCGCTGGAGCACATTGCCCGGTACTCCACCGGCCACAGCGAGTGCATCGTCACGGAGAACTACTCCCATGCCCAGCGCTTCCTGAATGAGGTGGACAGCGCCGCCGTGTATGTGAACGCCTCCACCCGGTTTACCGACGGAGGCCAGTTCGGCCTGGGGGCGGAGATCGGCATCTCCACCCAGAAGCTTCACGCCCGGGGCCCCATGGGGCTGGAGCAGCTTACCTCCTACAAGTTTTTAATCCAGGGCAGCGGCCAGGTGCGCTGAGAGTTTACAGCAGCAGAAACATGAGGGCGAAGAGCAGCTCGTGGTTTTTGTCGTCCCCGCTGAGGAGGAGCAGCAGCGCCAGGATGATGGTGCGCTCCTTGTCCTGGAAGAAGGCTCCCAGCAGGCCAGGGTCCTCCTGCTCCGAAAGCTGGGAGGCGTGCTGGGGCGCCGGCTCCTCTTTGGGTTCTTCCCTGGGAGGCGCCGGCTCCTCCCGGGAGGGGTTCCGCCTGGTGGGCGGTATGTGGGCCCGGGACTGCATCTCCCGGGCGCGGCGGGCGGCTTCCTCCCGCAGTTTGTTCATGTCCATTTCCTGGGGCATGGGCCCACCCCCTTTCTAGAGCAGCCCGGACAGCAGCCCGGAAAACACCCCGCTGTCCTTGAGCAGGGGCAGCAGGCGGAGCATCTGCAAAATGCGGACGGCTTCGTCCACCTTTTTCTGCCGGGCCTCCCCCAGCAGGGGGCGCAGTGCCCGAAGGAGCCGGGTGGCGTCGTCCTCCCGGTTGGCCTGGTTGAGTAAGGGCATCAGCCGGGTCATGGCGGAGAGGGTTTGGGGATTGACCCCTGCCAGGGAGGTCTCGTTTTGGGCAGGGGGAGGCGTTCCCCCGCCCAAGGCCCCCAGCAGAGAGGAAAGGTCCGGCCCGGGGGCAGGCTGGGCCGGCGCCGGGGAGGAGGCCTCCTGGCTGGTTCCCAAAGACCCCAGCAGGCTTTGGATCTGCCCCATGGCCTGGGGATCGGAGAGGATATTTTGCAGCTGTTGGTTCAGGTCGTCCACGGGAGCGCCCCCTTCCTTTGCAGTGGATTACTTGCCCTGGTTCCCCAAAAGCTGGAACAGCTTCTGGGCCTGGGGCGTGGAGAGCAGCTTTTTCGCCGCCTCCGGGTCGGAGAGCACCTTTTGAAGGGCGGCGCTTTCCTGGCCCGAGGCGCTGCCCAGAATGCGGGAGAAGTCCCCCCGCTGGGCGGCTTCCTTCAAGGCCTGGGGCGTGGTGCCCATGCGCTGGGCGGTAAGCTTCAGCAGCGCTTCCAGTTGATTGTGATCGGGTGTTTGGTTCATTCCCTGTGGATTCCCCCCTTTCCCGTGGGATGGCCGGCCCGAGGACCGTACCAATTCATTGTATGCGCCGGGGGAAAAGAAATGACAGGTTTGGGGAAGAAAGGAAGAGAGGCAATGCGGATCTTGGTGGTATCGGACAGCCACGGAAACGACAGCAGCCTGCGCCGGGCCATTCTGGCCCAGCCCAAGGCGGAGGTGGTGATCCATTTGGGAGACGGGGAGGAGGAGCTGCTGCGGGCAAAACGGTCCTTCCCGGAAAAGATGTTTCTGGCGGTGCGGGGCAACTGCGATTTCGCCTCCTCTCTGCCGCCGGCAGGGGAGTTCACCGCGGAAGGAGTGAAGCTGTTCTTCAGCCACGGCCACCTGTACGGGGTGAAGTCCGGGCTGTACACCTTTGTGTGCGCCGCCCGGGAGCGGGGGGCCAGGGTGGCCCTGTTCGGCCACACCCACAACGCCCTCACCGATTACGAGGACGGGCTGTACCTGATGAACCCGGGAAGCCTGAACGGCTGGCAGGCCACCTATGGCATTTTGGACATCACCCCCCAGGGGATTGTGACAAATATTCTAAAACTGCCCTAAACGCCCTGTTTCGAGTTGACAGGGCGCACAAAAAATGGTAATCTTAATGGTAGAAATCTAAGGATTATCTCTGGCGCCCCAGGCGTCCAGACAAGGAAGGGACGGTTTCACATGACAGAATATGAAAGATGGCTTCAGCAGCCGCTTGACGACCAGGACCTCACCCAGGAGCTCCAGTCCATTCAGGGCCAGCCTGAGGAGATCAACGACCGCTTTTATCAGGATCTGGAATTCGGCACCGCCGGTCTGCGGGGCGTCATCGGCGCGGGCACCAACCGGATGAACGTGTACACCGTGCGCAAGGCCACCCAGGGTCTGTCCAACTACCTGCTGAAGCACGCCGGCGGCAAGCCCCAGTCTGTGGCCATTGCCTACGACAGCCGGAACAAGGGCGTGCTGTTCTCCCAGCAGTCCGCCGCTGTGCTGGCCGCCAACGGCATTAAGGCCTACATCTATCCCCAGCTGATGCCTACCCCCGCCCTTTCCTACGCGGTGCGGCATCTGAAGTGCGACGCGGGCATCTGCGTCACCGCCAGCCACAACCCCGCCAAGTACAACGGTTACAAGGCCTACGGCAGCGACGGCTGCCAGATCACCTCCGACATGGCCGACGGCATCACCGCCGAGATCAAGTCCCTGGACATCTTCGCCGACGTGAAGAAGATGGACTTCGACGAGGGCCGGAAGCAGGGGCTGATTGAGTACATCGGCGACGAGACCGTGGGCGCCTTCCTGGACGACGTGTACAAGGAGAGCCTTATCGACGACGCCAGCAACCTGAAGCTGGTCTACACCCCCCTCAACGGCGCCGGCAAGGTGTGCGTCACCCGCATTCTGGAGCGCATCGGCATTAAGGACATCACCATTGTGCCCGAGCAGAGCGAGCCCGACGGCAACTTCCCCACCTGCCCCTATCCCAACCCCGAGTTCCGGGAAGCCCTGCAGAAGGGCCTGGAGCTGTGCCAGAAGGTGCAGCCCGACCTGCTGCTGGCCACCGACCCCGACAGCGACCGGGTGGGCATTGCCGTGAACCAGGGCGGCGAGTACGTGCTGATGACCGGCAACGAAGTGGGCATTCTGCTGCTGAACTTCATCGCCAAGGTGAAGCAGGAGCAGGGCAAGCTGCCCGCCCATCCCGTGGCCGTGACCACCATCGTCTCCACCGACATGGTGGACCCCATTGCCAAGGATTACGGCGTGGAGATGCGCCGCTGCCTCACCGGCTTTAAGTATATCGGCGACATCATTGCCGAGCTGGAGGAGAAAGAGGGCAACGCCGACAGCTACCTGCTGGGCTTTGAGGAGAGCTACGGCTACCTGTCCGGCGGCTACGTCCGCGACAAGGACGCTGTGGACGGCAGCATGCTCATCTGCCAGATGGCCTCTTACTACAAGCGCCAGGGCAAGACCCTGGTGGACGTGATGAACGAGCTGTACGAGAAGTATGGCTACTACCAGAACGCCACCCTGAACTTCGGCTTCGAGGGCGAGGACGGCATGAAGACCATGCAGAACATCATGGCCACCCTGCGGGAGCAGCCTCCGGTGGAGATTGCCGGCACCAAGGTCATCGGCCGCAGCGACTACCAGGAATCCATGTCCTACGGAGACAAGGAAGGGGTCATCGACCTGCCCAAGTCCAACGTGCTGGAGTACCGGCTGGAGAACGGCTGCAAGCTGACGGTCCGTCCTTCCGGCACCGAGCCCAAGATCAAGATCTACCTGTCCGGCAAGGGCGCCACCATGGAAGCGTCCCTCCAGGAGATCGCCAAGATGAAGGAAGCCGCTCCCGGCCTGCTGGGGCTGTAAGAGGAACTGCTTCCCACAACATGACCGCAACCAAAGCGCTGGGAGAATTCTCCCGGCGCTTTTTGCTTTGGAAGAGAGGTGCGGGTTTCGAAAAAAACACCGTGCTTTTCGAGAGATTCTACCGAAAATGGGAACTGCTGTGTTATACTAAAAGTTACGGATTCGAGTTTTTCAACAGAGAACCATAGTGCGATACTTTGGAAATGGGAGGGATGGTATGGGATTCATCGCGTTGTGTGACGATCGGGAAGCGGAGCGGAAGGCTGTGTGCAGGCTTCTCTGCTCTATGACAAAGCTGCGGCAGGACTTTCGGCTGGAAGTGATAGAGTATGGCAGCGGGGAAAGTTTGCTGCTGGACCTGGAAACGGACCGGTGGGACTTCCAGCTTGTTCTGCTGGACATTGTGATGAAGCCCCTCAGCGGCATGGAAACCGCCCGGCAGATCCGGGCAATGGGCCGGAATGTGCCCATTGCCTTCCTCACCACCTCTCCGGATTATGCCCTGGAAAGCTACGACGTGGGAGCGGCAGGGTATTTGCTGAAGCCGGTAGCCCAGGAGAAGCTGGCGGCTCTGCTGAGGAAGGTGCTCACCCCGCCGGACAAGCCCCGGGTGTGCGTGCAGGCGTGACGGCGGAGGCGCTACCTGTTCTTGGAGGAGATTGCCTTTGCGGAAAGCGACAACCACAGCATCCGCATTCATCTGACCGACGGGGAAAAGGTGGTGTGCGGGGGGAAGCTGGAAGTCCAGGCCGCCCGGGGAGAGGGGCGGCTGGTGATTACGGTGGGCAACACCTGCAGCGGCACGGTGGCCCTGGGCCACAATGGCCTTCCTGCCTCTACCAAGCAGGAGCAGGACCACGGGTTCGGCTTGCTGAGCATTCAGCAGACGGTGCGCCGGTACGACGGCTGGATGGATGTGGAACAGCAGGAGAACAGGTTTCTGCTGCGCATGGTCCTCAAGGACGAAGAACCGGGCTGACTCCCAACGAAAAAACTCCCTGGGTCTTGAGACCCGGGGAGTTTTGTGTCAGTAGCCGTACTGTTTCACGTGCTTCATCACCTTCAGGTAGGCGGGGATCAGGAAGCTGTCCGCCAAGATCCAGGCGGCGGGGCTGGCAAAGCAGGCCATGTTGAACCCGAAGGCGGGCACCAGGAACAGGCCGAACCCGCCCCGGGCGATCATTTCGAACACCCCGGCGAACACCGCCAGCTTGCTGTACCCCATGCCCTGGATCAGCAGCCGGATTACGTTCACCGCCGCCAGGGGGATGAAGAAGGACACCTGGATCAGCATGAACTGGTACGCCTGGTCGATGATGGTGGTCTCGCTGCCCTCCACGAACAGCTGGACCATGGGCCGGCCGAAGAAGAAGATTACGCAGAAGGCCAGCAGGGAGTACACGCTGCCAATGACCATGCCCGCCCGCAGGCCGTAGAAGATCCGGTCTCCCCGGCGGGCGCCAATGTTCTGGCCCCCGTAGGTGGACATGGCCACGCCCAGGGCGTCGAATGCGCAGGCGAAAAGCTGGTACAGCTTGCTTGCCGCGGTGACCGAGGCCACCACAATGGACCCCAGCCCGTTGACGGAGGTTTGCAGCAGAATGCTGCCCACGGCGGTGATGGAGCTCTGCAGCCCCATGGGCACCCCCATGGAGAGCAGCCGCTTCATGTAGGGCTTGCGGGGCACCAGGTCGTCCCGGGAGAGGTGGAGCAGGGGGAACTTCTTCCAGATAAACCCCAGGCAGGCCAGACCGGACAGCCCCTGGGAGATCACCGTGGCCCAGGCGGCGCCTGCCACCCCCAGGGGGATTACCAGAATCAGCACCAGGTCCAGGGCAATGTTCAGCAGGGAGGCGATTACCAAAAACACCACCGGGGTCCGGCTGTCCCCCAAAGCCCGGAGCAGGCTGGCCTGGACGTTGTAGAACACAATGGTGGGAATGCCCAGGAAGATCACCACAATGTAGTGGTAGGCGTCGTCGATAATGTCCTCCGGAGTGGACATCCACTGGAGAATGGGCCGGCACAGGGCCACCGTGGCCACGGTGAACACCAGGGTGAACGCCCCCGCCAGCCAGATGATGTTTCCCACAAAGCGTTTCAGGTCCCGCATGTCCTTGGAGCCGAAGCTTTGGGCCACGGGAATGGCAAACCCGGCGCAGGTGCCCAGGCAGAAGCCCAGAATGAGGAAGTTGATGGACCCGGTGGACCCCACCGCAGCCAGGGGGCCTGTGCCCAGAAACCTGCCCACGATGATGGTGTCCACCATGGAATAGAACTGCTGGAACAGGTTCCCGAACATAAGGGGGATGGCGAAGCTGAACACCAGCTTCATGGGGGAGCCTGTGGTCATATCTTTGGTCAAGGGAGAACACCTCCGTAGAACGTTTTGCCCTGGCAAACAGATACCATATTACACAACGGCCTGGGAAAGTGCAATGGGTTGGCAGGCGTTTTTTCAATTTCAGCGATTTACGCAAAAAGCCCCGGCGGCTCTCCCGGGATTTTGCGAGAGAACCACCAGGGCCCCAAAGGCTTGCCGGCGCCAGGCGTTATTCCGTTTCAAACAGGATCCCCAGGGTGTTGGGGCCGCAGTGGGAGGAAATGGTGCAGCTGGCGGTGGTGATGTGCACCTCTTTAAACTCCATAATCTCCTGAACTGTTTGCCGCACCAGCTCTACATAGCTCAGGTCGATGGAGGAGTGGGTGATGAACAGGTGGTCCCGCTTGATGTTGGGATACTGGTTCAGCTTGTCCCGCACGTACTGGGGCAGCACCTTCTTCAAGGCGCCCCGGTACTTTTTCCCCACGTGCATGGAGCCGTTGGAGTTATCCACCTCGATGCAGGGCTTGAGGGCCAGCAGGTTGGCCCCCACCGCCACCACAGCGGAGCACCGTCCCCCGGCCCGCATGAACTCCAGGCTGTCCAGCACAAAGCTGGCGCGGCAGTGGGGGATAATCTTCTCCATGGCCTGAGCGATCTCCGCCGCGGGCATTCCCGCCCGGATCCGCTCTCCCGCCTCGATGATCTGCAAACCGATGCCGGTGGACAGGTTGCAGCTGTCGATGGGGAACACATGGCCTCCCAGCTCCCGGGCGGCCAGCACGCAGTTGCGCTGGGAGCTGGAAAGCGCCCCGCCCAGGCAGAAGTGGATCACGTCGCAGCCCTGGTCCACCCAGGGCTTGAAGTAGTCCACATACTCCTGCACGTTGATGGCCGCTGTCCGGGGCAGGACCTTCCTGTCCCAGTAGGCCTGGTAAATGTCCTGGACGTGAATGTCCACGTTGTCCTGGTAGTCCTTCCCTTCCAGAATGATGTGGAAGGGGTAATACTCCACGTGGTACCGCGCTTTGAGCTCCTCGCCCAGGTCGCAGGTGCTGTCCGCGCTGAGGATTACCTTTCTCTGTGCCATGTCAAACTTCCTCTCTCTTTCCAAAAGAATCTCCTGTATTCAACACTCCGGCCCGGCCCCGAAACGGCCGGCGGAGATCCTGCCGTGGTTCCGGTCACCCCTGGGCGGGGACAGGACGGCGGCCCCCCTGGGGCTGGCTTCCCTGTTCCCCGGCGTTTTCCCTGGCCACCGCCAGCATCAGCTTGATGCGGTTCTCCTGGTTCACCTGGGTGGCGCTGGGGTCGTAGTCGATGGGCACAATGTTTGCCTGGGGATAGATGTTCTTCACCTTGCGGATCATCCCCTTGCCCACAATGTGGTTGGGCAGGCAGCCGAAGGGCTGGGCGCACACCACGTTGCCGTAGCCGCTCTCCACCAGCTCCATGGCTTCGGCGGTGAGCAGCCAGCCTTCGCCCATTTTGCACCCGTAGCCAATCACCTTTCCGGCCAGCGCCTTCAGGTGGGAGTAGGGGGCGGGGGCGGTGAACTGGGGGAATTTCTTCACCGCGGCGATCAGGTCGGTTTCAAACTTGGTGAAGTACCACTTCAGCAGGGTGCACACCTGCTTCTTGGCGGGGTTGCCCCCGTACAGGTTGATGTCCTCCAGCCGGTTATCCACCTTGAAGATCATAAAGGCCAGAATGCCGGGGACCATCACTTCGCAGTCCTGCTCGAAGAGGAACTGCTCCAGGTTGTTGTTGGCCAAGGGGGAGTACTTCACGTAGATCTCGCCCACCACGCCCACTTTGGTTTTCACCACGTCCCGGCGCTTTACGTCGGCGAAGGACTGGGCGATCTGGTCGAAATATTCCCGCACTTCCCGCTGAGAAAAGGCCTTGCCCTCCTCGAAGAGCTTGGTCAGCCGCTGAATCCACTGGTCCACCAGGCCGTCGCTCTCCCCGGGGATGGCCTCGTAGGGCTTGGTCTGGTTTTTCAGCAGCATCAGCAGGTCGCCGTAGGTGAGGGCGGCAATGGCCCGGCGGATCATGGGCAGGGTAATCTTGAACCCGGAGTTGGACTCCAGCCCGGACAGGTTCACCGAGATGACGGGGATAAAGTCCAGGCCGTCCTTTTTTAGGGCCTTGCGCAGCAGGTGGATGTAGTTGGAAGCCCGGCACCCGCCGCCGGTCTGGGTCATGATGAGGGCCACCTTGTGCAGGTCGTACTTGCCGCTGTGAAGGGCGTGCATCAGCTGGCCAATGGACAGCAGAGCGGGGTAGCAGGTATCGTTGTGAACATATTTCAGCCCCTCGTCCACAATCTCCCGGCCGGAAGTGCGCAGCAGTTCGATGTGGAACCCAAAGCTCTCCAGCACGTTTTTGATCAGCTCGAAGTGGATGGGAGCCATGTTGGGGGTGATAATGGTATAGTCTTTTTTCATCTCCCGGGTGAATTCCACCCGGTTTGCGTTGTCTGACATGGAAAAGTCTCCTTTCTGTCCGTGACCGGTCCGTGGCCGGACTGGACAAGTCGCGCCTTGGGGCGGCGGCTCAACGCCGCGCCTGAGGAAGTAGTCAGCGCGCGTCCGCGCCGTTAAATCCCGCGGAAAGCGCTTCTGTCCGTGACCGGACTGGACGTGTCGCGCCTTGGGGCGGCGGCTCAACGCCGCGCCTGGTCCGTGGCCGGACTGGACGTATCGCGCCTTGGGGCGGCGGCTTAACGCCGCGCCTGAGGAAGTAGTCAGCGCGCGTCCGCGCCGTTAGACCCCGCGGACAGCGCTTCTGTCCGTGGCCGGACTGGACGTGTCGCGCCTTGGGGCGGCGGCTCAACGCCGCGCCTGAGGAAGTAGTCAGCGCGCGTCCGCGCCGTTAGACCCCGCGGACAGCGCTCTTTCGGTTTCCAGCGGTGGGAGTAAGCGCAGCGCACGGCCCCGCGACGTGGGTCCAGCGTCACGCAGGGGCCATCCGTGCACGTCCGCGCCGTTAGACCCCGCGGACAGCGCTCTTTTGGTTTCCAGCGCTGGGAGTAAGCGCAGCGCACGGCCCCGCGACTTGGGTCCAGCGTCACGCTGGGGCTTCGCTGCCCAGTCCCAGGGCGGCGAACAGGCTCCGCAGGCGGATGCGCACGGCGCCCAGGTTGGTGATCTCGTCGATTTTGATCTGGGTGTAGATCCGGTCCCCGCCTTCCAAAATGGCCCGGACCTCGTCCCCGGTGATGGCGTCCACACCGCAGCCGAAGGACACCAGCTGCACCAGGTTGATCCGCTTGTCGTGGGAATCCACCACATACTTTGCGGCGGCGTAGAGCCGGGCGTGGTAGGTCCACTGGTTCAGCACCCCGGTGGGGAACTTTGTCTCCAGCTCGCTGACGGAGTCCTCGGACACCACCACGGCGCCGCACTCGCAGATCAGCTTGTCAATGCCGTGGTTGATCTCGCTGTCCAGGTGGTAGGGCCGGCCGGACAGGATAATCACCGGCAGGTTCTGCTCCTTGGCCAGGGCCAGATATTCCTGGCCCTTTTTGTGGATGCGCTCCATGTGAGCGTAATATTCCTCGTAGGCGGCGTCGGAGGCGGCTTTCACCTCTTTTTCCGGAATGGGGTCAAAGTACCGGGAGAGGATGTTGGTCATCTTCCCGGGGAAGTCCTTGCGCCGGTGAAGCCCCACGTAGTCGTAGATGAATTTCACATTCTCCAGGGCGGCGATGTTGGCGTCCAGCACCTCCGGATAGTAGGCCACCACCGGGCAGTTGTAGTGGTTGTCCCCCAGGTGTTCGTCCAGATTGTAGCTCATGCAGGGGTAGAAGATGGCGTCGGGCTTCTGTTCCAGCAGGGCCTCTATGTGGCCGTGCATCAGCTTGGCGGGGTAGCACACCGTATCCGAGGGAATGGTGTGCTGGCCCCGGAAGTACAGCTTCCGGTCGGACTCGGGGGAGTGGAACACCCCGAACCCCAGCTTTTTAAAGAAGGTGTACCAGAAGGGGAACAGCTCGAACATGTTCAGGCCCATGGGGATGCCAATGGTGCCCCGGGGCCCTTCACAGGGAGCGTAGGAGGCCAAAAGCTCCTTTTTGTAGTCGTACAGGTTGTACTGGGCAGTGGGGACCTTTTTGCGCAGAGGCTTGTCGCACCGGTTGCCGGCAATATACCGGGCGCCGTTTGCGAAGGTGTTCACCGTCAGGCGGCAGTGGTTCTCGCAGCCGTTGCAGGTGATGGCTTTCACCTGGTGGGTGAAGGCTTTCAGCTCCTCCGGCCCGATGATGGAGCTCTTCCCCCGGCCCTTTTCCTTGGAGTACAGGGCGGCGCCGTAAGCGCCCATCAGCCCCGCCACGGAGGGACGGATGACATGCTTGCCGATCTCCTTTTCAAAGGCACGGAGCACCGCGTCGTTTAAGAAGGTGCCGCCCTGGACCACAATGTGGTTCCCCAGGCTCTTGGCGTCGGTGACCCGGATCACCTTGTACAGGGCGTTTTTCACCACGCTCATGGAAAGGCCCGCGGAGATGTTCTCAATGGAGGCGCCGTCCTTCTGGGCCTGCTTCACAGAGGAGTTCATGAACACGGTGCACCGGGAGCCCAGGTCCACCGGGCTGTCGGCGAACAGGCCGCACTTGGCGAAGTCGGCCATCTGGTAGCCCAGGGCCCCGGCAAAGGTCTGCAAAAAGGACCCGCACCCGGAGGAGCAGGCTTCGTTCAGGAAAATATTGTCAATGGTTCCGTTTTTGATCTTGAAGCATTTGATATCCTGGCCGCCGATGTCGATGATGAAGTCCACGTCGGGCTCGAACTTTTTGGCGGCGGTAAAGTGGGCGATGGTCTCCACCACTCCCAGGTCCAGGCCAAAGGCGTTCTTGATAATCTCCTCCCCGTAGCCGGTGGAGGCGGAGGAGCGGATTTGAATGCCGGGGAACTTTTCGTACAGGTCCGAAAGGAAGTCCCGCACCAGGGGGACCGGGTTGCCGGAGTTGGGCAGGTACCGGCAGTAGATGATCTCCTCCTTGGAGTTGATGGCCACCGCCTTCACTGTGGTGGAGCCGGCGTCGATGCCCACGTAGGCGATGTGGTCCTCCAGCAGAGGGGCGTCGGTGGGGACGGAGTCCTTCTGGTGGCGGAGGGTGAATTCCTCATACTCCTCTTCGTCGTGGAACAGGGCAGCGCTGCTCTGGTAGTGGTGGCTGGAGCTGTAGTGGGCGATCCGGTCCGTAATCTGGGCCAGGTCGAACTCCTCCCCGGTGCCGGCCAGGGCGGCGCCCGCCGCCACGTAGTACAGGGAGTTTTCCGGGCAGATCCCCTCCACCCCCAGAATCCGGTCGAAAGCGGAGCGCAGCTGGGAGAAGAAGGTGAGCGGCCCGCCCAGGTACACCACCTTGCCCTCGATCTCCCGGCCCTGGGCCAGGCCGGCGATGGTCTGGTTCACCACGGCCACCAGAATGCTCTGGGCAATGTCGTTTTTCTGGGCGCCCTGGTTCAAAAGGGCCTGGATGTCGCTTTTGGCGAACACGCCGCACCGGGAGGCGATGCTGTAAGACCGCTGGCTCTCCCCGGCGATGTCGTTTAGCTCTGTGGGGGTGATGGAAAGCAGGGTGGCCATCTGGTCGATGAAGGCGCCGGTGCCTCCCGCGCAGGAGCCGTTCATGCGCACCTCCATGGACCCGGAGAGGAAGAGGATCTTGGCGTCCTCGCCCCCCAGCTCGATGACCACGTCGGCGCCCGGTATGTACTGTTTTACGGCGGCTCGGGTGGCGTACACCTCCTGGACAAAGGGAATGTTCAAGTCCTCCGCCAGGCCCATGCCCGCCGAGCCGGACACGCAGAGGCTGGCCCGCTTCTCCTGAGGGAATTTTTCCTGAATGCGGGTGAGCATCCCCGAAGCCTTCTCTGCAATCTGGGAGTAGTGCCGCTCGTACTCCTGATACACCGGCTGGCCCTGCCGGTCGTACACCATACATTTCAGGGTGGTGGAGCCCACGTCCAAACCGATCTTCATCTTGTATTGATCATCCTTTCTAACAGTCCCCTTTCGCAAACGGCGCCGGCCGGCGGAAAGGGTCCCATCCCAAATTCCAGATAAAACCAAAAAGCAGGGGAATATTTGAAAATCTTTCTCAACTTTATACCATCTGGATTTCATGAAAATGCTGTACAGAGTTATGATAGCATTTTTGTCGTAAAAAATCAATATTTCGGCTCCGGCCAACCTCTGGAAAAAGGTATGCGCCGGGCCGAGAAGACTATGTGGAAAAATCCTTCCCGGCGCTCCCCATTTTGGAAAAGACGTGGTACAATAGAGACAAATTCTGCAACAGAAGGGAGAGACAGCGATGCTGCCTGTTTTTTACCAGCACAAAGTGCAGTACTACGAGACCGACCGAATGGACTGTGTTCACCACTCCAACTATATCCGGTGGTTCGAGGAGGCCCGCACCTGGCTGATGGGGGAGGAGGGCTTTGGCTATCCCCAGCTGGAGGCCCTGGGAATTGTCAGCCCGGTGCTGAAAGCCCAGGCGGAATACCACACCATGACCCGGTTTGGGGAAACGGTGGTCATCGAGACCCAGGTGGACAGCTACACCGGCACCCGCATTGCCTTTTCCTACACGGTGCGGGACCAGGCCACCGGCGCCCTTCGCTGCCAGGGGAAAACAGAGCACTGCTTTCTGGGGCCTTCGGGCAGGCCTGTGTCCCTGAAAAAGGCCTGTCCCTCCTACCACCAGCGCATTCGGGAAGTCCTGGGCCTGGACTGAAGGGCTTTTCCCGGGAAAAAGCCCGGAAATCCTGGGAATCTTTCCCCCGCCGCCTTGACATCTGTGCTGGGATTCCGTAAAATGTAAGTACAACTTTGAGCAGAGTCCTTTCCGCGGGACGGAGTCATCCGGTCAAGAGAGGGAAAGCCATGAAAGAAAAAGCCAAGTACGTCCAGCTGTTTGAAAAGCTGAAAGAGAACATCCTCCAAGGGGTGTACCAGGACGGCCAGCGGCTGCCCGGGGAAAACGAAATGGCGGAAAGCTTCGGCATCAGCCGCCAGACGGTGCGCCAGGCCCTGGCCCTGCTGGAGCAGGAGGGGTTCATCCAGCGGCGGCAGGGCAGCGGCACCTACGTCCACAAGGTGGAGCCCAAGCGCAAGCGCTCCTGGACCGTGGGGGTCATCGCCACCTACATCAGCGAGTACATTTTCCCCTCCATCCTCCGGGGCATCGAGGGGGAGCTGTCCGAGGAGGGCTTTTTCCCCATGCTGTCCGCCACCATGAACCGGGTGGACAACGAGCGGCGCATTCTGGAGGACTGCATGGAAAAGCAGATTGACGGGCTGATTGTGGAGGGCACCAAAAGCGCCCTGCCCAACCCCAACCTGCCCCTGTATGAAAAGCTGCGGGAGATGGGCATTCCGGTGGTGTTCTTCAACGGCTATTACCCCGCCCTGCGGGACTGCGTCTCCGTCACCATGAACGACCGGCAGGGAGGCTTGGACGCGGTGGAGTACCTGGTGGCAAGAGGCCACCGGAACATCGGGGGCATCTTCAAAAGCGACGACATGCAGGGCCTGGGCCGGTACGACGGCTACGCCAGAGCCCTGCTGAAAAACGGCCTCACCTTCCAGGACCGGTGGGTGACCTGGTTCAACTCCGAAAGCCGGGACAACCTGCTCACCGACGAGTACGGCATCACCCGGCTGCTGGAGAAGCTTTCCCAGTGCACCGCGGTGGTGTGCTACAACGACGAGGTGGCGGTGAAGCTGGAGCGGGCCTTCTCCACCCACGGCATCAAGGTGCCGGAGGACAAGGCCATTATCAGCTTCGACAACAGCCCCTTGGGAGAGCTGGCTGCCGCAGGCCTCACCTCCTTCGACCACCTGAAGGAGAGCCTGGGAGCCTGCGCCGCCCGGAAGCTGATCTCCATGATGAGCGGCCGGGAGGAAAAAAGCGTGGTGCTGGACTGGAACCTGGTGGAACGGTACTCCGTGTGAACGGGGAACAATCCATACAATAAGCCCGGGAAACAGAAGCGAACCATCCGCTGTCTGTTTCCCGGGCTTTGTTATGCAAAAAAACCGCCGCCCCAGGGCGCGACACGCTCGGGATGCAACCCCCGGCGCGGACGCGAGGTGACGTCCAGCACAGGCGCGGCGACCAGCCGCCGCCCCAAGGCGCGACCTGTCCTGCGGGGTCACCCGCCAGGCTGAGCCTGGTTTCAGTTCGCGCCCCGGGCGGCGGGCACTGCCCGCGCTGAAAAAGGCGTAAGTGCACGTCCGCGCCGACAGATAAGTTCGTGCCCCACGGCGCGACACGCCCGGGATGCAACCCCCGGCGCAGACGCGAGGCAGCGTCCAGCACAGGCGCGACCTGTCCTGCGGGGTCACCCGCCCTAGAAAAGGAGCTCCAGGGCGCCTAAAATGCCTGCGTCTTGACCGCACTGGGCGAAGAGAAAATCCACCTGTTCCCCGGTGTGGAGGTAGGAGTCAAATACCTTCCGCACCCGGCCGAAGAGCAGATCCCCCATGTTCACCAGACCGCCGCCGAACACAAAGCAGTCGATGTTCAGCGTCATGTACAAGTTAAACACCCACACTCCCAGGTACAATGCCATCTGGTCCAGAGCCCGAAGAGCCATGGGGTCCCCGGCCCGGGCGGCCATCTCCAGGTGCCGGGCGTCAATTTTCTCCGGGGAGCCTGCCAGCTGGGTCATCAGGGTGGTTTCCCCCTGGGCAATCCACTGCCGGATGTGCCGGACGATCATCCCGCCGGAGCAGTAGGACTGCACGCACCCCTGGTTGCCGCAGCCGCAGGGGATGCCCGCCCCGGGGGTCAGAATGGTGTGGCCGCTCTCCCCGGCGAAGCCGCTGCTTCCCCGGAACAGCCGCCCGTCCAGGATGATCCCCGAGGAAAGCCCTGTGCTCACCGGGCAGTAGAGCATGTGCCGCCGTCCCGTTCCCGCGCCGTGGCGGGATTCCGCCAGAGCCGCGCAGTGGGCGTCGTTGTCCACCTCCACCGGAACGCCGGGAAGCAGCCCCTCCAGGCAGGCCTTCACCCCAAAGCCGTTCAGGGCGGGAAGCATGGCGCAGATCACCACTTCCCCCTGGGGGTACCGGACCATGCTGGGCAGGCCCACCCCCACTCCGGAAAGCCCGGAAAGGGGCAGGGAAAGCTCCTCCAGCAGGTCCTTCAGCACGGATACGGTGTGTTGGAAAAACTCTTCCCCGGAAAGCTCCGGGTCCGAGGGGAACTTCCGCTTGGCCAACAGGGTCTTGTCCTCCCCGAAAACCCCCATGGCCACCTTGGTGCCTCCTACGTCGATGCCAGCGTAATATTTCATGTGGTCGCCCACTCCTTTCTTCTTCTTTTCATCATACGGTGTTTGGGGCCAAAAGGCAAGGCCTTCCCTTGCGAAAGTTCTTTCAGGGGACAAAATCCCTTCGTTTAAAGAGTGCGGCAGGCGGCCGCCGGCTGGCTGCCTTTGGAAGATGTAAACGTTTTTTAAAAACTGGGGGGCGTGGTTGACACCCTGGGAGACGGGTGATATAATTCACTTTGCGAAAAGTTCAAAAAGAAACAATTCGTAGCGAAAGGAGTTTATTCCGGTGGAACAAAGGCAGAAACCAATGGGTATGGAAGAAAACCTCACCGTGGTGATGATGCGGGTGCGGCGCAGCGTGCGCACAGCCCTTCGGGAGGCCGTGCGGGAAGAGGGCCTCACCCAGAACGAGATAGAGGTGCTGCTGTTTTTGCAGCGGGGCCGCTTTGATACCGCCCGGGACATCAGCCGTGTGCGGGGCATGCCCCGTTCCCTGGTGAGCAAGGCGGTGGACCAGCTGGTGAAGCGGGGCTATGTGGCCACCCGCCAGGACAAGCGGGACCGCAGGGTGGTGCGGCTGGAGCTGCTGCCTCCCGCCCAGGCCATTGTGGGAAAGCTGGTGCAGGCCCGTCAGGAGTTTTTTGCCCAGCTGTGCAAGGGCATCACCCAGGAGGAGGCCGACGCCTTTTTCTCCATGGTGGATAAGATGACGGAAAACCTCAGCGGAATGAAAGAGCTTTCGGAAGAGGAAAAGGAGGAACGGCTGTGAAGCTGATCGCGCGGTATTGCAAGCCCTTTGCGGGCATTTTGGTGTTGTGCCTGGCGCTGCTGTTCGGCCAGGCCATGTGCGACCTGAGCCTGCCCAACCTGATGAGCGACATGGTGAACGTGGGCATTCAGCAGAGCGGTGTGGAAGAAGGCGCCCCCCAGGCACTGCGTCAGGAGGGGCTGGAGCTGCTGTCCCGCTTCGCTTCGGCGGAGGACAGCGCCCTGCTGGAGGACGGCTATTACACCATCGAGCCGGGCAGCAGCGAGGCCCAGCGCCTGGCGGAGGAATACCCTCTGGTGCGGGACCAAGCTGTCTGCGTTCAGCGGGAGGACCTTTCGGAAGAGGAGCTGGAGGCCTTGACCGGCGCCTACGGCCGGGCCGGCTACGCCATGCTGCTGTATTTGCAGCAGGCAGGGGAGAGCGGCGAGCTGGCCCAGGCGGCCCAAAGCCTGGCACAGAGCCAGTATGCCGGCCAGGAGATGGCCGGCGGAACGGCTGCGGTCCCGGATGGGGAAGTGCCCCAGACCGACGGGGACCTGCTGGTCCAGCCCCCCGCCCAGGAGGACGAAGCGTTTTCCCAGGGGCAGGAACCTGCCTACGGCGGCGGTGAGGATGGTTACACGGGACAGCAGGACCTGTCCCCTGCCGGGGACGCGGTTTCCGGGGAAGCCGGCGAGGACGCTCAGGAGAGCGGCGGGTCCATGGACTTCTCCCAGGGACTGGACAACGTGAGCATGGACAAGCTGTACAAGCTGCTGCCCCTGCTGGACCTGGTGCCCCAGGAGAGCTTGGAAAGCGTCCGGACCCAGGCGGCGGCCAGCGACTCCATGATGGGCAGCCAGGTGGGGGTGACCCTGACCAGGCTGTTCTACGAGGAGCTGGGAATGGACACCCACGCCATCCAGACGGGATACATCTGGAAGAAGGGGCTGCAGATGCTGGGAGTGGCCCTGCTGGGGGTGGCGGCCACGGTGCTGGTGGGCTTCTTCTCCGCCCGCATGGCGGCCACCGTGGGCAAGCGGCTGCGCCACGACCTGTTTTCCAAGGTGGAGAGTTTTAGCAGCGGGGAGTTCGACAAGTTCTCCACCGCCTCCCTCATCACCCGCACCACCAACGACGTGCAGCAGGTGCAGATGCTCATCACCATGGGGGTGCGGATGATCTGCTACGCCCCCATCATGGGCATTGGGGGCATCATTTTCGCCCTGGGCAAGAGCGCCTCCATGAGCTGGCTCATCGCCCTGGCGGTGGTGGTGCTCATCGGCTTTATCGCGGTGGCTTTGGGGGTGGCCCTGCCTAAGTTCAAGGCGCTGCAGAAGCTGATTGACCGGCTGAACCTGGTGAGCCGGGAGAACCTTTCCGGCATGATGGTGGTCCGGGCCTTTGGCAACGAGGGCTACGAGGAGGGCCGGTTCGACAGGGCCAACCGGGACCTGATGGAGACCAACCGGTTTGTCCAGCGGGTGATGAGCGGCCTGATGCCCGGCATGATGCTGGTGATGAACCTGCTGTCCATTATGATCGTGTGGGTAGGGGGCCACGCCATTGCCGAAAGCACCCTGCAGATCGGCGACATGATGGCCTTTATCCAGTACGCCATGCAGATTATCATGGCCTTCCTGATGATTGCCATGATCTTCATCCTGGTGCCCCGGGCCAGCGTGTCCGCGGTGCGCATTCAGGAGGTGCTGGACGCTCCCCTGTCCGTTCAGGACCCGGACCAGCCCAAGACCCTTGAGGAGCCCCGGGGCCTGGTGGAGTTCCAGGACGTGTCCTTCCGGTACCACAACGCGGACAGCGATGTGCTGGAGCACATTTCCTTCACCGCCAAGCCGGGGGAGACCACCGCTTTTATCGGGGCCACCGGCTCCGGCAAGTCCACCCTGGTGAACCTGATCCCCCGGTTTTACGACGTGACCGGCGGGCGCATCACCATTGACGGGGTGGACGTGCGGGACCTTTCCCAGAAGGACCTGCGGGAGATGATCGGCTACGTGCCCCAGAAGGGGATGCTCTTTTCCGGCACCGTGGCCTCCAACCTGCGCTACGGCAGGGAGGACGCCAGTGAGGAGGAGCTTCAGGCGGCCCTCTCCACCGCCCAGGCCTCCGACTTTGTAAACGCCATGGAGGAGGGGGTGGAGTCCCCCATTGCCCAGGGGGGCACCAACGTGTCCGGGGGCCAGCGGCAGCGGCTGTCCATTGCCCGGGCCCTCACCCGGAAAGCGCCCATCTACATCTTCGACGACAGCTTCTCCGCTTTGGACTTCAAAACCGACGCCGCCCTGCGGAAAGCCCTGGCCAAAGACACTTCCGGCGCCACGGTGCTGATTGTGGCCCAGCGGGTGAGCACCATTCTCCACGCCCAGCAGATCATCGTGCTGGACCAGGGCCGGATGGTGGGCAAGGGCACCCATAGAGAACTTCTGGCAAACTGCCCCGAATACCGGGAAATCGCGGAGAGCCAGCTGCAAAAGGAGGAATTGGAATGAGTGAACCCAGACACGGCCCCCGGGGAGGCATGGGCCATGGCCCCGGCCGCGGCCCCATGATGATGGGGGAGAAAGCGAAAAACTTCAAGGGCAGCTCCCAAAAGCTGCTCTCCTACCTGCGGCCCTTCTGGCTGCCCATGATCTTCGTCATGGTGTTCGCGGCCTGTTCCACCGTGTTTTCCATTGTGGGTCCCAAGGTGCTGGCCAAGGCCACCGATGAGCTGGCCGCCGGGCTGATGCGCATTGTCACCGGGGCCGAGGGAGGCGTGGACTTCGGCTACATCGGCACGGTGCTGCTGATTTTGGGCGGCATCTACCTGCTCAGCGCCGCCTTTTCCTACGCCCAGGGGTTCATCATGGCGGGAGTCACCGCGGACGTTTCCTACGGCCTGCGGGACGCCATTGAGAAGAAGATCAACCGGCTGCCCCTGTCCTATTTCCACCGGGTGAGCCAGGGGGACGTGCTCTCCCGGATCACCAACGACGTGGACACCCTGACAAACTCCCTGAACCAGAGCATCACCCAGATGATCACCTCCGTGTGCACTTTGGTGGGCGTGCTGATCATGATGCTGTCCATCAGCTGGCAGCTGACCCTGGTGGCCCTGTGCATCATCCCCGTGTCCCTGGCCTTTGTCATGGTGATTGTCAAGTTCTCCCAAAAGCACTTCAAGGCCCAGCAGAACTACCTGGGCTCCGTCAACGGCCAGGTGGAGGAAATGTACGGCGGCCACCTGATTGTGAAGGCGTTCGGCCGGGAGAAGGAGACCGTGGAGGACTTCGACCGGGAAAACGAAAAACTGTACAGCGCCGGGTGGAAATCCCAGTTCCTCTCCGGCCTGATGATGCCTGTGATGAACTTTGTGGGCAACCTGGGCTATGTGGTCATCTGCATGGTGGGGGCCGCCATGGCTGCCGGCGGCGCTATGACCATCGGCGGCATCCAGGCCTTCATCCAGTACGTGCGCAGCTTTACCCAGCCCATCACCCAGATGGCCAACATCTCCAACCAGCTGCAAATGACCGTGGCCGCCGCCGAGCGGATCTTCCAGTTCCTGGACGAGGAGGAAGAGCCTGCGGAGGCCCCCAAGGTCTCCACCAAGGACCTGGACATCCAGGGGGAGATTGTGTTCGACCACGTGCAGTTCGGCTACGAGGGCAGCGACAGCCTGGTGATCCACGACTTCTCCGCCAAAGTGAAGGCGGGCCAGAAGGTGGCCATTGTAGGCCCCACCGGCGCGGGCAAGACCACCATGGTGAAGCTGCTGATGCGCTTCCACGACCTGAAGGGGGGCCAGATCACCATCGACGGCCACCCCATCACCGATTTCTCCCGGCAGGACCTGAGAAGCCAGTTCGGCATGGTGCTCCAGGACGCCTGGCTGTACAGCGGCACCATTTTGGAGAATATCCGCTACGGCAAGCTCACCGCCACCGACGAGGAAGTGGTGGAGGCGGCCAAGATGGCCCAGGCGGACCACTTTATCCACACCCTGCCCGGAGGCTACCAGATGGAGCTCAACGAGGAATCCTCCAACGTGTCCCAGGGCCAGAAGCAGCTTTTGACCATTGCCCGGGCCATTCTGGCGGACTCCAAGGTGATGATTCTGGACGAGGCCACCAGCTCGGTGGACACCCGCACGGAAGTGCTCATCCAGAAGGCCATGGACAACCTGATGGAGGGGCGCACCAGCTTTATCATCGCCCACCGGCTGTCCACCATCCGGGGCGCGGACCTGATCCTGTGCATGAAGGACGGGGACATTGTGGAGCAGGGCACCCACGAGGAACTGATGGCAAAGGGCGGCTTCTACGCCGGGCTGTACAACAGCCAGTTTGAAACCGCGGATGCCCAGGCCAGCTGAGAAAGGGGAAGAAACGTGAAAGGGTATCATATTATTACCATAGAGCGGGAGTACGCCAGCGGCGGCTCCCTGGTGGGGAAACTTACCGGAGAGGCCCTGGGGATTCCCGTATACGGCCGGGAGATTTTGGAGCTGGCCGCCCGGGAGGGGGGAACCACCCCGGACTACATTGAGCATTTGGAGGAGACGGCTACCAACTCCCTGCTGTACTCCCTGGCCGCCATGGCCAAAACCGCCAGGGGGCAGCTGCCCCAGCTCTCCCAGACGGACCAGCTGAACCTGCTGGAGGCCCAGATCATCCGGGAACTGGCCCAGCAGGGGCCCTGTATCATTGTGGGGCGGTGTGCCGGCTGGGTGCTGCGGGAGCGCAGGGACGTGCTCCGGGTATTCATCCACGCCCACCGCCGGGAGCGTCTCCGCCGGGCGGCAGAGGAATACGGCATTCCGGAACAGGAGGCGCCGGCAGTGCTCCACCAGTTTGACCACCGGCGCTCCCACTTTTATCACGCCAACACGGGTAAAGCCTGGCGGGAGCGGGAAGGCTATCACATGGTGCTGGACAGCGGCCTGCTGGGTGTGGACCTCTGCGCCAAACTGTTGGTGACCGCCGCCCAGCCTCAGGAGTGAGCATATGGAAATTTGGACGATGATCAACGCCCGGGCAGGGCGTCAGCGGGCCCGGGAAAACGGGGAGCGCATCCGGCGGGTGTTTGCCCTGGGCGGCGCCCGGGTAAAGACCGCCTACACGGAGACCCTGGAAGAGGCGGAGAGCTTTCTGGAAAAAGCCGCCCAGGAGAGGCCGGACCTGCTGGTGTGCTGCGGCGGCGACGGCACCTTAAGCCAAGCGGTGAACGCCCTGACGCGCAGGGGCGTTCGGCTGCCCTTGGGCTTTATCCCCATGGGCACCACCAACGATTTCGCCAGTTCCCTGGGCATTGCCAAGGAGCCTGCCCGGGCCGCGGAGCAGATCCTGAAAGGGGTTCCCCACCCGCTGGATTTGGGCAGGTTCCAGGACAGGGCCTTTTTGTACGTGGCCTCCTTCGGGGCTTTCACCCAGGCCTCCTACAAGGCGGACCAGGGCATGAAGGCGGCCTTCGGGCACCTGGCCTACATTTTTGAAAGCGCCAAGGAGCTGCCCTTTGTCCGGCCCTGTGCCGCCAGAATTGAAGCGGACGGGGAGGAGCTGGAAGGGGAGTACTTCTTCGGGGCGGTGAGCAATTCCATCTCCCTGGGAGGCGTGGTGAAGCTGGACCCGGAGCAGGTCTGCCTGGACGACGGCCAGCTGGAGCTCACCCTGGTGCGCAGCCCCAAAAATCCCCTGGAGATGGGGCAGATCTTCCAGATGATCAGCGCGGGGAAGCTTCAGGGGGAGATGGTGACCACCCGCTCGGTGAGCCGGGCGGTGTTCCACTGCCGGGAGCCTTTCCCCTGGTCCCTGGACGGGGAATACGCCCCCGGGGAGGAGCAGGTGGAGATCGCCGCGGTGCCCCAGAGAATATACCTAGTGTATTGAAAAAAGGGCTGTTGCAGCGCGCAACAGCCCTTTTTCTGTGGGAGTGTGAGGCGGTTTTGCCTCAGGCTTCCTTCTTCTCGTAGAAGGCGTTGTTGGAAAGGCCCGCTTTCCAGCCCAGCTTCCGGGCCAGGGGGCTCACTGCCAGGCACAGCACAAAGGAGACCACCATGGCAAGGCAGGCGTACAGGGGGCCGTTGGGAGTGGTGAACCCGGAGACCGCCGCAGGCAGGAAGGCGGTGAGGAAGCCGCCCAGCATGCCCGCCCAGGCGCCCGCCCGGTTGACGCCCTTCCAGTAGAGGGTCAGCAGGTAGGGGGCCAGGAAGGAACCGGACAAAATGCCCCAGGAGTAGGACATCATCTCCAGAATGGGGGTGGGGTAGTTGGCGATCAGGTAGCTCAAGACCACAAAGGCCAGGCACAGCAGCCGGGTGATGGTGGCCAGGGTCTTTTCCCCCAGCCCCTTGAGCCAGCTGGCCTTGATCAGGTCCATGGACATGGTGGAGCAGGCGGTGAGGGTGATGCTGGAAAGGGTGGACACCGAGGCGGAGATCAGCAGCACCAGGATGATGCCGATCAGCAGGTTGGGCAGGCCGGCGGTGTTGAGCATGATGGGCACCAGGAAGTCGGTGCCCCCCTCGGGCATGGTCTCCCCGAAGAACAGGTGGGAGAAGGAGCCGATGAAGTAGCCGCCCCCCGCTACCAGCAGGGAGAAGAAGGTGGAGATGATCACTCCCCGGCGCACCTCCCGCTTGTCCCGGATGCCGTAGTATTTGTGGACCATCTGGGGCAGGCCCCAGGTGCCGAAGCTGGTCATCAGGATGGTGGAGATCAGCGCCACCGCCGAAGAGGTGGACAGGGGGGCCATCTCATGGGCTTTCATGTAGTCCATCATCCGGGAAAGGCCTGTGGTCAGGCCGCCCACCTGGGAAGAGCGCACCACCAGGATGATCAAAGCGGCTACGCCCACCATCATCACAAAGCCCTGGACGAAGTCCGCCTTCAGGGTGGCCATGTAGCCTCCCAGCACCAGCACCAGGGCGGAGGCAATGGCGATAATCACCATGCAGGCCTGCTCGTCAATGTCCAAAATTACGGAGCACACGCTGGTGAGGCCCTTGTACACGGAAGCGGAGTAGGGGATGAGGAACAGGAAGATGACAATGGAGGAGAACAGCCGCATCCCCGGGCTCTGGAACCGCTTTTCAAAGAGCTGGGGCATGGATTTGATGTCGTGGCGGCGGGTCAGGTCCCGGGTGCGGTTTGCCAGCACCAGCCAGGCCAGCAGGGTGCCGAACACTGCGTTGCCCAGGCCCACCAGCACGCTCCACAGGCCGTAGCTCCAGCCGGAGCCGCCGGAGTAGCCGATGAACATCACGGCGGAGAAATAGGCGGTGCCGTAGGAGAGGGCGGAGATCCACGCCCCGGCGCTGCGGCTGCCCACGGTAAAGCCGGACATGTCCGTGCCCTTGCGGGAGTACCAGATGCCAATGCCCAGCATAAACAGGGCGTATACTCCAATGACCACCCAAATGGTCAGTTCCTTGCTCATAGTGTCCACATCCTCTGTTTGATTTTACGCTTTAAAGCTGACACGCTTTAACGCATACACGTGTTAAAGTGAAGAAATTTTATCACATTTTTTTCCAAAAGGCAAGAGGGGGCTCCAGGGAAAAAACTACAAAATTCCCCTTTGGTTTTTGGCAGGGAAGGTGGTTTCACAAATTCTTCATCTCTTTTTCTTGCTTTCGCCACAGTTACCAGGTACAATAATTCATAATTGGGGAATAGCATCTATGCGCATGAAAAACTGGAAAAAAGGAGGGTCCTTTGCATGGCCTCTGGAAAAATTCTGATTGTGGATGACGACACCAATATCTGCGAGCTGCTGCGGCTTTACATTGAAAAGGAAGGGTTCGAGGCGTCCATTGCCAACGACGGGGAGACCGCCCTGAAAATGTTCGACTCCGTCAACCCCGACCTGATCCTGCTGGACATTATGCTCCCCGGCCTGGACGGCTGGCAGGTGTGCCGGGAGATTCGGAAAAAGTCCGACCGGCCCATCATTATGCTCACGGCCAAGGGAGAGGTGTTCGACAAGGTGCTGGGCCTGGAGCTGGGCGCAGACGACTACGTGGTGAAGCCCTTTGAGACCAAGGAGGTCATTGCCCGTATCGGCGCCGTGCTGCGCCGCAGCGGCAAGCACAGCGAGGACAAGGAGCAGAACAAGGTGGTCACCTACGAAAACCTGTCCATCAACCTGACCAACTACGAGCTGAAAGTCAACGGCGTCCAGGTGGACACCCCTCCCAAGGAGATGGAGCTGATCTACCACCTGGCCTCCAACCCCAACCGGGTGTTCACCCGGGACCAGCTGCTGGACGAGGTGTGGGGCTTTGACTACTACGGCGACAGCCGCACCGTGGACGTCCACGTGAAACGGCTGCGGGAAAAGCTGGAGGGCGCCTCGGACAAGTGGGCCCTGAAAACCGTGTGGGGCGTGGGCTACAAGTTTGAAGTGAAGGAATAAGACTCCGGAACAGGGTGGGAAAGGCGAATTATGCAGAAAAGTATTTTTACCAGATATCTGGCCATCACCATGGCCATTGTGGTGCTCAGCTTCATCATGCTGGGGACGGTGATGATGCTCTTTTTCTCCCAGTATTGGCGCAGCGAGAAAAAGGAGCTGCTCACCAAAAACGCCAATTCCATCGCGGAGATGTCTAGCGTGTTTCTCACCCAGACGGGGGAGGACTCCTACGAGCTGCAGACCGGGGTGCTGAAGGGGTTTATCGACAACTTCTCCACCAGCATCGACGCGGATATTTTCATCACCGACCTGGAGGGGAACATCCTTCTGGGGAACTACTCCAACAGCAAGCTCACCTCCCCCAAGGCGGTGCCCAAGCAGACGGTGGCCCAGGCGGCCCAGGGGCTGTATGAAAGCCGGAACAATTTCGGCGGCCTGTACCAGAGCCCCTTCTACATTATCGGGGTGCCCATGTACGCCGACAATGGCAGGCTGTGCGTGGGGGCGGTGTTCGCCACCACCAGCGCCGCCACCGTAGGGGCCTTCCAGGGGGAGGCCATCCAGATGTTCCTGGTGGCCGCCGCCGCGGCGCTGGGCCTCACCTTCTGCGTGGTGGGGGCCTTCGCCTACCGGCTGGTGAAGCCTCTGCGGCAGATGTCCGCCGCGGCCCGCAGCTTCGGCGGGGGGGACTTCTCCGTGCGGGTGCCTGTCACCAGCGGGGACGAGCTGGGGCAGCTGGCCATCTCCTTCAACAACATGGCCAACTCCCTCTCCATTTCCGAGGGCACCCGGCGCAGCTTTATCGCCAACGTGTCCCACGAGCTGAAAACCCCCATGACCACCATTGCCGGGTTTATCGACGGCATCTTGGACGGCACCATCCCCCGGGACCAGGCGGACAAGTACCTGCACATTGTCTCCGACGAGGTGAAGCGCCTTTCCCGGCTGGTGAAGTCCATGCTGGACCTGTCCCGGATTGACAGCGGGGAGATGAAGCTTCATCCCTCCCACTTCGACCTTACCCACACGGTGGTCACCACGCTGCTCACCTTCGAGCAGAGCATTGACGAAAAGGAGATAGAGATCCGGGGCCTGGAGGACGCGGTGCCCCAGATGGTGTGGGGAGACCAGGACCTGCTCCACCAGGTGGTGTACAACCTGATTGAGAACGCGGTGAAGTTCACCAACCGGAAGGGCTATATCTCCGTGCAGATCTCCGACAGCATCGACCGCACCACGGTGGTCATAGAGAACAGCGGCCAGGGCATTGCCCCCGAGGAGCTGCCCATGATCTTCGAGCGGTTTTACAAGACGGACAAATCCCGGAGCCGGGATAAAAACGGCATGGGACTGGGACTCTATATTGTGCGCACCATCCTGAAGCTCCACGGGGGGGACATCTCCGTCAGCTCCGCGGTGGGCCAGTTCTGCCGGTTCGAGTTCACCATTCCCAAGCCCCAGGAAGCCCCCAAGCTGAAGGATACCGGCTCCTTCAAGCTGAAGGACACAGGCTCGCTGAAAGTGAAAGACGGCAGCTTCCGTTCCAAGGTCCGGGAAAAGAAGGCCGAGGAGCCGGAAGCCGAAAGGAGTACAGAAGATGACGGACGACCAGAAGAATGAGATCCCCGCCGGGGAGGAGCTTTCCCGGGAGCAGGAGGTGTCTCCTCAGGAAGCGCCCATGGCGGAACCGGAAGGGGAGGCTCCCAGAGAGGAGCAGGCGCCGGACCTGGAAAAAAAACCCCAGCCGGCGGAATCCCCTGTGCCCGACGTGCAGGAGCCGGAGTATCCCCGGGGCCAGCAGGCGCCGCCCCCCCAGCAGCCCTGGCAGGGGTATCCGTCCCAGGGCCCCTGGACGGGCTGGGGATATTATCCCCCCTACGGCCAGCCCCAGCAGCCCTGGCAGGGGTATCCCACCCCCCAGCCCCCCGCCCCTCCCAGGAAGAAAATGTCCCGGGGGCTGAAGGTGTTTCTGTGGATCACCTCCGCCCTGGTGGCGGGAACGGTGATAGGCTTCTCCGCCTTTGCCATCAGCTGGGCGGTGACCGGGCCCGGGTGGGGCCAGGCCCTGGTGGAGGCCCTGCCGGAGGACCCGGCGGAATCTGAAAGCTCCGCCCAGGAAGAGGAGGACGCCCTTCCCCAGGTGGAACAGCCCCAGGTGGACGTGACCCCCAATGACACCGGTATTGTCATCTGCCAGAAGCCGGAGGGGGATCCCCTGGAGGCCCAGCAGGTCTATGACAAGGTGGTGAAGTCCACTGTGGCCATCACCGTCTCCTACGACGGGGAGAGCACCGACAGCTCCGGCACCGGCATCATCGCCACCTCCGACGGGTATATCATCACCAATTCCCACGTGGTGCTCAACACCAAAAACGTGCTGGTCACCGTGACCACCTCCGACGGCCAGCAGTACGACGCTGTGGTGGTGGGCACCGACCGCACCACAGACCTGGCGGTGATCAAGACCAACGACTACAACTTCACCCCCGCGGAGTTCGGCGACGCCGGGGAGCTCTCCATCGGGGAGTGGGTGCTGGCCATTGGCAACCCAGGCGGGGAACGGTTTACCAGCTCCCTGACCCGGGGCATCATCTCCGGGCTGGACCGGGCGGTGCAGAATTACAGCGAAAACGGCATGACCTTCATCCAGACCGACGCCGCCATCAACCCGGGCAACTCCGGCGGGCCTTTGGTGAACATGTACGGCCAGGTGGTAGGCATCAACTCCTCCAAGATCATCACCGACGGCTACGAGGGCATGGGCTTCGCCATTCCCGTGAGCAAGGCCAAGGACATTCTGGACCAGCTGCTCTCCGGCGGCTACGTCCAGGGCCGGGTGCGGCTGGGCATTACCGGCTATGACGTAACCGCGGCCCAGGCCTCCTTCTACGGGCTGCCCCGGGGCTTCCTCATTGACTCCATCGACGAGGACAGCGCTTTCGCCGGCACCCAGGCCCAGCCGGACGACATCATTGTGGCCCTGGACGGGGAAACGGTCCAGGAGCTTTCGGACATCTCCAACCTGCTGCTGCGGTACTCTCCCGGGGACCAGGTGACCGCCACCCTGTACCGGATGCCCGAAAACGGCATGGGAGAGGGAGAAGAGTTTGACGTGACCATCACCTTGTTGGAGGACAAAGGAGAGACCCAGGGATAATGGCAAAGGAGAAAGTGGAAAAAACAAACGCTCTGCGGCTGCTGGACCGGATGAAGATCCCCTACGAGGCCCACACCTACCCCTGCCAGGAGTTCACCGACGGCCTGGAGGTGGCAAAGCTGCTGGGCCTGCCCCCTCACCTGGTGTGCAAGACCCTGGTCACCGTGGGAAAAAGCGGCGGCCACTACGTGTTCGTGCTGCCGGTGGATGAGGAGCTGGACCGGAAAAAAGCAGCCCTGGTGGTGGGGGAGAAATCCCTGGAAATGCTCCACGTGAAGGATCTGCTTTCCACCACCGGGTATATCCGGGGAGGCTGCACCGCCCTGGGGATGAAAAAGCATTTTCCCACCGTGGTGGACGAAAGCGTCCGGGACAAGGAGATCATCTACGTCAGCGGAGGAAAGCGGGGCCTGCAGCTGAGCTTGTCTCCCCAGGACCTGGTGAGGGCGGCCGGCGCCATGTGGGGGGATGTGATCGCCCGGTGAGCCGTGGAGGCGCGGCGCTGAAGGCGGCACCCCTGTGAGCGGCCCTTCTTTTGAAAGTCAAAAAAGGACACCCGAGCGAAACACTCAGGTGTCCTTTCTGTTTGTGAGCATATGGTTACCAGGGGATCAGGTGCATGGACAGCAGCACGATCACTGCTACCACTGCCACGACGATGAGGAGAGGAACCACAGGCATGGGTTCCTTTTTCTTTTTGGAGTTTACTTTGCGGTACGTCAAACCGGCGGTGACAATGTTGGGGTCCGCTACCGGTGGGGGCCGTCCTGTCATACTGCTCGCCTCCTGTCAGATATGAGAGCGAAAAGGCTTTTCCAAGCCTGATTTACCGGAGAAACACCAGATAGATGGCCACTGCCGCCAAAACCACAAGGGCCGCGCAGGCCAGGCCAAAAGCCCAGGCGCCGATCTTTTTCTTGGGGGTGGAATGGGAGAACTTGTAGCCGTAGAAGTTGGTGGTGGTGTTGGGGTCGTCCGGCCGAAGGGGACTGTTGTTGATGGCGCTCATACTATTCCATCCTCTTTCAAAGCTTTGGAAGAAGTGGCTATTTTCACACTTATATCATAGCAAATATTTATGCAAACAGCAAGACGGTAACTTGACAAACCCATGGGATGTTTTTGCGCCAAAGTGACCAAAGGGGGTCGCAAACCCCACAAACACCGGGTGCTCCGTTGGGAGAACAGAGCAGGCACAAAAAAGAGGGACCCCGAAAAAGGGTCCCTCCTGTGATTTTGTAAGAATGGTTGAGGCCTTAGACAATCGCCTACGGCGCGGACGCGGGTCCCTGGTTCTATCGGGCGCGGCTGGTCCAGCGTGCCACCCGCTGATTAATCCGCGTTTTCCGCCTGAGCCTCTTCAATCACCTTCTGAGCCACGTTCTGAGGAGCTTCCTCGTACCGCTCGAAGCTGAAGGTGAAGCTGCCGCGGCCCTGAGTGACCTGGCGGATAAAGGTGGTGAAGTCGTGCATCTCCGCCATGGGCACTTCCGCGTCCACGGTCTGCCTGCCGTCGCCGGCGGGCTCCATGCCCAGCACACGGCCCCGGCGCTTGTTCACTTCGCCCATCACGTCGCCCATGTTGCCGTCGGGCACCGTGGCCTTCAGGTGGCCGATGGGCTCCAGCAGCACAGGGCTGGCCTGGGGCATGCCTGCTTTGTAGGCCAGGGTGGCCGCCATCTTGAAGGACATTTCAGAGGAGTCCACCGGGTGGTAGGAGCCGTCGTACAGCACAGCGGACAGGCCCACCACGGGATAACCCGCCAGGGGTCCCTTCAAAATGCACTCCCGCAGGCCCTTTTCCACCGCGGGGAAGAAGCCCTTGGGCACGGAGCCGCCCACAACCCGCTCGCCGAATTCCAGCCCATCGCTGTCGCAGGGGGAGAACTCGATCCACACGTCGCCGAACTGGCCGTGGCCGCCGGTCTGCTTCTTGTGCCGGCCCTGGACCTGCACCGTCTTGCGGATGGTCTCACGGTAGGGCACCTTGGGTTTCTTCAGAGAGACATCCACGCCGAACTTGGACTTCAGCTTGGAAACAGCCACATCCAGGTGCTGCTCGCCCAGACCGGAAAGGATCATCTCGTGGGTTTCGGTATTGGTGGAGAACTGGAGGGTGGGGTCCTCCTCGGACAGCCGCATCATGCCCTGGGCAATCTTGTCTTCCTCGCCCTTCTTGGAGGGGACAATGGCCATGCTCAAGGTGGGGTTGGGGTACTCCACCCCGTCCAGAACCACTTTCCGGGCGGGAGAGCACAGGGTGTCGCCGGTGTTGGTGGAGGCCAGCTTGGGAATGGCGCCGATGTCGCCGGCCCCAATGTACTTCACGTCCACCTGCTTTTTGCCCACCATCATCACGGTTTTGCCCACGCGCTCGGTGGCGCCGGTGCGCATGTTCACCAGCTGGCTCTCGGTGGAGATCTTGCCGGAGACCACCTTCACATAGGACAGCTTGCCAATGAAGGGGTCGGCCACGGTCTTGAACACAATGGCGGCAGCGGCGCCGTCCTCGTTGACCGCCAGTTCCACAGGGTTGCCGTCCACGTCCAGGCCCATTTCCCCGGCCTTCTCCTCGGCGGAGGGGGCCAGCCAGCACAGGCCGTCCAGGAACTGCTCCATGCCCCGCATCAGCAGCGCGTCGCCGCAGAACACGGGGGTGATGGTGCCCGCCTTCACGCCCTTGCTCACGCCCACAATGACTTCCTCGGGGGTGAAGGGCTCGCCGGCAAAGTATTTCTCAAACAGCTCGTCGTCGGTTTCGGCGACGGCCTCGTAAATAGCGGTGCGCAGGCCCTCCAGCCGGTCGCCCATGTCGGGCATGGCAACGGCAACGGGCTTGCCGCCGGAGTAGTCGTAGGCCTTGTACTCCAGCAGGTTGATGTAGATGTTGGCCTGGCCGTCCTGGATGTAGGGCACCACCACAGGGCACACCGAGGGGCCGAACTGGGCTTTCAGGTCCTCGAACACACGGTAGAACCGGGCGCTCTCGTCGCACAGGCCGTTGACGAAGAAGATCTTGGCCAGGCCGTGTTTTTCCGCGGCGGCAAAGGCCTTTTCCGTGCCCACGGCCACCCCGTCCCGGCCGGAGATGACCACCAGCACGGTGTCGGCGGCCCGCATGGCCTCGCACATGCCTCCCTCGAAGTCGAAGAGGCCGGGAGCGTCCAGCAGGTTGATCTTTTTATTTTTCCACTCCAGGGGAGCGCAGGCCGCAGAGATGGAAGCCTTGCGGCGGATCTCCTCGGGATCGTAGTCGCACACGGTGTTGCCGTCGCCCACTTTGCCCCGGCGGTCGGAGACACCGGACAGATACAGCATGGCCTCCGCCAGGGAGGTCTTCCCGGCGCCGCCGTGGCCGGCTACGGCCAGGTTGATGATATGGTTCGCCTGATATTGGTTCATAACGTAAAGCTCCTTCCAGTGCCAAAATAAGGCGGCCTTTGCCGCCATGCCGTGCAATTCCCTGTTTTGCACAAGTTCGATGTTACAAGGCATAGCTAATTATATATCAATCTTCCAAAGAATACAATGGGGAAATTGAAATTATATGAATTCTACGTTTTAAAATCCTGGTTTTTGGAAGGAATAGCTAAAAAATACCGCCCCTGGTTTTCCCGGAACCCTGGGGCCGCAGCAAAAAGCCCCGGTCCCTGGGGAGGGATCGGGGCAAAAATGGCCTTTGGGAAAATGCAGGTCACCTGCGCAGCTTGGGCAGGAGGATGGTCACCAGCAGCCAGAACAGCTGGAACAGGAACAGCACCAGGGAGGAGAGCTGGCCCATGGCGCCGAAGCAGGCCAGGAAGGCCACCAGCACAAAGCACAGCACCATGGCGGCGTTCTGAATGGCCACTACCAGGTTCACCGTGCGGCGCTCCTCCACGCAGGCGGAGACCACGTTCATCATGGATTCCATCCGGCCCTTGGTGGCCACCAGGGCGTCGGCCCGGGGAATCTCCTTCTGCACCAGCTTCCGGTACTCCTCGCCCAGACGGCTGTCCAGAATGCCCACGGAGGCGGCGTCGATGCCGAACAGCCGGGAGATCATCTGGGAGGTGACGTTGGGGTCGGTGGTGCGGATGATCACGCTGATGCCGCTGTCCTCCAGCCGCTGGAGCTCGTTCTTCCGGCGGCGGTCGGCGGCGTAGGTGAGCACCAGCATGGCGGACACCGCCGCGTCCACGGCAATGTACACCACCTGCTGGTTGCCGGAGGCGTACTGGGATTCCTCTTCCCGGGCGGGCACCTGGATGCGGTGGTTGATCAGCAGAGAGCGGTCGCCGATATAGATGGTCTTGCCGTCCACGCGGCCCACAATGCCGCTGCCGTCCTCATAGGTGAAGTTCTCCACCTGGGGCAGGGCGTCCTCGTTTTCGCTGATGACCTGGTCGAACACCCCGGAGAGGGGGCCGCCCACCTTCT
>CALWCD010000019.1 GCA_944376265.1 uncultured Clostridia bacterium | reverse complement strand
GTGCTGTATCCCATCGGCTGGGACGCCTTCGGCCTGCCCACCGAGAACTACGCCATCAAGAACCATGTCCACCCCGCCGAGGTGACCCGCCAGAACATCGCCCGGTTCAAAAAGCAGATCCAGTCTCTGGGCATCAGCTTCGACTGGAGCCGGGAGATCTCCACCACCGATCCGGAGTACTACAAGTGGACCCAGTGGATCTTTTTGCAGCTGTTCAAGAAGGGCCTGGCCTATAAGAAGGAGATGAACGTGAACTGGTGCACCTCCTGCAAGTGCGTGCTGGCCAACGAGGAAGTGGTCAACGGCGTGTGCGAGCGCTGCGGCAGCGAGGTGGTCCACAAGGTGAAAAGCCAGTGGATGCTGAAAATCACCGAGTACGCCCAGCGGCTCATTGACGACCTGGACCTGGTGGACTACCCCGAGCGGGTGAAGACCCAGCAGAAGAACTGGATCGGCCGCTCCACCGGCGCCGAGGTGGACTTCGACACCACCGCCGGCGACAAGCTGACCGTCTACACCACCCGCCCCGACACCCTCTACGGCGCCACCTACATGGTGGTTTCCCCGGAGCATCCCTATCTGGAAAAGTGGGCGGACAAGCTCCAGAACCTGGAGGAGATCAAGGCCTACCAGGAGCAGGCTGCCCGGAAGTCCGACTTCGAGCGCACCGAGGTGGCCAAGGAAAAGACCGGCGTGAAGCTCCAGGGCGTCTCCGCCATCAATCCTTTGACCGGCAAAGAGATCCCCATCTTTATCTCCGACTATGTGCTGGTGTCCTACGGTACCGGCGCCATCATGGCTGTGCCTGCCCACGATACCCGTGACTGGGAGTTTGCCAAGAAGTTTAACCTGCCTATCATCGAGGTGGTCAAGGGCGGCAACGTGGAGGAGGAAGCCTTCACCGACTGCGAAACCGGCATCATGGTCAACTCCGGCATCCTGGACGGACTCACCGTGGAGGAGGCCAAGAAGAAGATCACCCAGCACCTGGAGGAGAAGGGCATCGGCCACGCCAAGGTGAACTACAAGCTGCGGGACTGGGTGTTCTCCCGCCAGCGGTATTGGGGCGAGCCCATTCCCGTGGTGTACTGCGAGAAATGCGGCTGGGTGCCTCTGCCGGAGAGCGAGCTGCCCCTGCGGCTGCCCGAGGTGAAGTCCTACGAGCCCACCGACAACGGAGAGTCCCCCCTGGCCCACATGACCGACTGGGTGAACACCACCTGCCCCCACTGCGGCGGCCCCGCTAAGCGGGAGACGGACACCATGCCCCAGTGGGCCGGTTCCTCCTGGTACTTCCTGCGGTATATGGACCCCCACAACGACCAGGCGTTCGCCTCTCCGGAAGCGCTGAAGTACTGGTCCCCCATCGACTGGTACAACGGCGGCATGGAGCACACCACCCTGCACCTGCTGTACAGCCGGTTCTGGCACAAGTTCCTGTTCGACCAGGGCCTGGTGCCCACTCCCGAACCCTACGCCAAGCGCACCAGCCACGGCATGATCCTGGGAGAGAACGGGGAAAAGATGAGCAAGTCCCGGGGCAACGTGGTGAACCCGGACGACATTGTCAATGAGTACGGCGCCGACACCATGCGGCTGTACGAGATGTTCATCGGCGACTTCGAGAAGGCCGCTCCCTGGTCCAACGCGGGCATCAAGGGGTGCCGCCGGTTTGTGGAGCGGTACTGGAACCTCCAAAGCATTCTCTGTGAGGACCAGGGCATCCGCCCCGACATGGAGGGCGCTTTCCACAAGGCCATCAAGAAGGTGAGCGAGGACACGGAGGTGCTGAAGTTCAACACCGCCATCGCCGCCCTGATGACCCTGATGAACCAGGTCACCGCCAAGGGCAGCATCTCCAAGGAGGAGCTGCGGATCTTCTCCATCCTGATGAACCCCTTTGCCCCCCACGTCACCGAAGAGGTGTGGGCGGCAAACGCTCTGGGGGAGGGCCTGGTGGCCCAGCAGCCCTGGCCGGAGTACGACGAGGCCAAGTGTAAGGAGGACACCGTGGAGATTGTGGTGCAGGTGTCCGGCAAGGTCCGCGCCCGGCTGAACGTGGCCGCGGACATCTCCCAGGAGGACGCCCTTGCCGCCGCCAAGGCGGAGCCCAAGGTGGCCGCGGAGATCAGCGGGAAGAAGATTGTCAAAGAGATCTATGTTCCCGGGAAACTGGTGAACATTGTAGCCAAGTAACGGAAAACAGCAAAAAAGGGGCTGCCTTCGCAGTCCCTTTTTCATTGCTTGTTCCCCCAAAGGCAACGCCCGCCCTGGAGCTTTTCCAAGGCGGGCGTTTTTCTGTGTCAGTGATTTTTCCGGCGGTTCAGGCGCCGGCCCCAGACGATCAATCCCACCAGGGCCAGCAGGATCAGGCCGCAGGTTACAAAGTACAGGGTGGTCCAGGGGCCGGTCAGGTCCCAGTTCCCGAAGAGAACGCTCCCCACCGCCCGGAACGGCCAGAGGACCGCTGTGGCCAAGGCGGAAAACACATCCCACAGCCCCCGGCCCAGGGCGGCGAACACTTGCAGGGAGGCGCGGGCCAATGCGATGAAGAAATCAAGGACAGCGGAAAACATAGACAATACCCCTTTCAAAAAACGTCAGTCGGCGGCGGTTTCCACAATGTTGTAGTAGGTTCGGGCGGTGACGGCGTAAATGGCCAGGTAGGCCAGGGCGAATACAGCCACGCACCCCAGGGTGGATAGGAAAATGACGGAAACATCGGCCAGGCCCATAATCAGCAGGATCTTCTGGAGCATGGGGAAGGCAAAGCACAGGTGGATGACCGCGGTGAGCAGAGGCAGGAAGAACACCAGCAAAATCTGGCTATGGATGCTCCGCTTCACCTCCCGGTGGCTCATGCCCACCTTCTGCATAATTGAGAACCGTCTCGCATCGTCGTAGCCCTCCGAGACCTGCTTGTAGTAGATGATCAGCGCCGTGCCCAGCAGGAACAGCAGCCCCAGGAACATGCCCAGGAAGAACAGGCCGCCGTACAGGCTTAAAAAGTCCTGGCGGGAGGTGGCGGAGTCCTGGATCATGCAGGAGAATTCCACCTGTACCTTCTGGGTATTAAACAGGTTCTCCTGAATGGCTTTGCTCAGGGCGGCAATATCCGTTTCGCTGCCTCCGGCCACGTCAAAGTCGTAGGAATAGGAGGGCTCCGTATAGCTGCCGCTGGTGGACAGAATCCGTTCCACAGTGGAAACATCTTTCACCACCAGGTAGTAATCCTCATATACCTGCGTCATGGTGGAGGCTCCCGGGAATTGGTAAGTGCAGGGAAGAATGGAAAATTCCGTCTCGTCAATGAAAAGGGTGGGGTCCTCTGGGAAGGTGCCCACGGGGTCGTACAGCAGCACTTGGTTTTCCTCCAGAGAGACGCTCTGGCCCGAGATGCGCTGGAATTCCTCCTGGGTAAAGACCTCCGCCACAGCGTAGGTGCTGGAGTAGGTCCCGTCGGTGGTGGAGAAGGTGTTGTCCTTGCGGGCCATGGTGAGAATCCAGCTCTCCTGGTCGATGACGTTTTCCACCTGCATTCCCAGCTGCTGAGCCTGCTGGGACACGGTGTCCCGGACCAGGTCCTTGGCGCTGTTATCTGCCGCCCAGACGGTCACAAGAATATTTCGGGGATACTGAATCCGCATCACCGTCTCCATGGAGGTGTACAGGGAAAAGGTGGTGGACACCGTCACCAGCAGGGCGGTGAACAGCACGCAGATGGAGGCAAGCCCGGCGGCGTTCTGCTTCATGCGGAACAGCATGCCGGAGATGGCGGTGAAATGGCTGGTCTTGTAGTAAAAGCGCTTGTTCTTCTTCAGCAGTTTCAGAAGGGCCGTGATGCCGGTGATGAACAGCAGGTAGGTGCCCAGAATCACCAGCAGCACCGCCACGAAAAAGTAGAGCAGTGCCTCCAGGGGAGAGGTGATGGTCACCGCCATGTAGTAGCCCGCCCCCAGCAGCAGGGCACCCAGCACCGCCAGAATCCAGTGGGCTTTGGGCTCTTTTTCTCCCGTTTCCCCGCCGTGGAGCAGCTCGATGGGCTTGGAGAGCTTCACCTGGAGCAGGTTGTAGCACAAGGTCAGCAGGAAAATGGCCCCGAACAGGACCAGCGTGGCGGAGACAGCGGACAGAGGCACCAGAAAGGCTATGGGCACGGCAGTTCCCAGCACCAGCCCCAGAATCCAGAACATGGCCCTGGAAAAGACCACCCCCAGCCCCAGGCCCAGGGCCAGGGACAGGACCGCGGTGAGAAGGGTTTCCCGGAACAGCAGGTTGGCAATGTGCCGCTTTTCCATGCCCAGAATGTTGTAAAGCCCCAGCTCTTTTTTCCGGCGCTTGATGATGAAGCTGTTGGTGTAAAACAGAAACAGCACCGCAAATAGGGCGATGACAAACTGGCCCAGGCTGAGCATGGAAGTCACGGAGGTGCCCCCGTACATGGCTTCCTGGTCAATGCCCCTGACCAGGGCGCAGATGGTGTAAAACATAAGGATGATCCCCGCCGAGGAGAGCAGGTAGGGCAGGTAGACCCGGCGGTTGTTTTTCAGGTTGGTAAAGGCCAGCTTCCAGTAGAAGCCCATTCCCCGCTTACCCATGAACGGCCACGCTCCTTTCCCGGCTGCCGGCGGAAAGCTGAGCCAGCGTCTGGGAGATGGCCTGGTACAGGTCGTCGTCGGACATGGTTCCCCGGTAGATCTGGTGGAACACCTGGCCGTCCTTGATGAACAGCACTCTGCCCGCACGGCAGGCGGCTTGCAGGGAGTGGGTCACCATGAGGATGGTCTGGCCTCTCCCGTTGATCTGGGTGAAAATGTCCATTATCTGCCCGGCGGAACGGGAGTCCAGGGCGCCGGTGGGCTCGTCTGCCAGCACCAGCTGGGGATGGGTGATAAGGGCCCGGGCAATGGCTGCCCGCTGCTTCTGGCCGCCGGAGACCTCGTAGGGGAACTTTTGCAGCAGTTCCTGGATTCCCAGGTTGTGGGCGATGGGCTCCAGGCGCTGTTTCATCTCGGGGTATTTTTTTCCGGCCAGCACCAGGGGCAGGAAGATGTTGTCCTGCAGGGAGAAGGTGTCCAGCAGGTTGAAGTCCTGAAACACAAACCCCAGGTTGTCCCGGCGGAACGCGGAGATCTCCCGCTCGTTCAGGGTGACGATATTCCGCATGTTCAGAAACACCTCGCCGCCGGTGGGTTTGTCCAGGCCGGCCAGTATGTTGAGCAAAGTGGTCTTGCCGGAGCCGGATTCGCCCATAATGGCCACGAATTCCCCCTCCTCCACGGTGAAGGTCACCCCGGCCAGAGCCTGGACTTTGGCTCCTCCCAGCCGGGTGGTGTACACCTTCTGCAAATGGTTCACGTTCAAAAGCGCCATGGTGATCTCTCCTTTTTCACAGATGTGAAACATCTCTCTTTCAGTTTCTGGAAAAAGTATAGGTCCCATTTCTTACAGGTTTCCGACATCCGCCTTACAAAAGACCGGGGCAAAGCTTACGGTTTTGAAAGGAGGGGGAAAGAAAAAGACCGCCGCGGGAAAGCGGCAGTCCTGTTTTGGGTTCCTTTTATAACAGCAGAGATTGAATCTCCCTGTAGCTTGTTGCCCGGTAGGTTACGGAAAGCCCCTCCGGCACCTCCCCGCCTTTGGGACAGTACCACAGGGAATCCAGCCCCGCGTTTTGGGCCCCCAGCATGTCGGAGGTGAGAGAGTCCCCCAGAAGCAGGGCCTCTTCCCGCTGAAAGCCGGGGATGCGGGAAAACACGTACTGGAAATACCGGGGGTCGGGCTTGGCGGCCCCTGCGTCCTCGGAGACAAAGTAGGCCTTTACATAGTCCAGCAGCCCGGAGTGTTCCAGCCGGGTTTTCTGGGTGGCGGCGTTGCCGTTGGTGACAATGTACAGCTCGTACCCCTGGGACAGGTCCCGCACCAGCTCCAGGGCGCCGGGAAACACCGCCCCGCCCTGGCCCAGGTTGCGGAAGTATTCCTGGTTCACCTGTTCCGGGTCCCCGAAAAGCCCTGTCTCCGTCAAAAAATCCCGGAACCTGGCCACCACCAGCTGGGGCTTGGTGCACTCTCCCCGTTCCAGCTTTTCCCACCACAGGGTGTTCCACTTTTCGTAGCAGTCCAGGAGCTCCTGGGAAAAAGGCCGCTGGTCGGCGAAGCAGGTTTCATAGGTCACCCGGAAGGCCTTGTCCATGTCCCGGTCAAAATCCAGCAGGGTGCCGTCGGCGTCGAACAGGAGAAAACGGTAGTTTGTCACAGGGGTGCGCTCCTTTCCCAAACATAGGCCCGCATGGGGCCGCATAGAAATGAGAGATTCCTCTAGTAGGGATGATACCCCAAAGGGCTGTCGCTGTCAAGAAACCGGCGGTGCTGGAAAGGAAGGCGTTATGAGAAAATTCCGTCTGCGCAAATACTGTTACCTGGTGCTGTGGCTGGGGCTGGCTGCCGCGGTGGCCGGAGTGTGGTTCCTGGGGGGAAAAGGCCAGCAGGAGAGTTCCTCCTCTTCCTCCGCACCCCAAGTCGGTCCCGTCACTCTCTCCCCCCAGGAGGAGGACGAACCCCTGGTGGGAGTGTGGGTGCCCTATTTCTCCCTGGCCGCCCCGGAGGGCACCCAGGAAGCCTTTGAGGCCAATTACAAGGAGATCGCCGACACCGCCAAGGAAAATGGCGTCAACGCCATGTTCGTCCATGTGCGCCCCTTTTCCGACTCCCTGTACCAGTCCCAGTACTATCCCTGGTCCCACATCCTCACCGGCACCCAGGGCCAGGACCCGGGGTTTGACGCCCTCCAGTTTATGATTGACTACACCCACAGCCTGGGCATGGAGTTCCACGCCTGGCTGAACCCTCTGCGGGTGAAGACCAAGGACACCCCTGGCACGCTGGCGGAGTCCAACCCCTATGTGCAGCTGGGGCAGGAGTATCCCGAGTATTTCATGGAGTACGACGGAGGCGTGTACCTGAACCCGGCCTATCCCTACATCCGCACCCTCATTGCAGACGGCGCCGCGGAGATCGCCGCAGGCTACGATGTGGACGGCATCCACTTTGACGACTACTTCTATCCCAGCCAGGATTCCGCCCTGGACAGCACGGCCTACGAGTCCTACGTGCAGACGGTGGAGCAGCCCCTGTCTCTGCTGGAGTGGCGCACCGCCAATATCAACGCCATGGTGGCCCAGGTGTACGAAGCCATCAAGGGGGTTAAGCCGGAGGTGGTGTTCGGCATTTCCCCCCAAGGGAACATTCGGAACGACGAGGCCATGGGAGCGGACGTGAAAACCTGGGCGGCGGTGCCCGGGTATGTGGACTACCTGGCGCCCCAACTGTACTTCAGCTTTGAGAACGAGGCACTGGGCTACACGGAAGCCTTGGAAGAGTGGGCGGCCCTGCCCCGTCACGACGGGCTGGATCTCTACGCAGGCCTGGCCCTTTACAAGGCTGGCACCGACGCGGACAACGGCACCTGGCTGGGCCGGGACGACATCATCGCCCTGCAGGCGGAGGCTGCCCTGGAAGCGGGCTATCAGGGGGTCATCCTCTATTCCTCCGACTACCTGAATGCCCAGCAGGCTGCCAAAGAGCTGGAAAACGCCATGGCAGTGCTGGGGGAATGAGCTTTTGTGTTGACTTCTGACGATTTAAAGTGCTATAATGTGGAAATTAAAAGTATCTGAACTATATTTTAAAGAAAAGGAGTCGGGAAAACATGTGTGAGATCAACGAGATTGGACCCCGCTTGCGGGAACTGCGAGAGGCCAGCGACTACACCGTAGAGCGGTTGGCCGCGGAATTGCGGGTAGATCCGGAAGTATACCGGGGCTACGAGCAGGACGGCAAGGATATCCCCATCAGCCTCATCTATGAAATCGCCAACAAGTTCGGGGTGGATTTCGCCGAGATCGTCACCGGCGCCCCGGCTCGGCTGGACACCTATCACATCGTGAAACGAGGCCAAGGCCGTGTGGTGAACCGGAACCCGGAGTACCACTTTGAGGACCTGGCCTACCGCTACGCCGACAAGGTGATGCAGCCCCTGCTGGTCACCCTGGAGCCCACCGACGCCCCCGCCAAGCTCATCACCCATTCCGGGCAGGAGTTCAACATGGTGCTGGAGGGCACGGTTGTGGTGGTTATCGGGGACAAGGAATTCCCCCTCACCGCCGGGGATTCCATCTATTTCAATCCCACCATCCCTCACGGCCAGCGGTGCGGCGGGCCGGAGAAGGCCAGATTTATCACGGTGATTGCGGAATAAGGGAAGTAAGGGTCGTTTGAGTGAAAAGAAAGGAAGTACCAAGCCCATGGACATGTTGTTGAAAAAATTCCTCCCCCGGATCGAGTTCGATTCCTACGAGGATTTTAAGGAAAACTATACTGTGAACGTGCCGGAGGATTTCAACTTCGGCTTTGACGTGGTGGACGCCTGGGCCCAGGCGGAGCCGGAGAAGAAAGCCCTTGTCTGGTGCGACGAGGAGGATGACGAGAAGGTCTTTACTTTTACGGACATCATGAAGCTTTCCAACAAGGCGGCAAACTTCTTCAAGAGCCTTGGCGTGAAGAAGGGCAGCGTGGTGATGCTGATCCTCCGCCGCCGGTGGGAGTACTGGGTGTGCGCCACCGCCCTCCACAAGATCGGCGCGGTGCTCATTCCCGGCACCCTCCAGCTGACCAAGAAGGACATTGTCTACCGCGGAAACGCCGCCAAGGTGTGCGCCGTGGTGTGTGTCAACGATCCCTTCGTCATCTCCCAGGTGGAGGCCGCCGAAAAGGACATCCCCACTCTGAAGAACAAGGTGATGGTGGTGGAGCGCCGGGAGGGCTGGCTGGACCTGAACGAGGAGATGGAAAAGTTCTCCGACCAGTTCCCCCGTCCTACCGGGGAGGAGGCCACCCGCTGGGACGACACCATGCTGGTGTACTTCACCTCCGGCACCACGGGTATGCCCAAAATGGTGCGCCACAACTTCTCCTACCCCCTGGGGCACATCGTCACCGCCAAGTACTGGCAGCAGGTGGAGGAAAACCATCTCCACATGAGCGTGTCCGACTCCGGCTGGGCCAAGTTCGGCTGGGGCAAGATCTACGGCCAGTGGGTCTGCGGCGCGGTGATCTTCTGCTACGACATGGAGGCCAAGTTCAACCCCCGCCACCTGCTGGAGCACCTGGAAAAGTACAAGGTGACCACCTTCTGCGCGCCCCCCACCATGTTCCGGTTCATGCTCCAGGAGGACGTGACCAAGTATGACCTGTCCAGCATCCACCACTGCTGCATCGCCGGAGAGCCCTTGAACCCGGAGGTGTACAAGAAGTGGCTGGACCTGACGGGCCTGAAGCTGTACGAGGGCTTCGGCCAGTCGGAGAGCTCGGTGATGCTGGCCAACTTCCAGTGGTTCGAGCCCATTCCCGGCTCCACGGGCAAGCCCTCCCCCCTGTATGACATTCAGCTGGTGGACGGCAGCGGCAACCTGTGCGAGGACGGCGAAGAGGGTACCATCGCCGTGATGGGCGTGAAGGACCATCCTCCCGTGGGCCTGTTCACCGGCTATTACTTGAACGACGAGATGACCCAGGAAAAGCTGGGCGGCGCCTACTACGACACCGGCGACGTGGCCTGGCGGGGCAGCAACGGCTACTACTGGTTTGTGGGCCGCAACGACGACGTGATCAAGTGTTCCGGCTACCGCATTGGGCCCTTCGAGGTGGAGAGCGCTCTGCTGGAGCATCCCGCGGTGGTGGAGTGCGCCATTACCGGCGCACCGGACCCCATCCGTGGCCAGGTGGTGAAGGCCACCATTGTGCTGGCCAAGGGCTACGAGGGCACCCCTGAGCTGACCAAGGAGCTGCAGAACCACGTGAAAAAGGCCACCGCGCCTTACAAATATCCCCGGGTGATCGAGTACGTGAAGGAGCTGCCCAAGACCATCGGCGGCAAGATCAAGCGGGCGGAGATCCGCAAGGCGGACGAACAGTAACCACAATACAAATATGAGAGAAGAGGTTTTGGCGGAACTTTCAAAAAAGTTTGGCCAAACCCTTTTTACATATGGGTCCCGGTGTGCTATAGTAGGTCTGTCAATTTACAGGGCGGCGCCGTGTCGCCCGGAGAGGAGCTTTGTATGTACACGTTTGACCGGGAAGCCTACGAAAAGCGTGTGGCTTGGTTTACCGACGCCCGTTTCGGCATGTTCATTCACTGGGGCCTGTACGCCATCCCCGCTCGGGGAGAGTGGGTCCGCAGCGTGGAGCGCATTCCCAAAGAGGACTACATGCCCTATTTTTACCAGTTCAACCCTGTGGATTTCCAACCCAAACAGTGGGCGAAAGCCGCCAAAGACGCTGGCATGAAGTACGTGGTCCTCACCGCCAAGCACCACGACGGCTTCTGCCTGTTCGACTCCCAGTACACCGATTTCAAATCCACCAATACCCCTTTTGGCCGGGACATTGTGAAGGAGTTTGTGGAGGCGGTCCGGGAGGAGGGCCTGAAAGTGGGGCTCTACTACTCCCTGCTGGACTGGTACCATGAGGACTATCCCCACTACGGGGACCTGCACCACCCCATGCGGGACAACCCCGCTTACACCAACCAGGGCAGGGACTTCAACCGGTACCTCACCTATATGCACAACCAGGTCCGGGAGCTGTGCACCAACTACGGCAAGCTGGACATCCTCTGGTTCGACTTCTCCTACGAAAACGAGAACGCCGTCATGCGGGGAGAGACCTGGAAGGCTGCGGAGCTGGTGACCATGGTCCGGGAGCTCCAGCCCGGGATCCTCATCGACAACCGGCTGGAAGTCAGCGGGGAGGGCTTCGGTTCCCTGTGGGAGGGAAATCCCACCCCCTATCACGGGGACTTTGCCAGCCCCGAGCAGATCATCCCCCCCAACGGCCTGCAGGACAAGCAGGGCCGCGACCTGGTGTGGGAGGCCTGCGTCACCATGAACAACAACTGGGGTTACTGCGCCAGGGACTACTTCTACAAGCCCGCCTCCATGCTGATCAAAAAACTGGTGGAGTGCGTTTCCAAGGGGGGAAACCTGCTGCTGAACGTGGGCCCCGACGCCCGGGGGAAAATTCCGCCCCAGTCCTTGGAGATCCTCCGAAAGCTGGAGGACTGGATGAGGGACAACAGCCAGAGCATCTACGGCTGCGGCAAGGCGGGAACGGCCAAGCCCGACAACGGGCGGATCACCCGGAATGGGAACAAGCTGTACTATCACCTGTACGAGAACACCGTGGGCCCCATGCCCCTGCCCGGCCTGAGCAAGGAGCAGGTGGACCATGTGCGGTACCTTGCCACGGGAGCGGAAGCCCCCCTGGCCAATCTGTGGACCAGCAACAATTACCCGGACATTGTGTTCGCGGACCTGGGAGAGGACCCAGTGCTGCCCGACCCCGTGGACACCGTGCTGGAAGTGACATTAAAGGAGTAAGCCATGTGCGTGTTGGAAGCCTGCGTGGACAGCCTGGACTCCGCCCTGGCAGCGAAAGAGGGGGGAGCCACCCGGCTGGAGCTCTGCGCCAATCTGATTATCGGGGGAACCACCCCCGCGCTGTCCCTGACGAAACAGGTGAAGGAGAGGACCGGCCTGCCGGTCCACACCCTGCTGCGGCCTCGGTTCGGGGACTTTCTCTACACGGAGGAGGAGTTTTCCATGATGGTGGAGGACGCCGCCGCCCTGCTGGACCAGGGAGCCGACGCCATTGTGTCCGGGTTTCTCACCCCGGAAGGGGACCTGGACCTGCCCCGCTTGGAGGCGCTGGTGAAGCTTTGCCACAGCCGGGGAAAGCGCTTCACACTGCACCGTGCCTTCGACGTGTGCCGCGACCCCTTCCTGGCGCTGGAACAGTGCCGGGAGCTGGGAGTGGACACCGTGCTCACCTCCGGCCAGAAAAACACCTGCCTGGAAGGCCTTCCCCTGCTGAAACGGCTGTGGGAGCGCAAGGGCGGCGTGGAGCTGCTTTTGGGAGCGGGAGTGGACGGGGAAACCATCCGCCGGGTCCGGGAGGAGCTGCCCCAGGCCAAAGCCTTCCACATGAGCGGCAAACGGGTGGTGGAAAGCGCCATGACTTACCGGAAAGAAGGGGTGAGCATGGGGCTTCCCGCCTTCAGCGAATACACACTCTGGCGCACGGACCCGGAAAAACTCCGGGCGGCGAGAAAGGAATTGATGCCACAGTGAATTGGTCCCAAGCATTTCTGGACTACACCCAAAGACAGCTGGAACAGCGGAAAAACGCCCTCGGCAGCCGCTGGGAGGAGCTGGAACGCCTTCTGGCCCGCTGCAGCCGGGACGAGAACGTTTTGCTCTCCTACTACTTCGCCACCCTGCCGGTGACGGACCTGGGAGACTATCCGCCCGCCCTGTTCCAGGAGACTGCCCGCCAGTCCCTGAAGGTCCGGGAGGAGTTCCCCTGGTGCGCCGACCTGCCGGAGCACCTGTTTCTCAGATGCGTGGCCTATCCCCGGGTCAACACCGAGGAGCTGGAGGACTGCCGGGGGCTGTTCTATGAGAGGATAGCCCCACGGCTTGCCGGCCTTTCCCTGGAGGAGGCCATCCTGGAGGTGAACCGGTGGTGTGCCCAGGAGGCCACCTACCGCTCCACCGACGGCAGGACCGCTTCGGCGCTGCAAGTGTTCACCCGAGGCTTCGGCCGCTGCGGAGAGGAGTCCACCTTCCTGGTGACGGCCCTGCGCAGTGTGGGCATTGCCGGCCGGCAGGTGTACGCCCCCTGGTGGTCCCACTGCGACGACAACCACGCCTGGGTGGAGGCCTTCGACGGGGAGCGTTGGCGGTACCTGGGAGCCTGCGAGCCGGAGCCCGTGCTGGACCGGGGCTGGTTCACCCACGCCGCCGCCCGGGCGGTGATGGTCCACACCAGGAGCTTTGTCCAGGGGACTGGGGAGGAGGCCGCCTTCCTGTTCCCGGATACTGCCCCGGTGGATTTGGACCTGCAGGAAGGGGTGGCGGTGGAGAACCTCACCGCCCGGTACGGCGCGGTGAAGGACCTTTCTCTTTCCGTGGTGCAGGAGGACGGCACCCCCGCCCCAGGTGCCTGGGTGTCCTTTTTCGTGATGAACATGGCTGCGCCCCGGGAATTTGCCCGCCGCCGGGCAGACGCCAACGGCCGGGTGAATCTGAGGCTGGGAAAGGGCAGCCTGGTGGCGACTGCCTGGATGGAAGGGGAGCCGGACTCCCCGGGGGAATGCTTCCTGGACCCGCAGGAAGAGGAGGCCACCCTGGTTTTGGGAAAGCGGCTGGGGCCTGCCGGGGAAAAGGACCTGTTGGCGCCTGCGGACGCAGGTCTCACCGTGCCCCCTTTGTCCCCCGCCCAGGAGGAGGCCCGCCGTGCCTGCCTGGAGGAGGCCGCCGCCCTTCGGGAGGAAAAGCGCCGCAGGCGGGAGGCCCGGCGGCCTGCGCCGCCCCAGGGGGACCTGGGCAGGGTGTGGCAGTCCCTCACGGAGAAGGACCGGGAGGGGGACCCGTCCCCCCAGCTGATGGAGGACGCTTTGGCCCCCTTCGCCTGGGAGGGAAAGGTGCCCCCGGAAGCCTTCCGGGAGGGGCTCCTCTCCCCCCGGGTGGGGCTGGAAGTGCTCACCCCCTGGCACCAAGCGCTGGAAGCCCGGTTTTCGTCCCAGCAGCGGGAATCCTTCCGGAAGAGCCCTGCCCGGCTGTGGCAGTGGGTGGAGGAACACATCGCCCTGGAGGACAACTGCTACTCTGCCCTGTGGGGCACCCCGGAGGGGATGCTCCGAGTGGGAGCCGGCACCCGGCAGGGCAGGGCCATGGGGTTCTGCGCCGCCTGCCGGACATTGGGCATCCCGGCCAAACTGGTGGACGGTGTCCCCCGGGTGTGGCAGGGCGGGAGCTTCAAGCCGCTGTGGGGAGAGGCTCTCACCGGTAAGCTGACCTTGTCCGCACCTCTGGGCCAGCCCGGCTTGGAAGAGCAGAACTACACCCTGTCCCGCTTCGGGCCGGAAGGGTTCCAGGTTCTGTCCTCCGGAAACGTGGCAGGAGGGGAGACCCGGGAGATCCCCCTGGCTCCGGGGGAGTACCGGCTGTGGACCGTCAGCCGCATGCCCGGGGGGAATCAGCTGGCCCGGTGGGAAACTTTTTCCCTGAGAGAGGGGGAACAGCGCACCCTGGCCCTCTCTTTCCGGGAAGGGGACGTGGAGGACTTGCTGGAGCGCTGCCCGCTGCCGGAATTTTCCCTGAAGAGCCGGCAGGAGGAGACGTTCTCCGGGAAAGAGCTGCTGGCGGGGAAACCTCTGACCGTGGTGTGTTTTTTGGAGGTGGGCCGTGAGCCCACGGAACACCTGCTCAACGAGCTGAGGGAGGCCGCCGGGGGGCTGAAAAAGACCGGCGTTCCCCTGTGGCTGGTTCTGCCCCGCCTGTCCTGCCTGGAGGACGGCACCCTGCAAAAAGCGTTGGCTGCGCTCCCCTGGGCCCAGGTGTGGACGGCGGAGTTCGCCTCCAGCGCCTCCCCCTTGGCCCGGCGCATGTACCTGGACCCGGACCAGCTGCCCCTGGCGGTGCTGGCCAACCGGGAAGGGGAAGGCCTGTACGGCTGCTGCGGCTATAACGTGGGCACGGCGGTGCTTTTGGTGCGGCTGATAAAAGGCCTGGGGGACCTTGCGCCTTCCTGAGATAATGTGGTATCATAACAGTATAGCGAACCGGCGCCCTTGGGCGCGGCACACCCCAGGAGTGAATCAACCCTTCAAAACAGGGGAAAGGAGTTTGTCTTATGGAAAACAAGATGCTGGAATTGCTGAAAACACGACGGAGCGTCCGGGCCTACAAGCCGGAACAGATCACCCCGGAAGAGCTGGGTGCCGTGGTGGAAGCGGGCACCTGGGCTCCCACCGGCATGGGAAAGCAGTCCCCGGTGATGGTGGCTGTGCAGGACCCGGAGACCCGCCAGGCGGTGATGGAACTGAACAAGCAGGCCCGGGGCGGCACCGGCGACCCCTACTACGGGGCGCCCACCATTGTGCTGGTGCTGGCGGACCCGGAGCGGAACACCTGCGTGGAAGACGGCTCCTGCGTGCTGTGCAACATGATGAACGCCGCTCACGCCATTGGCCTTGCCTCCTGCTGGATCCACGGGGAGCGGGAGATGTTTGAGCTGCCTGAGGGCAAGGCCCTTTTGAAAAAGTGGGGCCTGCCGGAGAACCTGCGGGGAGTGGGGTCCATCGCGTTGGGTTACGCTGCCGGTCCCCTTCCCCAGCCCAAGGACCGGAAGCCCGACTACGTGAAAAACGTGTAATGTTCCTGCCTTGAAACGGTTCCTTCGGGAGCCGTTTTTTGGTTGGGGTCGTTTTTTCTTGTATTTTGTCGGCGGGAAAGCTATAATAGGAGCATCGACTCTTACTGTAAAGGAAGGCGAAGCCTGTGAAATATAGCTGGAAAAAGGGAGCGGCCCTGTTTGCCGCGGCCCTGGTGGCGGCGGGCGCTCTCTGCGCCTGCGCTCCCCAGGAGAATGCCTCCTCCCTGGAGGAAGAGCATGTCTCCAGCCCCTACGATTTGGAAAACGACGGCAGCGACACAACGCTGGTGGTGGCGGAACTGTTCGTCAACCAGGAGCGGACCCGGGCCCTTCAGGAAATCGCCAAAAAATACCAGGCGGATTTCCCCCAGACCCAGATCCGGATTGTCACCGTGGAAAGCGGGGAAGAGGCCCAGATGCTGCTGGAAGAGGGGGGCGCCGACCTGGTGGAGATCTCCAACCAGGAGCAGGTGGACTGCGTGAACCAGGGACTGCTGGTGGAGCTGACCCCCTACCTGGAGAACTGGGAAGAGCTCTCCCATCTGACAGAGCCCGCCAAACAGGTGACGGCCTCTCTGGGAAAGGACCAGGCCTACCTGCTGCCCGCCACCCTGGACCAGGACCTGCTGTACTACCGCAGCGACTGGTTTGAGGAGTACAACGAGGGGAAGGACACCGGGCTTGCCTACTGCCGCGTGTGGGAGGATCTTCCCGAAACGGCGGAAAAGCTTCAGGACAAAGGGGCGGCCGGGCTGGTGTTCGGCGGGAAGGACCACCTGGTGGACCTGTTCGACTCCATGGTGTGGAGCGGGGTGAACCTGGGACGCCTGGAGGACCCGGCGGCAGGGTACTTCTCCGCGGTGGAGGACCACGACACGGTGTTCACCCTGGAACAGGCCGCCACCGCCGCGGAGCAGCTTGCCACCCTGGTGGAAAGCTGCGTGCCGGAGGAGGCCCTCACCTGGACGGAAGAGGAAGCGGTGGAAGCCTTCACCCAGGGCAAAGCCATCATGCTGCTGGCAGGCCAGGACCAGATGGAGAAGATCGCCTCCTCCATGGAAGAGGGAACCTGGGACGCGGCCGCCTATCCCAGGGGAATTGCCGGGGTGGCCATCACCGGGCTGGATTTCACCGGCTTCGGGGTGGCGGCTTCCTCGGAGAATGTGGGCAATGCGGTGCATTTTCTCACCTACCTCTCCAACGGGGACAACAACACCCACCTTTCCAAGGTCAGCGGCACGGTTCCCATCCACACCACCGCCGCGGACATGGAGCTTTCTTTGGAGGAGAGCTCTCTGGCAGTGAACCTGCTGATGGTCCGCCGGGTGGACTGGTATTTCTACGCCCAGGAGCCGGTGATGTACCAGGCCCATGAGGGCTATCGTGACTGGGCCAACGACCTGCTGCGGGAGTACCTGGCAGGGCAGACCGGCCAGCAGGAGCTTCTGGACCAGCTGGACGAGTATTGGAGTCAGGCCCGGTCCCAGGAGGGAGAACTGTGGGACGGGGAAACAGAATGAGTTTTTGGGGAAAGCTCCGGTGTCCGGGGCTTTCTTTTTTGGCAAAAATAAAAGCCTTGTGATGTGTCTTGGAATTTGGTATAATACTTAGGATTATGAGATCTCTTGTCTGGAAAGGAATGACCCCTATGCAGGTAAAGCTGTTGGCCTATACACCGGAACCGGAAAAAACAGTGGCGGGCGCCGCCAAGCTGTGCTATGCCGCTGCGGATATCGACACGGTATACGAGGGACTCACCGAGGAAAAGACCGCCTCCTTTTTGGAGATGCTCCAGTCCATCGGCCACGAGAGCCCCATTGAGCACGCCAGCTTCACCTTCGGCATCGAGGGCGTGTCCCGGTCCCTGCTGGCGCAGATTACCCGGCACCGGATCGCCTCTTTCAGCGTGCAGAGCCAGCGCTACGTCCGGGAGGACGGCTTCCAGTTCGTGCTACCCCCGGAGATTGAAAAGATCCCCCAGGCCAAGGAGGAGTTTCTTCGGGCCATGGAGGAGGACGCCGCCCACTACCAGCGGCTGACGGAGCTGCTGAAGGAACAGCACAAGCAGGAGCTGCTGGCGGCGGGAGAGACGGAGAAGTCCGCGGACCGGAAGGCGGAAAAGCAGGCCATTGAGGATGCCCGGTTCGTGCTGCCCAACGCCTGCGCCACCAAGATGCTCTGCACCATGAACGCCAGAAGCCTGCTGAATTTTTTCTCCCAGCGGTGCTGCAACCGGGCCCAGTGGGAAATTCGGGAGCTGGCCACCCAGATGCTTCGAGAGGTGCGGGCCGTGGCGCCCCACCTGTTTGAAAAGGCAGGACCGCCCTGCCTGCGGGGAGCCTGCCCCGAGGGCAAAATGTCCTGCGGAAAAATGGACGAAGTCCGGAAAAAATTCGCGGCGCTGTAAGGATGCCGCCGTCTGTCCCATACTAAAGGGGAGAGACGGGGGGAGGAAGGAGCAAAACACCATGAGTTTGATCGTGCTGGAGGGGCTGGACGGCAGCGGGAAAGGGACCCAGACGGCCCTTTTGGCCCAGGCACTGGAGCGGCGGGGAATCCCCCTGCGGCAGGTGACTTTTCCCGATTACCAGTCCCCTTCCTCCGCCCTGGTGAAGATGTACCTGGACGGGGAGTTCGGCTCCGACCCGGGAGACGTGAACGCCTATGCCGCCAGCGCCTTTTACGCGGTGGACCGGTACGCCAGCTTCCGCCGGGACTGGAAAGCGGATTACCACCGGGGGAGCGTGATCCTCTGCGACCGGTACGCCACCTCCAACCTGGTGTATCAGATGGGGAAGCTTCCCCGGCGTGAGTGGGACAGTTACCTCTCCTGGGTGGAGGACTTTGAGTACGGCAAGCTGGGCATCCCCCGGCCGGACCTGGTGCTGTTTCTGGATATGCCCGTGGAGGTGTCCCAGAAGCTTCTGCTGGGGCGGTATCACGGGGACAGCGGAAAAAAGGACATTCACGAGAGCCACCTGGAGTTCCTCCGGTCCTGCGGGGAGTGCGCCCGGTACGCCGGGGAGCGGCTCCAGTGGAAGGTGATCCCCTGCGCCAAGGAGGGGGAACCCCTGCCCGTGGAGGAGATCCACCGGGCGGTGCTCCGCCAGGTGGAACCTGTTTTGAAATGACACAAGTTTTTTTAGAAAGGAAGATCTCTATGGTGGTTGTGTTTTTGGCAGACGGTTTTGAGGAAGTGGAGGCCCTGGCTCCGGTGGATCTGATGCGCCGGGCTGGTTTGGAAGTGGTTTTAGCTGGTGTGACCGGCATGGAGGTCACCGGTTCCCACGGCATCAAGGTGGCGGCGGACGTGGCCGCGAACGAGGTGGACCCCTCCCAGGCGGAGGCCATGATGCTCCCCGGCGGGCTGCCCGGCACCCTGAACCTGGAGAAGTCCAAGACTGTGCAGGCCTGCATCGACGCCTGCGTGAAAGAGGGCAAGCTGGTGGCGGCCATCTGCGCCGCCCCCTCCATCCTGGCCCACAAGGGGCTGTTAAAGGGCAGGCGGGCCACGGCGTTCCCCAGCTTCCAGAAAGACCTGGACGAAGGCGGCGCCCTGCTCAGCGACGAGTACGTGTGCCGTGACGGCCAGTTCCTCACCGGCCGGGGCATGGGGGTCGCCACCCAGTTCGGCCTGGCCCTGGTAAAAGCCCTGGTGTCCCAGGAGAAGGCCCGGGAGCTGCAGGCGTCCATCCAGTGGGAGGCGTAAGTCCCAAAGCCGCCCTGCGCCGGGAGTTCCTGGCGCGAAGGAACGCCCTGCCCCATCGGGAGCAGCTGGACCAGGCGATCCGGGAAGCCGCGGTGTTGTTAGAGGCCTACCGGCAGGCGGACCAGGTGCTGTTCTACCTGAGCGGGGGAAGCGAACCGGATACCTGGGCCCTGCTGGACCTGGCCCTGAGAGAGGGAAAGAAGGCCTTCGCGCCCCGGTGCCTGGACGGTGAAGGCAGCATGGCCTTTTACCGGGTGGCGTCCCAGGAGGAGCTGGTCCCCGGCAGGTTCGGCCTTTGGGAGCCGGACCCGGCGCGCTGCCCTTTGGCAGGGGATGTGACCGGCGCCCTGTGCCTTGTGCCGGGCCTGGCTTTCGACCGGGAAGGGTTTCGGCTGGGCTATGGGAAAGGCTATTACGACCGCTTTTTGGCGGGACATTCTGTGAGGACCGTGGGGCTTTGCTACGGGGACCTGCTGGTCCCCAGGCTGCCCAGAGGTCCCTATGACCGGCAGGTGTCCTGTTTGGTGACAGAAGGCGGGGTCCGGCTCTTTTAAGGGACCGGGCCCCCGGAAAGGAAGGTTGCGTATGAATCACGGACAGAATCCCGGAGGCGAGAACCGGGGTACGGGAAACTTCAAGCTGAATATTGACCAGCGGGACTTGGCCACAGGCAGCGTGGACCTGCCCGAGCGCAGGAGCCAGCCTCCCCGGCCGGAATATTCCGCCAACAAGGCGTACCTTACGGAGAAGGAGCGCCGCGCCGAACGGAAAGCCCACAAGAAGCGGGATAAGCTGAAGGCCCGGAAAAACCGCCGGGTGTTCGCCCTGGTGTGGGTGTGCATGGTGCTGCTGGTGTCCTTTACCCTGGCAAGCTATCTGATCCAGGGCTCCAACGACTTCTTTGCCGCCAACCGTCCCGAGGGCACCACCGAGGTGACCATTCCTCAGGAAGTCACCTCCGAGGAGCTGGCCCGAATCCTCTACGAGGCGGGAGCCATAGACAAGCCGGAGTTTTTCAACATCTACTGCTCCGTCACCGCGGATATGCAGTATTTTGAGGCCGGCACCTACCAGCTGGAAACCAACATGGACTACGAGGACATCATCAACACCCTGCAGGGCGGCAACGAGACCAAGGAAGTGGTGACGGTCACCTTCCCGGAGGGCACCACCGCCCTGGAGGCGGCGGCCTTGCTGGAGGAGAACGAGGTGTGCTCCGGAGAGGATTTCCTCACCGCCATCGATTCCAATGACTTTGACGACTACTACGGCATCGATCAGATCGCCGACGGCTCCGCCCGGTACTACAAGCTGGAGGGCTACCTGTTCCCCGACACCTACGACTTCTACAAGGGGGAGGAGATCGGCTCTGTAGTGGGCAAGCTGCTCACCAACTTCAAGAACCGGGTCAGCGACCTGGAGGACAAGATCGCTTCTTCCGGCATGACGTTGGACCAGGTGGTGGTGATGGCCTCCATCATCCAGCGGGAGGCCGCCAACGTCAACGATATGGGAGATGTTTCCGCGGTGCTTCACAACCGGCTGGATTTCGGCGGGGAGTACGGCATTTACCGGCTGGAGTGCGACTCCACCACCTACTACCCCTACAAGCGGGCGGAGGATGTGCCGGAAACAGGCGCACTGTCCTACGGCAACTACGACACTTACCAGGTCCAGGGCCTGCCTGCGGGAGCCATCTGCAACCCGGGCCTGGACGCCATTGAGGCTGCCCTGGAGCCCAATACCAGGGGCGACGCCTCCAGCTACCTGTACTTCTGCCACGCGGCGGACGGCACTGCCTACTACGCCACCAACGCGGAGGACCACGAGTACAACAAGCAGCTGGCCGGCTTGTCATAAGGAGAGCAACGTGAATGGAGTAAAACCGGAACTGCTCGCCCCTGCGGGGGACAGGGAGCGGTTGGAAGCCGCGGTGCGCTACGGCGCGGACGCGGTATACCTGGCGGGGAAAAGCTTCGGCATGCGTTCCGCCCCTGCCAATTTCGGGGAGGAGGAGCTGGGGGAAGCGGTTTCCTTCTGCCATAAACACGGGGTGAAGGTGTACGTCACCTGCAATACCCTGCCCCGCAACCAGGAGTTTCAGGAGCTGCCCGGATTCCTTGCCGCCTGTCAGGACATGGGGGTGGATGCCTTCATCATCTCCGACCTGGGGGTGCTGGCCCTGGCCAAGCGGGTGGCGCCCCGGGTGGAGCGGCACATCTCCACCCAGACCGGCATTGTCAACTACGCTGCCGCCCAGGTCTGCTGGGAGCTGGGGGCCAAGCGGGTGGTGCTGGCAAGAGAGGTGCCCCTCTCGGAGATCCGGGGCATCCGGGAGAACACCCACCCCGGGCTGGAGCTGGAGGCCTTTGTCCACGGGGCCATGTGCATGTCCTTTTCCGGGAGGTGCGTCATCTCCAATTACCTCACCGGCCGGGACGCCAACCGGGGAGAGTGCGCCCAGCCCTGCCGCTGGGAGTACCACCTGACGGAGGTCCAGCGGCCGGGGGAGGAGTTCACCCTGGTCCAGGAGGAGAAAGGGGCCTATCTCTTCAACTCCAACGACCTGCGGATGATTGACCACATCCCCGAGATGGTGGACGCGGGCATCACCAGCCTGAAGATCGAGGGCCGGGCCAAGTCCGCCTACTACGTGGCCTGCGTCACCGCCGCTTACCGGCGGGCCATCGACTTTGCCTGGGAACACCCGGGGGAGCCCCTGCCCGCTTCCATTCTGGAGGAGACGGAGAAGATCAGCCACCGGCCCTATTCCCATGGGTTCTACTTTGGCGGGGAGCCGGGGCAGACACCGGACCGGAGCCATTACGCCCGGAACTATGAACTGGTGGCCGTCTGCGAAGGCCGGGAAGGAAACTGCCTGCGCCTGCGCCAGAGGAACCGGTTCTTCCAGGGCCAGGTGGTGGACGTGCTCCAGCCGGGGAAGGAACCCTTCACCGCGGAGCTTTTCCAGCTCTACAACCAGGACTGGGAACCCCTTACCGTGGCCCCCCACGCGGAGATGGTGGTCTACTGGAAAACCGACGCCCAAGTGGCCCCCGGGGCCTATCTGCGGATCAAAAAATAATGGTGAGGCACCTTCCGTCCATCCCAAGGGGTGGGCGGAATTTTTTTCTCTCTTTCCCGCATATTCATGGGGTAAGTGGAAAGAAAGGATGGTCCCCTATGAAAAAGATCCGGGCGTTTGCTATGACAGCCGTTTTTGCCGTGGCCGTAACCGCGCAGGGATTTCCCGCCTGCGCCGAGGAGCTTTCCGTTACCGCCCCTTCCGCCGTGGTGATGGAGGCCTCTTCCGGCCAGGTGCTCTATGAGAAGGACCCCCACCAGGTGCGGTCCTGCGCTTCCATCACCAAGGTGATGACCTTGTGCCTGGTGATGGAGGCCATCGATGACGGAAGGCTCTCTCTGGACCAGACCCTCACTGCTTCCGCCCACGCCGCCTCCATGGGCGGGTCGGACATCTGGCTGGAGGAGGGGGAGAGCATGTCCGTGGACGATTTGATCAAAGCCACGGTGATTATGAGTGCCAATGACGCGGCAGTGGTGCTGGCGGAAGCGGTTTCCGGCAGCGAGGAGGCCTTTGTGTCCGCCATGAACCAGAAGGCCCAGGAGCTGGGCATGAAGGACACCGTCTTTCAAAACTGCAACGGCCTGGACGAGGAGGGCCATGTGACCAGCGCCTACGATGTGGCCTTGATGAGCCGGGATCTGATGACCCACGAGAAGATCTTCGACTACACCCTCACCTGGATGGATTCCGTGCGGGGGGGAGAGACTCAGCTGGTGAACACCAACAAGCTGATCCGCACCTACCAGGGGATCACCGGGCTGAAAACGGGCACCACCTCCCAGGCGGGCAGCTGCATCACCGCCACAGCGGAGCGGGAGGGGCTGGAGCTCATCGCCGTGGTGCTGGGGGCGGATTCCACCGACCACCGGTTCCAGGACGCAGCCGCTCTGCTGGACTACGGGTTTGCCAACTGGAAAGTGGTGGTGCCGGAAGCCCCCGCCCTGGAACGGGTGCCGGTGGCCAGGGGAATGGTGCCAGACGTGGCCGCCCAGGCGGGGGAAAGCCCCAGGCTGCTGCTGAAAGCCGCCCAGACCGGGGAAGTGGAAACGGAGATCCAGTGGAAGGAGCTGACGGCGCCCATCTGCCAGGGGGATGTGATCGGCACCCTGCGGTACTGCCTGGAGGGGGAAACCCTGGCTCAGGTGGACATCACCGCCGGGGAATCTGTGGAGGAGGTGACCTTCCTCTCTGGGTTTTGGTACCTGCTCCATGCCCTGATTGCCCTATAATGGAAGGCCGGTTTGTAACTTTTTTGGAAAGAGTGCAGTACAAACTTGCAAATTGCCTCAACTTATTGTAGAATAGAAGCACAAAGCACGGCGCTCCTCTTCCCCGCGGGCGGTTAAGCGGGGTTCCTCGGAATTTTCCCGGTTCCGGGCAGAAACAGAAGGGCGCTCTGGGAACCATAATAAGGAGGTTATTGCAATGCCACTGAAATTGGATGCCGGCTATCTGAACGGATTTGTTTCCCAGCACGAGTATGAGGCCATCGCGCCTCAGGTGAAAACGGCCCACGAGGTGCTCATGTCCAAATCTGGAATGGGCAACGACTTTTTGGGCTGGGTGGATCTTCCCAGCGCCTACGACAAGGAGGAGTTCCAGAGGATTAAGGCCGCGGCCAAAAAGATCCAGGGCAATTCCGACGTGTTTGTGGTCATCGGCATCGGCGGTTCCTATCTGGGCGCCCGGGCTGCCATTGAGTTTTTGAAGTCCGACAAGTACAACGACCTGCGCAAAGACACCCCGGCCATTTACTTCGCCGGCAACAGCATCAGCTCCACCGCCCTGGCGGAACTGGTGTCCATCTGCGAGGGAAAAGATATCTCCATCAATATGATCTCCAAGTCCGGCACCACCACGGAGCCTGCCATTGCCTTCCGTGTGTTCCGGGAGATTTTGGAAAAGAAGTATGGCAAGGAAGGCGCCCGGGAGCGCATCTTCTGCACCACCGACAAGGCCCGGGGCACCTTGAAGCACCTGGCCGACGAAGAGGGCTACGAGACCTTCGTGGTGCCCGATGACGTGGGCGGCCGCTACTCCGTGCTCACCGCTGTGGGCCTGCTGCCCATTGCCGTGTCCGGCGCCGATATCGACGCTTTGATGGCGGGCGCTGCCAAGGCAGCCCAGCAGTACAACACCCCCTGCGTGGAGGAGAACGACTGCTACAAGTACGCCGCCATCCGCAACATCCTTTACAACAAGGGCAAATGCACCGAGGTTATGGTCAGCTACGAGCCCTGCTACGCCATGATGAACGAATGGTGGAAGCAGCTCTACGGCGAGAGCGAGGGCAAGGACAACAAGGGGCTGTTCCCCGCCTCCGTCGTCTTCTCCACCGACCTCCACTCCCTGGGCCAGTACATTCAGGACGGCCGCCGCACCCTGTTCGAGACGGTGGTGCTCATCGACCAGCCCAAGCATGAGATCACCCTGGGCAACGACCCCACCGACGTGGACGGCCTGAACTATCTGGAAGGCCGCACCATGGCGTTTATCAACGAAAAGGCCTTCGAGGGCACCGTGCTGGCTCACAATGACGGCGGCGTGCCCAACGTGGTCATCCATGTCCCCGATTTCTCCGAGGACAGCCTGGGCCAGCTGATTTACTTCTTCGAGAAGGCCTGCGCCATTTCCGGTTACATTTTGGGTGTCAACCCCTTTGACCAGCCCGGTGTGGAAAGCTACAAGAAGAATATGTTCGCCCTGCTGGGCAAGCCCGGCTACGAGGAAGCCAAGGCGGCGCTGGAGAAGCGCCTGTCCCGTTAAGGGAACACTCTGTGGATCACGCTCCCCTGGGGCGGAATCATATATAAAATAAAGGAGAGTAGTTACTCATGATCACTCTTTTGACTGGCAAAAAAGGCTCCGGCAAGACCAAGAAACTCATCGACCTGGCCAACGCTGCCGTGGCTCAGTCCAACGGCAACGTGGTTGTGGTGGAGAAGGGCTTGAAGCTGACCTATGATATTTCCCACACCGCCCGCCTCATCGACATCGACGCCTACGACGTAAAGGGCGGCAAGGGCCTGTACGGGTTCCTGGCAGGCATCTGCGCCGGCAACTACGACGTCACCGATATCTTCGTGGATTCCACCCTGAAGATCACCGGCACCGGCGCCGAAGTGCTGGAGCCCCTCATTGAGGAGCTGAAGCACCTCTGCGAGGAGTCCAAGGCGAACTTTGTGCTCTCCATCTCCGCTGCCGACGAGGACATTCCCGCTTCCGTTGCGGAGTATGTGGCGAAATAAGAACCAGCCTGATGTGGATATTCCCTGGAAAAAGGCGGCTTTCGGGCCGTCTTTTCCCCTGTTTGGAGAGAAGGACCAAAGACGGAGGGAAGCGCCAAAAATGGCGGAAAAAAGCTTGACAAAGGCGATTTCCCTCATTATAATATATCAGTACGGCATGAGGGAAAGACTATGACCATCGATCTGAGAAAGTATTTTCTGGGCAACAGCGAAACGCTGGAATACGAGTTGGACCTTTCCGGTATGGAATTGGGCGGTGTCAAGCCGTTTTGTGCGCCGGCAAAAGTCCAGATAGAGCTGAAAGGCTCTGCCGCTTCCGTGGAGCTGGCGGGCAAGGCTGTCTACACCATGACAATGCCCTGCGACCGCTGCTTTGAAACCACCACCCAAAAGCGGGAAACTCAGCTGTTCCACGTGTTGGTGCGGGAGCTCAGCGACGAGGAGGACAACGACGGCACGTTCGTCGTGGTGCCCGATGAACAGCTGGATCTTGACCAGCTGCTGACAGAGGACATCCTGTTGGATCTTCCCAGCAAGTTCCTCTGTTCCTCAGACTGCAAGGGACTGTGTCCCGTGTGCGGCAAGAACCTGAACCAAGGGGATTGCGGCTGTCAGCGGAACTCGGTGGACCCAAGGCTTGCCATCCTGCAGGAGCTGCTGTAAAGGCGGCGAAGGAAAGCGGTCTTGGCCAGTGTGCCGGACGTTTTGTGAAAACTGGACCGTGGAGAACACTCTGCGGCAGAATACCATCTTCGATAGATTAAGGAGGTGCACCCATGGCAGTACCCAAGCGGAAAGTATCCAGCGCGCGGCAGAACAAGCGGCGTTCCAATGTGTGGAAGCTCCAGGCTCCCGCTCTTATGAGATGCCCCCAGTGCGGCGAGTACAAGACACCTCACAGAGTTTGCGGCAACTGCGGCTACTACAATGGCCGTGCCGTTGTGAAGAAGGACGCTTAAATTTTTCAGGCAGTGGTGAGAAGGGAACGCGGGGAAAGCGCTCCCTTCTTTATTTTTACCGGCGAAATCTGCCGGGAGAAAGGGGAAACGGCCATGGCGGTGAAAATTGACGGTGTGGCGGAAAAGAGCCGGGCCCAGCGGGCGGGCATTCTGCCAGGGGACCTGCTGCTGACCATCAACGGCAGGGAAATTGTGGACGTGCTGGACTACCGCTTTCTGGAGACGGAACGGGAACTGCGGCTGAAGCTTTCCCGAGGGGGAAAACCCTACGAGGTGGAACTGGTAAAGCCCCAGTACGCGGAGATCGGCCTGGAGTTTGAAACCTACCTGATGGACCAGCAGCGCTCCTGCCGGAACAAGTGCATTTTCTGCTTCATCGACCAGCTCCCTCCCGGCATGCGGGAGACCCTGTACTTCAAGGACGACGACGACCGGCTCTCTTTCCTGTTCGGGAACTACATCACCCTGACCAACATTGACGACCGGGAGGTGGACCGGATTCTCTCCATGCACATCAGCCCCATCAACGTGTCGGTCCACACCATGGACCCGGAGCTGCGGTGCAAGATGATGCACAACCGGTTTGCCGGGGAGTCTCTCCGCCACCTGTACCGGCTGGCGGAGGGAGGGGTGAAGCTCAACTGCCAGATCGTCCTGTGCCCCGGGGTCAACGACGGCCCGGCACTGGAATTTTCCCTGAAAAAGCTCTGGTCCCTGGGAGAGGGGCTGTTGAGCGTGGCCTGTGTCCCTGTGGGCCTGACCCGCTACCGGGAGGGGCTTTATCCCTTAGTGCCCTACAACCGGCAGACCGCCGGGGAGGTGCTGGAGATCCTGGAACGGTGGGGGGAGAGCTGGAAGAAGGAGCGGGGCTCCCGGACCGTGTACGGCTCCGACGAGCTGTACCTGCTGGCAGGCCGGCCCATCCCGCCCCTGGAATTTTACGAGGACTTCCCTCAGATCGAAAACGGGGTGGGAATGCTGCGGAACCTCCAGGACGAGTTCGACTGGGCCCTGGAGGACCTGGAGCTGCCGGATGTTCCCCGGAAAGTCACCATCCCCACCGGGGAAGGCTGCTATCAGTTCCTCAACCAGCTTCTTGACGGATTGCGGGAGAGATGTCATAATTACAGTATAGAACTGCTGCCGGTGCACAACGACTTTTTCGGCGGCACGGTGAACGTCACCGGGCTGCTCACCGGCCAGGATGTGTTAAAAAACCTGAAAGGCCGGGACCTGGGCGACCAGGTGCTGCTCTCCTCCAATATGCTCCGGGCAGGGGAGGACGTGTTCCTGGACGACATGACCACCCAGGAGCTTTCCAACGAGCTGGGAGTGCCGGTGGTCCGGGTGGGCAATACGGGAGAGGCGCTGGTGTGCGCCATCGCCGGCCTGCCGGAGCCCGCTTCCCCGGGACACAACCCCTACGAGGCCTCCTGGGAGCACCGGTAAACAAGCAACGCCAATAACAGGGCCCGGCACCTAGTGAGGAACCGGCCTTGAGACCATGGACCGAATAGAAAGGAACGAATTATGGGAAAACCGATCATTGCCATTGTGGGCCGGCCCAATGTGGGCAAGTCCACGCTGTTCAACAAGATCGTGGGGCGCAGGCTCTCCATTGTGGAGGACACTCCCGGCGTCACCCGTGACCGGATCTTCGGGGACGGGGAATGGTGCGGCCGGAAGTTCTCCCTGGTGGATACCGGCGGCATCGAGCCCGCCAGCAAGGACGTGATTTTGACCCAGATGCGGGAGCAGGCTCAGATCGCCATCGACTCCGCCAGCGCCATTATCTTTGTCACGGATATCCGCACCGGCGTTACCGCCACCGACGCGGATGTGGCCAACATCCTGCTGAAAAGCGGGGTGCCGGTGGTGCTCTGCGTCAACAAGTGCGACCAGGTGGGAGCGCCCCCTCCGGAGTTTTACGAGTTTTACAACCTGGGCCTGGGAGACCCGGTGATGGTCTCCTCCGTCCACGGCCACGGCACCGGCGACCTGCTGGACCGTGTCTGCGCCGTGCTGCCGGAGGACCAGGAAGAGGAGGAAGAAGGGGAAGTCATCAAGGTGGCGGTCATCGGCAAGCCCAACGTGGGCAAGTCCTCCCTGGTGAACAAGGTGGCCGGGGAAAACCGGTGCATTGTCTCCGACATCGCCGGCACCACCCGGGACGCGGTGGACACCACCATCCAGAACGAGCACGGCACCTTCACCTTTATCGACACCGCCGGCCTTCGCCGGAAGAGCAAGGTGGAGGACGCCATTGAGCATTACAGCAATCTGCGGGCGGAAATGGCTGTGGAGCGGGCGGACGTATGTCTCATCCTCATCGACGCCCAGGTGGGCTTCACCGAGCAGGACTCCAAGGTGGCGGGCATTGCCCATGAGGCGGGGAAGGGTTGCATCATCTGCGTGAACAAGTGGGATGCCATCGAAAAGGACGGCAAGACCATGCAGGAGATGCGGGAAAAGCTGGAGAAGGATTTCTCCTTCATGTCCTACGCACCCATCCTGTTCATCTCCGCCAAAACCGGCCAGCGGCTGGACAAGCTGTTTGAGATGATCAAGCTGGTGGCCTCCTCCAACGCCATGCGTGTGACTACCGGCACCTTAAACGACATTCTGGCTCAGGCCACAGCCCGGGTACAGCCTCCCACGGACAAGGGCAAGCGGCTGAAGATCTACTACATGACCCAGGCTTCCACCAAGCCCCCTACGTTCATCTGTTTCTGCAACGATCATGAATTGTTCCACTTCTCCTACCAGCGCTATCTGGAAAACCGCATCCGGGAGACCTTCGGCTTGGAGGGCACCCCGGTGCGGATGATCATCCGGGAGCGGGGGGACAAGGACTGACCATATTTTCAGGAAAGGCGGTTTGACACATGGGGTTCGAGGTTTTGGCGCTGGCGCTTTCCGCGCTGGCAGGGTATCTGCTGGGGAGCATCAACTGCTCCATCATTTTGACCTGGTTCTTTAAAAACAAGGAGGACATCCGGCAGTACGGCAGCGGCAACGCGGGCATGACCAACGTGCTGCGCACCGTGGGCAAGAAAGCCGCGGCTCTCACCTTTGTGGGGGATTTCCTCAAGTGCGTGGCGGCGGTGCTGCTTTCCCAGGCCTTTGTGGCCCTGATTGCAGGCGGCGCCGGCATGGAGCCCCAGGAGCTGTATGGGGTGGCCCGGTATGTGGCGGGGCTGGCCTGCGTGCTGGGGCACATCTTCCCCGCCTATTACGGGTTCCGGGGCGGGAAGGGCGTGGTCACCTCCGCTGCCATGATTGCCCTCACGGACTGGCGGGTGTTTCTGCTGGTGCTGCTCACCTTTATTTTGGTGTTCGCCTGGAAGAAGATTGTTTCCCTGGCCTCCATCTGCGCCGCGGTGATGTACCCTGTGTTCACCTTCCTGTTTTTGTTTTTCGTGGAGTTCTCCGGAAGTCCTTTGGCCCACCACGGGGACAAGAGCCTGGGGTACCTGCTGTTTGCCACTGCGGCGGCGCTGTTCGCCGGCGTGACGGTGGTCCTCAAGCACAGCGCCAACATCGGCCGCCTGCGCCGGGGCGAGGAAAAGCCCATCACCTTGGGTAAGAGCAAGTGACCATGGATTGCACCTTAGGGCTGCGCACCCTGTGGGACTGAGGGGGAAACGCCCCTTTCTGTGGGAAACGCGCAGATTATGTTTCCTTGGAACAGGGACCTGGTTTTTCTCGTAAGGTTTTGTCAAAACAGGCCTGGAAGCTTCCCTGATATTGACTTTTCAGCTGGTATGTATTATTATTATCTTCAGTCTAATACTAGTTCTGTAAACCAAAGGCTTGCAGGTGAGCTTGTTTTTAAGGCCGTTAGGAAGTGTGAATTTGGAAAAATATGTGATCAAGGGCGGCAGCCGCCTGACCGGCGAAGTGAATATCAGCGGAGCCAAAAACGCGGCGGTGGCCATTATTCCTGCCACGATTTTGGCGGATTCCCCCTGCCGTCTGGAAAACCTTCCCGATATTTCCGACGTGAAAACCCTGACCTATATTCTGGAGGACATGGGCGCCAAGGTGGAGTATGTGGACCGCCACACCGTGGAGATCGATCCCCGGCCTGTGGAGACCGACACCGTGTCCGCGGACATCGCCCGGCGGATCCGCGCGTCTTACTATTTTCTGGGGGCTTTGCTGGGCCGCTGCCGCAAGGCTGTGGTCCCCATGCCCGGCGGCTGCAATTTCGGCATCCGCCCCATTGACCAGCATTTGAAGGGCTTTGCGGCTTTGGGCTGCGATTACAGCCTGGACAACGGCATGATCGCCGTCTCCGCCCCGGACGACCTGCACGGCGCCAGCATCTACCTGGACGTGGTCACCGTGGGCGCCACCATGAACATTATGCTGGCAGCGGTGAAGGCCAGAGGCCTTACCGTCATTGAGAACGCCGCCAGAGAGCCTCACATTGTGGACCTGGCCAACTTTTTGAACACCATGGGCGCCGATATCCGAGGCGCCGGCACGGATACCATCAAGATCCACGGGGTCCAAAAGCTCCGGGGCGCCGCCTATTCCATTATCCCCGACCAGATCGAGGCGGGCACTTACATGGTGGCCGCCGCCGCCACCCACGGGGACGTGACCGTGAAAAACGTCACCCCCAAACATTTGGAGTCCATCTCCGCCAAGCTGGTGGAAATGGGGGTCACCGTGGAGGAAGGGGACGACACCGTGCGGGTGGTCTGTGAACGGCCCCTGCGCAAGTGCAATGTGAAAACCATGCCCCATCCCGGGTTCCCCACCGACATGCAGCCCCAGATCACCACGCTGCTGTCCATTGCCCGGGGCACCAGCATGGTCAACGAAAGCGTGTGGGAAAGCAACCGCTTCAAGTATGTGGACGAGCTGCGGCGCATGGGCGCCCAGATCACCGTGGACGGCAAGGTGGCCATTGTGGAAGGCGTGGATCACCTGAAGGGCGCGCCTGTGCGGGCGTTGGACCTGCGGGCCGGGGCGGCTATGGTCATTGCCGGTCTGGTGGCGGAAGGCACCACCGTGCTGGAGGACATCCAGTACATTGACCGGGGCTACGAAAACATTGTGGAAAAACTGGTGGAGCTGGGGGCGGACATCTACCGCAGCCAGGAACCGGAAAAGACCATGGACAAGATCGGCTGAGAAGAGAGAGTTTGGGGCTGCGGCAACCATTGCGGCAGCCCTTTTTTTGCGGGAAAGGAAGAGTATGGCGAGACTTTGCCCGCTGTTTTCGGGGAGCACCGGGAACAGCTATTACATCGGCTCCCGCAGCGCGGGAGTGCTGCTGGACGCGGGCCGGAGCGCCCGTCAGCTGGAACAGGCCTTAAAGCGCTGTGAAGTGGACCCCCTTGCCATTCAGGGGATTCTCATCACCCACGAGCACAGCGACCACGTTTCCGGAGTGCGGGTGCTGGCCAAGAAGTACAAACTGCCGGTGTTCGCCTCTCAGGGGACGCTGATGGCGCTGGAATCCTCCCTGGAGGGGGTGGAGCGGTGGGTGCTGGAGGACCGGCTGGAATTGGCCGGCATGGAGATCACCCCGTTTCCCACCCCCCACGACAGCGCCCAGTCCCTGGGGTTTCGCATCACCACAGCGGACCATCGGGAGTTTGCCCTGGCCACGGACCTGGGAGAGGTGACCCCCTGTGTCCGGGAGCACCTGCTGGGGGCGGAGTTTGTGGTGGTGGAATCCAACCACGACCGTGAGATGCTCCGGTGCGGCCCCTATCCTTACTACCTGAAGCGGCGGATCCTTTCGGGGAGGGGCCACCTCTCCAACGGGGACTGCGCCGCTTTCCTGCCGGAGCTTGTCCGGGCGGGTGCCCGGCGGATCCTTCTGGCCCACCTGAGCCGGGAAAACAACACCCCGGCCCTGGCGGGTGAGACAGCTTTGGGGGCGCTGGCGGCCGCAGGCTGCCGCCCGGGGACGGATTTCCGCCTGGAGGTGGCTGCCCCCGACAACCCGGAGGGAAAGACCATCATTTTTTAAGGAGTGGGACCATGCTGAACGTAAAGCTGATCTGTGTGGGCAAGCTGAAAGAGGCCTATTGGCGGGATGCGGTGGGAGAGTACGAAAAGCGGCTGCGTCCCCTGTGCAAGTGGGAGCTGATCGAGCTCCCTGAAGCCCGGCTGCCCTCGGACCCCTCCCAGGGGGAGATCGACGCTGCCCTGGACCGGGAAGGGGAGCAGATTCTCCGCCACGCCGCGGGAAAGATCTACCCTCTGTGCATTGAGGGAAAGCAGGTGGATTCCCCCGGGCTTGCCAAGCGCCTGGCGGGAGCCATGCAGTCCCCGGGTGCGGTGAGCTTTGTCATCGGCAGCTCCTTCGGGCTTTCTCCGGCGGTAAAGGCGGCAGGGGAGGGGCTTTCCATGTCCCCCATGACCTTCCCCCACCAGCTGGCCCGGGTGATGCTCTGTGAGCAGATCTACCGGGGCTTTCAGATTTTGGGAAACACCAAATACCACAAATAACCGCGGAGGGAGAGAAACGGGCCGTGAAAAGAACCTGGATTTGGAAGGGCGCCGGTGTGGCGCTGGGGGCCTTGTGCCTGGTGGGGGCGGTGTGCGCCTTCACAGTCACCGGCAGCGGCTTTTTGGATTTGAGCAACCTGGTAAGGGGAGCCTGTGGGGCGGCTGCCCTTGTGTGCGCCCTGCTGGCGTGGGTGTGCTGGAAGAAAGGAACATAGAAAAGGGCCTCCGGCAGCTGTGCCGGAAGCCCTTTCTTGTTTGAGAAGGAACTACACGTCCAACTTCATGTCGCCGTCTTTGACCCAGCCCAGCTTCCGCAGCCCCAGGTTGATAACCCAGGAAAGCACCGCCGGGAGCACAAAGCACAGCAGCACCAGCCCCACCCAGTCCATGGGGGTGATGGCCGCCTTCAGGCCGTTGGCCACGTCGTTCACCCAGCCGTCCACCACGCCGATCTGCCCCACAAGGCCGCAGGTGCCCATGCCGCTGGAGATGGGGGCGCCGTTCATTTCCAGGTGGAACACACAGGTGGCCAGGGGCCCGGTAATGGCCGAGGCCAGCGTGGGAGCGATCCAGATCCGGGGGTTCTTCACAATGTTGGGCACTTGCAGCATGGAGGTGCCCAGTCCCTGGGCCACCAGGCCGCCCCACTTGTTTTCCCGGAAGCTGATAACGGCAAAGCCCACCATCTGGGCGCAGCAGCCCGCCACCGCAGCGCCTCCGGCCAGGCCGGTGAGGGTCAGGGCGGCGCAGATGGCCGCGCTGGAGATGGGCAGAGTCAGGGCCACGCCCACCAGCACCGACACCAGAATGCCCATGAGGAAGGGCTGGAGCTGAGTGGCCCACATGATCAGCTGTCCCACCGCGGAGGCGGCGGTGCCGATGGGGGGCGCCAGCACGTAGGCCAGCAGGGACCCGGAGAGAATGGTCACCAGAGGGGTGACCAGGATGTCCACCGGGGTCTTTTTGCTCACCAGCTTGCCCAGTTCCGCAGCGATGATGGCCAGCACCAGCACCGCCAAGGGGCCGCCGTCACCGCCCAGGGTGTTGGCGGCGCTGCCCACCGCCGCCAGGGAGAACAGCACCAGGGGCGGCGCTTTCAGGGCAAAGCCGATGGCCACTGCCATGGCGGGGCCCGCCATGGACTTGGCGAAGGTGCCGATCTCCATGAGCAGGGGCACATTCAGCTGGGTGCCGATGGTGGAGATGATGGTGCCGATGAGCAGTGACGCGAACAGGCCCTGAGCCATGGCGCTCATGGCGTCCACAAAGTAGAGGTTCAAATAGGACTTGACAGTCCCCCAGCCCTTTCCCCCAGGGGAGGCGGGGGTTTGTTTGGTATCTTCCAAAAGTATCTTCCCTTCTGTATAGGGAGGGAACAGAGAAAAACCGTGGGAGCGGAGTTCCTCCGTTCCTTCTCCGTGGTTTTTCCGCCTTTCCCGCGGCCCGGCACAGGCACAGTGATGCGGGGATCTATATTGGCTATGTTGCCCGGAAGAGATGTCCGCGTTCCGCCGGGAGATCGCCTGCCGGAGGTTTTCCGGCGCTTTGGTCGTCCCCCTGGCCTTACTGACGGTACGCCCCGTCCGGGCCGTTTTGGGTTCGGGTCCTATCATACCACATTTTTTTCGGGAAGAAAAGGGCAAAAAAAAGACCCAGGGCACAGGCCCTGAGTCCTTTTCAAACTTGGTTGGGTGTCTCTCAGATCACGCCCTGAGCCAGCATGGCGTCGGCAACCTTCTGGAAGCCGGCAATGTTGGCGCCCATGACGTAGTTCTTGGGATGGCCATACTTCTCGGCAGCCTCGTCGGCGGACTTGAAGATGTTCTCCATGATGCCCTTCAGCTTCTGGTCCACTTCTTCGAAGGTCCAGGACAGGCGCTCGCTGTTCTGGCTCATCTCCAGGGCGGAGGTGGCCACGCCGCCGGCGTTGGCAGCCTTGCCGGGAGCGAACAGCACGCCGGCCTCCTGGAGGATCTTGGTGGCCTCGATGGTGGTGGGCATGTTGGCGCCTTCCGCCACGGCGATGCAGCCGTTGGCCACCAGGGCCTTGGCGTCGTCCTCCAGCAGCTCGTTCTGGGTGGCGCAGGGCAGAGCGATGTCGCACTTGACGCTCCACACGCCCCGGCCCTCGTGGTACTCGGCGTTGGGACGGTAGTTCTTGTACTCGGTCAGGCGGGCACGCTTGACTTCCTTAATCTCCTTGATAGCGGCCAGGTCGATGCCCTCGGCGTCGTAGATCCAGCCGGTGGAGTCGGACATGGTGACCACCTTGGCGCCCAGCTCCTGAGCCTTCTGGCAGGCGTAGATGGCCACGTTGCCGGCGCCGGAAATGGCCACGGTCTTGCCGGCAATGTCAATGCCGTTCTTCTTCAGCATGGCGTTAGTGAAGTACAGCAGGCCGTAGCCGGTGGCCTCGGTGCGGGCCAGGGAGCCGCCGTAGGTCAGGCCCTTGCCGGTG